>DAOUEE010000072.1:0-6585 GCA_034430695.1 Anaerolineales bacterium | reverse complement strand
CATTCTGGTAGATCCGAGAGGACTGAAGGAAGTACGCCAAATCGGCGCGAACACGTGGAATCTACCCAGAGCATTGGATCAAATATTTGTGTTTCCATCGGATTGGGAAAATCCACCCAGGGTGTATCGATTAATCCCTGATTGGCAGGAGAGAATCGTCGACCCACAGGGACGATTCCTGGCCAATGCGGCGACTGTCTTGTCTCCGGCCCCGCTTTATCGTGTGGTCCCTTCAACCGACGTTATCTTCATCGAATCTTCTTCCGGGCATTTGCAGCGCAGGCAGGAACCACTGATCCTATCCGGTACATCCTACGATTTGTACTATACTTCATCACCTTCAAGAACCTACGAGGAGAACATCCTCTACAAATTTCTTATCGAGGACAATTAACGATCGATGAGGAACAACCTTCTTCCTGGAACGGAATGCGGAGACAAGTCTGCGGTCACGACTCCCCGAATGCCGGTGGGACGATGATCGAATATTTTCAGAAAGGGAATTCCTCCGTCGAGGAGCCCACACCTGGCCGGTGTATATCCGCTTTATAATTCGAGAGTCGTCTCGAAAGACGGTGAACCGTTCTGGCTGTTGGGCAGTATCAAGATATACACGAGGGGCGATATATGCATTAGCGCAGGAAATTCATCTTTATGACTGGAATGGTCATTGATGCTTGAGTCGGATGAACGTGTAAAGAAACAAGCTCCCGTAAATGAAAACCCAAGAAAAACGCCAAAATATTTACAACCATTGGCAGGAAGACTCCGCATTTGGATAGGCTTAACACTTAGTATTATTTTTCTTTATTTTGCTGTTCGAAAGGTGCCCTTATCCGATCTTGTTGTATCATTGGCAAATGCCGAATTATTATGGTTGGCGGCGGCATTGGTACTTCAGATCTTCGCCCTGCTTCCCCGTGCAAAACGCTGGCTCGTGATCCTTGAACCTGAGGGCTCTTTTCGGGAGGCATTTAGCTCTCAAAATATTGGTTACCTTTTCAACAATATCTTTCCCCTAAGAGTGGGTGAAATCGCACGTATCCTTGTGATGGCTAGAGTGTGTGGGATTTCCATCATCAAGGTCGGGACCTCGGTCGTTCTTGAACGCGTGCTTGACGTAATTTTCGTTACTTTGGGTTTGCTGATCGCACTCTCCGGAATCATCATCCCCGACGGATATCTATCGGGTGCAAGGTTGCTGATCTGGCTGGTCGGCGTTGTCGTGATACTTTTGATTTTGTTTGTCCGCTTCTACCCAAGATTGGATCGTCTATTCCGTTCTCTCCTTTTAAAGATGCCCGGAAAGTTCACAGAACGGATATTGGCGTTTTGGGCGCAAGCATTGGATGTTATCAAGCTTTTTTCGGATATGAAACACACGATACGCTTGCTCGCATGGTTCCTCGTTTCTTGGCTTTTTAGTATTGCCTTGTATTGGTGTACGCTGCGTGCTTTTGTGCCCGATCCGACTATTCTCGAAGTGGTTTTAATGATAAGCACCTTGGCATTATCCTTTCTCATTCCGTCCAGTCCGGGCTATCTGGGTGTGTTTCAATTCGTCGGACAGCAGGCGCTCGTGATCCCCTTCGGATCGAAGTACAACCCCGTGACCGCTTTTGCGATCGCACTCACAGTTCATGCGATTTTCTATATAACCACGTCACTGTTCGGCATTATCGGTGTGGGAAGAATTGGATTATCGATCTCCAATATCAGGAAAGAAGTTGAGGTCCACCCAATTCGGAGCGAGGTTCATGATAAGTCTACGCGTGGAGATTGAATCGAGGTGGTTGTGGAATCTTGTCTGACGATCGGCCTGATCGTGCGGTTTGGGAAGGTGTTAAGTAATTTCCCCCAATCGGGTTTAGGTCTGACGATAGAAAGACTCGCGGGGGCACGTTCAAGAGTGTTATTAAATTTTCTTGTGGAGGCGAAAACAAACCATGCAGGCTGAAAAACCTACCGTGACCATCGTCACGCCTTCGTTCAATCAGGCCCCATACCTGGAGGCTACGATCCGCTCCGTCCTCGATCAGGATTACCCCCGCATCGAATACATCGTCATGGATGGCGGTTCGACGGACGGCAGCGTCGAAATCATCAAGAAGTACGCCGACCGGCTTGCGTTTTGGACCTCCGAGCCCGATGAAGGACAGACGGACGCCATCAACAAGGGCTTTGCACGGGCGAAGGGGGAGATCATCGCCTGGCTCAATTCGGACGACGTATATCGTCCCGGCGCAATCGCGGAAGCCGCGGCTTTCATGCAAACCCATCCCGACGTCGGTATGGTATACGGGAACGCCGATTACATCGATGGCGAGGGCAATATCATCGGCTGGTTCCCGGCGGCAGAGACGGATTACAAGCGCTTGCGCCGCGGCTACGTTCACATTCCCCAACAGGCGGCATTCTTCCGCGCCAGCGTATGGCGCATGGTGGGTCCGCTCGATCCCAGTTTCTACTTCGCCATGGACTACGACCTGTGGGTGCGTATCGCCTCCGTCTCTGCGATCCGTTACCAGCCTCGCACGTGGGCCGCATTCCGCCTGCACGGTGATGCGAAATCGCTGGCTTCGGCGGATCGATGTTGGCCGGAGATGATGAAGGTGCATTGGCGGATGGGAGGAAGCAAATTCTCGGTGATTTACTTCAAGTACATCCTGAGAAGGATCCTCGAACCCGTTCTGCCGTTGCGGCTGCACGCACGCCTGTGGCTGCAGAATTGGGCTTTGAATCGGAACTCAATCGTAACTCATAATGGATCTTCGAAATGATCGAATCTGAGATCGGATTGTCGGTGAGGCAATCGATTTGCTGATGTTCTCTATCTACAACAATAGATTAACGAAGTATACTCCGGTAAGCTTTTATTGAAAGCAGAAGCGGAGTAAGGAGAGGTGTTGTTGTGAGATTAACGGGTTGGAGATTTAGAAGCAAACAAGCGATGCTTATGTATGCATCATCTCATTGGGCTGAACTGGCCGCCTTTGGTGTCATTGGTATTGTGTACATTTCCAATGTGCTGCAAAATGCTCAACCTATTGGCTACGCTGGCTTGTATTCACTGATGACAGAAACCCTTGATGAGCAGATGATCCCAATGCCGGATTTCGTGCCTTACTACGGGTCAGGTGGACTCCCCTTTGCATATCCGCCGGTGGGATTTTACATCGCCCATCTATTTACAGGTATTTTGCGCATTCCAATGTTCACTTATTTGCGTTGGGCTCCGCCATTATTTACTTTAGTAGCTATCGTCTGTGCTTATTGGTTTTTTAAAACCCTTACGCAGGAGCGTTACAAGGCTTTAATCGCAGCATTCATAATTTCTATGGCCGAAACAATCTATGTCGATCATGCCACAGCTGCAGGGATGGTGAGAGCACTCGCTCTGGTTTTCGCCATGTGTGGCGCCACTTTCTCCCTGCTTGCTTATCGTTCACGAGAACATTGGTTGAAATGGGGCCTTGTCGCTGCCGTATTCCTCGCATTGACGACTATGTCCCATCTTTCATATATGGTCTTCCTGGTGATCGGAATTTTCCTTATGGCCTTCCTGGCTGACGGCTGGCATCTAGAGCGGTATCGCATACAAGCGCTTGCGACGATCCTGTTTGGGGGATTTATCTTTTCTTCGCCCTGGTGGCTTACGGTTGGTTTACGCTATGGTTTCCAGATTTTTCACAACGCAAGTGAGACCCACGGTACATTAGGCATATTCATACGAGCGGATGGTAACGTGCTGGGGGTTCTTAATGAACTTATTGTTTGGTATAAGACTCTCGGTCAATCGTGGTGGCCATCTTTTTTCGTGAATATGACGGCGCTGGCAATTGCATATTCATTTTTAAAGCGGAATTTGTTATTACCATTTTGGCTGATAGCCGCACTCTTAGCTATGAGTGAGTCTGAACGGTTCCAAATAATTATGGCGAGTATATTGATTGCTGTGTTGGTGGTCGATATCATTCGTAAATCTTTGGTGGATGAGGAAAAAACAAGCTCTATCAGTAAAATGGTGGTCACAGCCGTCTTTCTTATCCTTGTAGTAGGCCCTTTCATGAAACAGGGTCTAGCCGGAATAAGGAGGACGCGCAGCATGCTTTCGGAAGATTTTTTAGCGATGACCTCGTGGGTACGAATGAACACATACGAGGGTACCCATTACCTCTATCTAGGAGATGAACATAACGTACAAGAATGGCTGCCTTACCTAAGTCGACGCACTCCACTGGTTGCTCATTGGGGAACGGAATGGACTGGAGAATATCTATCACAGGGAGCGTTAATGAGGGAAGTGAAAGCCTGTGTATCGCAACAGTCGTCACAATGCGTCATGAATTTTCTAGAGAAATCCGGCATTAAGGCTAACTTACTCATTACAAGGAGAGAAGACAAGGAATTGCAGATAGATTTATCCGATTTATCAAAGTGTGTGGAAGTCTACGAGAATGAGGAGTATGTGCTGTTTGGGATTACGGATCAAGATTAAGACATTGAGTCAAGCCCTTACTTAGGCAAGCGGTGAAGCATATTGTGAAATTTCGGGTGAATATTATTTCTCCATTCTTAAATCCGAAACATTGTCGAGATATCGATTTTATATGTTAATAAGGCGCTTCCTTTCTAATGTGAGATTTGTAAGAAAAGATGAAAACAACATAGCAATCATGAACTATCGAATTCCACGAAATCTCCAACACGATCGCGCCTGATTGTGTAGGATATTTTGTGTAAATAGATGACTGTCATATAAACTGAGACACCAGAAGAGCTCCTCAACCCGTTTGAACCAGAAGGAGGTTCCGATGTCTCAAACAAATCATACCTTGCAAGACGTTCTCGAGCAACATGTAAAAGTTTTGAAGGAAGGTAAAGACCTTGATGAATGGATGCGGGACCTTCTGGAGCGGCTGCTGCAGGAGGTGCTGGACCTGGAGTTCCATCAGTTCCTTGGAGCGGCGCCATACGAGCGCAGCCAGGATCGGAAAGGGTATCGAAACGGCTACTATCATCGGGAGCTCTTCACTCGGGTAGGACGGCTCACACTTCGTGTGCCACGCGATCGACAGGGGCGTTTTTCGACCGACATCTTCGAACGCTGCCAGCGCAGCGAGAAAGCACTGGTGCTTGCGCTCCAAGAGAGCTATCTGCAGGGCGTATCGACACGGAAGGTGAAGAAGATCACCGATCGCGAAGCATGCAAAGCTAAGTTATGCGGCGTGCAGTTCAGCAAAGACCAGGTCTCCAGTATGGCACAGGAGTTGGATGAGGAGCTTGCGGTGTGGCGATCCAGGCCGCTGGATGTTGCCAACCCTTACCTGGTTGTGGACGCGCATTACGAATATGTTCGCGGAGATGGCCAGGTAGAAAGCGACGGTGTGTTGCTGGTTAAGGGTGTTCGAGAGGACGGCTACAGGGAGATCCTGAGCGTCTTGGTGGCGCCCACAGAGGATGAGGCGACCTGGAGCGAGGTATTCTCGGATCTTCTGGATCGAGGACTGGACGCTGGAGAAGTGAAATGCATTACTTCAGACGAGCATAAAGGTCTTCGCAAAGCGATGCGGCAGTATCTTCCCAAAGCCACCTGGCAGCGCTGCCAGACACACTACCAGAGAAATGCGGGCGGGAAGGTACTGCGAAAGCTCGAGAGGAAGTGCACGCTGGACTACGAGATGTGTTCAACGCTCCAGATGAGGAGCAATCATGGCGTCGAGCTCGGCGGTTGATGAAAGGATGGCAAGGACGATTCTCTGGGCTGGTGGAATGGCTGGAAGAAACGCTTCAGGATACGCTGGCTGTATTCACCTTGCCAAAGGAGCACCGCATCATAATGCGGACAAATAATGGACTTGAGCGCTTTCATGGGAAGATTCGTCGACGAACCCGCGTGGTGAGGATCTTTCCGAACCGAATGAGCTGCCTGCGATTAAGCACTGCGCTATCGATGGAGCAATCTGAGGAATGGATTACCGGGCATCGTTATCTGGACATGGACGTGCTTGAGGAGGAACAACCTGAACGGATTGAGATTCCGAAACAGGAGGCGGCGTTAGCTTAATCGTTCCAGATCGAGGAGCTGAAAGTACACAAGATTCTTGACACAACTGTATTTTCGAATGAATCGAGTGTTACCAATCAGCAATCTTCTATAGAAATTTCAAAATCAGACGATCGACTTGCATATAAGGACGGCTAATCTTGTGGGCAATACTTCCCTTACTTGTTTTTTGGGGTGACTTTGTATTCTTCAATAATCTAATCCCAAAATGTGATTGGCGCAGGGCGTTCCTGTGTGCTTCGATCCTTTGGACTTCGTTTCTGATTGTTTCAACGGAAATTCTCAGCTTCTTCAAGGCTGTTACTCAATGGGACGTTATTTTTGTGTGGTTTGTCCATTTATTGGCTATTATGGTTTTTTTCATTTGGAGAAGAACTCGGGGTTATCATTTTCGATTCCCTGCTTTTCGATTACCAGATTCCTTATTCGATCGTGTTCTGCTGATTTTGTTCATTGGAATCCTCGGTCTCACTGGGTTCCTGGCCTGGAAGGTTCCACCTCAAACATATGACGCCCTC
>DAOUEE010000071.1:0-2954 GCA_034430695.1 Anaerolineales bacterium | reverse complement strand
AGAACCGCCGGATGCTCCCCCCCACATCCGGCGGTTCATCATCTACAGAGCGGAATCATAGAACCATCGACAGAATCTGAATTTGGAGCGGAAATGAATGCTGGTCGAATCGGAGAGCGCTATAAACGACTCTTCGAAGGGAACTGTATCAGAATTGCCGTGATGTTGTCCGAGCCGCCGGCCTCCGTCGCGGCATCGACGAGCGCGTTACAGGCGGCCTGAGGATGCTCGAAATTGAGCACGATGCGTTGGATCTCCTTCTCGTCAACCTCGCCCCACAAACCGTCCGAGCACAGCAGAATATAACTGTCGTTTACGACGGAATGGGAAAAGACATCCACCTTTAAATTCTCCGTCCGTCCCATTGCATTCCAGAGCACGTTGCGGTGAGGACTCTCCGCCGCTTCGTCTTCCGTGATGGTGCCCGTCTCGACTAATTTTTGAACCAGCGATTGATCGCGAGTCAGGGCTTCGATCTTGTCTCTACTGATCGAGTAAGCGCGCGTGTCACCCACATGCCCGATCATCATATACTCACCAAGTAAAAGGGCAATCGTCAGCGTCGTCGCACCGCCGTCCGCCTGATCGCGAACAAGGTCGTTGGCTTCGTAGAATGCGGATTGGACCAGCGATTCCAGATCGTCTTCCTCATCGTCGTCCGGATCACCT
Organism: Anaerolineales bacterium; assembly: GCA_034430695.1. GTDB lineage: Bacteria > Chloroflexota > Anaerolineae > Anaerolineales > E44-bin32 > WVZH01. Next base: position 2,285 of record DAOUEE010000071.1, on the reverse strand, counting down.
TCCAGCAAACGTAGAAACACTTCCCGAGTCAGTCGATGAGCGACGCTACGAACCGAGATAGCGCTGGCAAGTTGTCCGTTTTCATATCCCCCAAGTCCATCCGCGACACAAAACAATCCGAAATCCACCATGCCTTCATGACCATCCGCACTGCCCGAGATGATCAGTAAAGCATCGTCGTCCGATTTTCGCTCGAGTCCGGAGGAATGTGCAGCACCGACGACGACGTGCCGTCGAAGTTCAATCCCCGGCGTGATTTGTGGATCGAGTGGTGCCGTTGCTGCGCGGTCGGGCGGCGTGCCGAGACGTTTTTGAAAGATCCGTGCGAGAAATCCCATTCGGAGTTCTATCCTTTTTCCTTATTATAGGGCGATATTGCATTCAAACCCTAACGATTCTACATTTCCAACTGAACAAGATCAAGCGTCCGCTCATCCTATCCACCCCGTTGGCATCCATGCACGCATAGGAAAAAGGTGTGAGTTTCAAAACCATCAATGCTTGCGGAGCGGAATCGCGAATCATTCTATGCACATTCGAACTGTTTTCTCTATTGTGAAGTCCCCCGGAAAACCACAAACCGAATAAGGACATAATAAGGTGTGGTCCATCGATAGAGGCGGAAGTGGGCCCGGCAGGATTCGAACCTGCGACCAACCGGTTATGAGCCGGCCGCTCTGACCGCTGAGCTACGGGCCCTCCGGCCTTCATTTTAACAGAGCACGGGGATCAAGCAAAGGTCGAGATTCAATTTCGCCTCAAAAACGGTCCGTAAACAGAAAGTTGACTGTAAGGTCAAACCAGAAATCATTTTTATACAATGGCCATACTCGACCGGGAGGAAAAATCGGCGATCACTCGCCGATTTTCTATCAGGATCAATGACAAAGCAACAGACCATATGGCTCAACCGATGCTTGGTCATCGTAATATTGCTTCTCTCCAACCTTGGCGCAACGAAGACGGACGCACAGCAGCTGCCTCCCGCAGCGAATCGCGCTAGACCATCGAGACCCATATTCGACGTCTCGACCGTCGTTTCGCTGGAGCCCATCCAATACAGGAACGACCTCTATTCCTACAACATAACCGCCGCACAGTCGAGTTCGAGCCCGGTCAGCATCCTCGAGCCGAATTTTGCCCTCCAAGGAGCCGACGCACCGGCATCCGACCTGACTGACCCCAACCTGTATTCCCCGGCGATGTCTTCGCTACTCGAAATCGAGCACTGCCCGACGCCGATGACTCTCATGCTTCATTCTTCGTTCGGCGTCCAACGCATGCAGGAACTCGCAGATCAAATCGATCTTTACAACCTCGTTCCCATGACCTATCGCAGCATTCTCCAATATTTGCTGGCCGGAACTTGTCCGCCCAGCAGCGCCATCATCGTCACGATCGACGACCTCGGATCGAACTGGCTGCGGAACGATTTCAAGGAAATGATCCGCGTCTTCACCGATCGAAATTTCGTGCTCGTCGTAGGTTTGATCGTCCACGGTCCTCAAAATCCTGAGATTTGGGATTACTTACGAGGGTTGGATGAAATCGGCGTGGAAGTGGCCAGCCACACCATCGACCACTACAACCTGCCGCAGCTCACTCGAGAAGCAGTTCAGCGGCAAGTTGTGGGTTCGTACGAAACGATTTGCGAACATCTCGGGAAATGCCCGGTCACCTTGATCCTGCCATTTGGAAATATCGATGCGCAGGGCATGATTCTCGAAATCGCATCCGACTACATCTACGTCGTCGGTATTCAAGGCGGACGCTCATTTTCCGGCTCCCCCCCCTGGTATCTGGGACGCTATCCCCCCCACGACACCAACCAGAGTGAAACACTGAATCTTCTGGAAAAATTCTTTCAATCCGAACCGGCCTTCTACTGAGCTTTGCCCCCCATCGATCGTATCCCGCGCCGATCCAGGCGCGCATTTGTCACTTTTAAAGAAGAAAAGCCCTCTATGAGGGCAAGAGCGGGCGATGGGATTCGAACCCACGAATGTCAGCTTGGAAGGCTTGTATTCACCAGCTCTGACAACCCGTCTCATCCGAAAATTCTATGTTCCAAAGGGGATTGTGGACAAACAAAGGAGACCACGATGTCCGCAATTTCCATGTTTCACCGTACCTCTGCTTTTACATTTGACCAGTTGTATCAAGACTTCTACAACCAACGAGTATCCAGCCAAGTCTCGAACGGGACCTTGGGCATCTATGGATATACGGCCAGACCCTTCTGTGACTGGGCAGACGACCAGCTTGTCCACCCCAGCGAGGTCGAG
>DAOUEE010000070.1:0-13919 GCA_034430695.1 Anaerolineales bacterium | reverse complement strand
GCGCAGGATTTATTTTTTACAGGAACATTAACGAACGTGCATGCGCAGGCTATAATAGAATCGAACTGACCGAGCGGGGTTTCGAACGACGATGCAAACGCAAGCCAGTATTGAAGAGAGCCTACGAAGCGGTGACCGTCCACTCCATCTGGAGGAAATACGTGCTGCTCGTGACCTGCATCCGTGGACACACCCCATTTACCTCTTTGCAGACATCGAGACCCAAGATCCGCTCCTCCGTTCGCTGTCCGCACCGCTGCTCGATAGCTTCAGCAGGCAAGGTCACCATGTTCAGGACGACCCAGATGCAAAGACGGAGTTGATGCTGACGACGGCGGAATTTTACGTTCCGCTCGATTGGAGAAAGGCTCTGCTTTTCAATCAACGCCGGCGATTCAAAATTGAACACAAACCACCCATTTTGTGTCTCATGCACGCCACGCCGGGCGAACTTGAAACTCTCCTGCTCCGGCTTCAAGCCGCTCTGGACAAGCAGCCCCCCGACCCGGCCGATTTCCAATTCCCCGGCATGGCATCCAGCGCTTACAAAGTCCTGATCGAACAAGGCCAGCGCGGCGGACCCATCCTCGCGCTCGAGCGCGTGCTCCAGTCGCAGGCCAAGTGCATCCGCATCCTGTTGGTCGTCGGGCAGGACCAGCCGGAGTACGCCTACCTGTTCAACCTGGTTGGTGCGCACCCGCGTATTCCCTTCGACTCCCCCGATAGGTTTTGTGACGATGTCGTAAAACGCCTGGTTGCTGAAGCCTGTTCGCACGAAGTGACCAACCACCAGGTCGTCGGAGATGCCATTCGCGAAGAGCAATTCAACGCTTCGAAGGTGCCTGCTGCGATGCGGCGAACGAGTCTAGAGTTGGGAAAACGAAAATTTTTCACGGCCATGGTGCGCATCGCCGATCTGGTTCAAGTTCCGGCGTTGGATAGAGCCATCGCCGATCAGTACAGCGAAGGTTGTTTCGCCACCTGGGATCCACAGCTTAGCGCGCTGATCGCCACGGTGACGGGCAGCGCACGCCCCGTCGACAAGGGCGACTTGACCGACGATGATCTCTCGGTGATCGTTGGCGTTCAGCCGGACGGCAGCGGCGCGTTGGTGCGGCATGTTGCTGGCAAACGCAACGATTCCCCCTCCTCCGAATCCGTGGAAATGATGGGCATGGATCGCTTTCTGCCGCGCATCGAACTCGATTCATCCTGGCCTTCACAAACCGAAGTGCCGGTCGTGCGTTCCAAGCTTCACGGACATCGCGGCATCGCCTCCTACGATCCCAGGCTGGTTGAATACGTCCAGCTCGACCCTCCGTATTACCATTACCCGGTATCCTGCTCCACGGATTCACAAGCGCGCGCCATTACGGCTGCCTTCGCCCGGTCGGAAGCGTTGCAGAAGCCCGACGACCTCCGTCTGGCGGCGTTTGCCGTACTTCCCGGCCACGGAATCGTGATCGCGGAAAAGTGGATTTCGGGAAAAGCGCCTTTCCAGATCTTGTGGGAGTATTTCGACTCGGGTGTAATCGAGGTCGTTAAAGAAATCCCCCAGGGTCCGTTAGCCTACGCACCCAACGCTGCCGGACAGATGATCCTGCATACGAGTTGAACTACGAAATCCTGGTATCGTAACCAAAGCAGACCTTTATCGAACCGCTGCGTTTATCCATCGCCGCAGCGACGGCTTTTTTATATTGTTCGAAAGGAAAGCGGTGAGTGATCAACCCCTCGTATTGAATTGCCTCTTCCTCGAACATGCGGATGACCAGATCGAAGGTGTGGAGGCGCCGGCCGTGCCAATTCTCCATGCCGAATGTATGAGATCCGATCAGATCGACTTCCTGGTACCAGACCGGATTCAAGTCCACTTTCATTGTACTCAAGTCAACTCCGACGAGCACCACGGTCCCTCCGGCCCGCGCCCAGCGCAGGCCGTCGCTGACGGTCGTCTTTTTACCCACACAGTCGTACACAATTTCGAATCCGCCCAACAGCACGCCCCGGTTCATCGGCGAGCGGTAATATTTCGCCTGCGTGATCTCTGCAAGCTCAGGGTACAGCTCGCCTCCCGTGAGGACCTCATCTGCGCCAAGCTTGCGCGCCATTTCGGCTTGATGCGGATAGCGGGCGAGAGCCGTCACATGACAACCAGGCTCGACGATCTTGGCCATTTGCACGATCAGCAATCCGATGATCCCCGCGCCGATCACCAACACGTGATCTCCCGCGAGCGGAGGTTTCCGCAGCACGCTGTGCAGCGCCACCGAATTTGGCTCGACCAACGAAGCCTGATCGGTCGACATCTCCAACGGTATCGGCCAGATTTCTGCTTCGTGGGCGGTGTAGCCATCTCCCCAGCCGCCGCCCACTCCCACGGCGCCGCGGCCCAGGGAAGCATTTTCACACAGGCGCGTCTGTCCTTGCGCACAGTAGATACATGGTGGGTCGATCTCCTGGCTGTAGCAATTCGGACCCGCGAAACGAGATTCCATCACCACCCGGTCGCCCACTTTGAAGCGTGTGACCTGCGCACCGACTTCCACGACCTCGCTCACGACCTCGTGGCCGAGATAGAAACGCGTGTTCCCCGGCAAGGCCGCCGGTGCGGCGGCGGGGTCGGCGTCGACGAAAAGCAAGGAGAGATCGGTGGCACAGAGGCCGCACTGGATATTGCGCAGGCGCAGCCATTTCGGTCCAGGTAACTGCGGTGTCTGCATGTCTACGACGTGCACAGGTGAGAACGGGCTCCAAATGACGCCCGGCCACACCGAGCGCAACATCTGCACCATGAACATGCGGGGAAGATTTTTATCGACATATATCGTACGCATTTCATCACTCCCGGATTTCAGGCTGCATTTCGTAGAAAAGCAGGCCGCCGCACACGAAATCTTGCCCACCCACTCGCGTTCTCGCCAGATCCTTGACCGGCTCGAGATCGAACAGCTAAATCTCGAACGTCACGTTACTCAAAACATGGTAGTAATTCCCCCAACGAGAGGTGAAACGCAGAACGGAATAATCCGGATCGGTCGCTCCCAGTGGATAATACCGTTCATAACCCTCGCGCCACAATCGTTCCTTGGACGCCGTGTCCTGGAGGATCGCGACTTCACCGACGAGCATCAAGCCCATCCACTGCTCGAAGTCGACGAAATAGACGCTCGCCTTCGAATCCCGTTCGAGCTGGCCGATTCGCCTCGACGAGGTGTTCGTGCTGAACCAGATCGTCTTCAAGCCCTCATTTTCCATCTTGATCATGGCTTTGATGTTGGGGTAACCTTCATCGCCGTTGGTTCCCAGCATGGCGATCTGCGCCGCATTGGCCAAAGCCAATGCTTCATCCATGGCTTGCTGCTTCTCCATCATGCACTCCAACTTTTGTGAGATACTTTTGGTTATACGACTTATCCAGCCGGAAGTGAGCCATCCATCCTACCGGGGCCGGATGCCATCGAATCTGCGCACCGCACCTCGCCGTGAAGTAAAAAAACACACACGGGAGTATAAGCTCTCTGAAGTTACTCGGCAGAGATATCAAAACCGCGGTGAGCGCTTCAGCAGTGAGGGCAACTCACGTCGATAAGAATTGTCGATTTAGCTATAGTCCAATATGGACAGGATGATTTTCGCCCCACGCACTCCCATTACGGCGCCGCCGACGCCAAAAGAAAAATATTCAACCGCCAGCGGTGGAAATCCGGTCGCCCCTTCTGGCACCAGGCTCGAAAGCGGAACCATGATCACGAAGGTCACCAATCCACCCAGGAAACAGGAGAACATCCATCTTCCGGCAAAACTGATGATGTCTTGAATTTGCAAAGACGGCTTTTCACGCCGCAACGCCAGCGTGGTGATCAACCCACCAACCAAACCGGGTCCGATCCAAACGGCGACCGCAAGAAAGACGATTAACCAGACGAAATTTAATGTTGACATATCGACATCCCTCGTTTCATCCTGCGCCTGAAGTTTGAACCAGAACGGTAGTGACCAGGAAGAACAGCATGGCCGCCAATGTGACCGTAATCGTCCAGGCGAGTACGATCAGATTGAACGACGCCTGACTGATTTCCCCTTCGTGGACGCGTACCAGGCTTGCTGTTGCGAGGCCTGATAACAAGCCGGCGATGGTAAAACCGAAAAGAAGAAGCGAGATGACGAAAGATGGCGATACGTTCGTCGAATCGAGGTTGAAGAACGCTCCGAGGATCAAATCAACCAACATTACCGTAAGCCAGCCTAAGATATATGACACAAACCAGGCAATACCCAAGAATCGTGTCGGTTTTTTATCTATCCATTCATACATGTCTCCCTCGCTTCGAATGGTCCTAACATGAAGATCCGCGTCCTATTGTACTCGATCTCTTAATCACGAGAAGATGGATCACGTTTCCGATCAGACACCCGACGCAGCGTGCGGAGTGCGCTCATTCTTTACCGACGGTCAGATGCAACGTGATCGTAGTCACCGAACTTACCCCCTCCTCCTGCTGTGGGATCTCGAACGTTTCGCCATCGAACAACGGGAACGTCATCGCAGGGACACCTTCTGATTCGTCTTCGCCAATCGATTTGGAAAAGCTGAACAAGGTGAAGCCATCCATGATCCCGAAGTCCCCAGAAGCCGTGCTCCCATCAAAATCGATGTCCACGACGGCGAAGCCGCCGAATTCGGGAACCGCACCATCTACCTTAAAATAGCCAACGATCGATTCAATACTCGGAGGATCGAATTCAAGTTTGAATCCATCGAGATTCCCGGAGAGTGACATGGTGAAATCCATGACACTGTCGAAGGTTAATGTAATCGTTCCTACATCAGGATCGTTCATCTCGATCGAGTCATTGATCGTGCAGTGCATCGTGCCGCTCCCCGATATTTCGTCCTCCTCCACCTTGAAGGGGATCGGATCGGCGCAGGTCATGTGAATCTCCTGACCTTCCATGACGATCAGCACATGGAAGGCAAGTGATCCCTGCCAGGTGCATCCATCCGAGATATTTACCTCCTCCACGCGGGTGATAGGCTGGTCGGGGCAGTTCATGAATTGTCCCGTAGTCAATTGAGTCATACCGCTGCAATTTTCCGATTCATATCTATGCGGTTTTGATTCGAGGTGGACCCATCCGCAGCGGCACGCCATAGCCGGCTCGTCGCACTCATTGGGTATGCCACCCCCCGGGATTTCTCCCGCACCATGCGGTGAAAAGTGATCCAGGATGAAGATGATCTTTCGCTCCTCGGGGTTGAAACGCAAACCCGTCGAGCTATACGAGAATGTCTCGTTTTCCATGTCGAGTTCGAGATGTACGGGCCATCCCTCCAAGACCACGTCTTCGGGAATGGGAACGGTGACTTCTATCGCCTCGTCAAGCTGCAGTCCATCCGGCAGCGCCTCGAAAAAGATGATCGGCCGCAGCGGGATTTGCGCCTCTTCCAGGATCGAAGCGATGGAATCGTTCTCGATGCGGTTCATCTGCAGCTCCGTTTCTTCGCCCAATACACCGGCAGGCACACGCAGGGAAATGCCGTTATCCAGGGTAAACGTCCCGCCTTCCGGACCGACCGTTACGGGTTCAGACTCTCCTTTGCCCTTGAATAGACTGCAGGATGACAGCAACAACAAGAATACTATTCCGAGTACGGCTGCTTTAAGTCCACTTCGTTTGTGTCGTTTCGTCGTGGATTCTCTGTCGATCATGGTCACTGCCTCGCTTCGTGAAATGGTTTGTGCTCGGGGCCGATCTTACACCATGTCGATCGATTTGACCCAACGATTGCAGGCGAACAACCGCAAACCGTGGCATGCAAGACCGCTGCCTCATTCTCTCGAACGCACCATCGCCGACAGCTCATGCAGCCATTGATAATACTGATCCCCAAATTCCCGAATAGAAACGGCCGCTATGCCTTCTGTGTACCCGTTCCAGGAGTTGAACATCAAGCCATCCTCGCCGAAATCGGCGACCATTTCCGTCAGCGCCTGCAACCACGTCGAGGAAAAGCCATACTGGATCGAACCGGGGAACACGATATTCGCATCGTACCCGGGTGAGACGTCCATCAGAAAGGGAACACCAGTTTTCGACCAGCGCTGGGAGAAATCGCGTTTCCAGTCGATTTGCTGCGATTCGGTAGGATTCCCCGAGATCCAAATTTCCGGGATGAAGGATTGGATGCCCAAAATCGCATCGGTCTCGATCAACGACGGACCCGTTTTTTCGGGATAGGGTTTGAATTCGCCCGGCGCATTGGAATTGGGCGGAAGGGGGTCGATGAAGAATCCAACCTGAACCCCCGTCAAATCGAACACTTCTTCAGCCAGGAGATCGAAACCGGCTGCGTATCCCGCATGGTCTCCATACGACAACTCGTTGGAGGAAGCGTGGATGATCGAAACGGCGAAACGCGCCTCACCATTGTGATCGTAGACCTTCGCCCAGGCTTCCGCCCACTCCGGATGAGAATCGTTCTGCAGATAACGCCCGATCAGGTTGGCGATCTGGCTTACCGTCCCCGGCGCTACCCGCCCGTCCCGCAATCGAGGGAATTCATCGCGAAAGGCCCAATCATTGCGCGATTCGATGAGGGGCATGACCAGAAGATGTTCTTCGAGTGCGGCTGTGAAGAGCTCATCTTGCGAACCGGGCGCCGTTTGCATCGGCGCGATCAACGACCATCCCGTTCCGCAGGGCAAGAAATCCTCACCCCAGGACGACATGGTCACCACGTTGATCCCCGCCTGCGTCATCTGGGTAAGCGCAAACGTGCGATTTGCCTGCGTCACAGACCAATTCAAGTGCCGCTCGTCGCTAGGATGAACGGTATACAACGATAGATTGGGATCCGCGCGGCATTCGTAACGTTCCGATCCGTCCCGGGCTTGTCCGCTGAAGAATAAGGTGGTGATAATGCGCTGGTTCTCGAATCCGGGATTGGCGAGACGGCCCCATATTCCCGGCTCGGGTGTGGTGATGCCCGTCTCAACCAACGCTGCCGTTTCCGAGAAATCGAAACGATGTTCCGTCGCTGTAACCTTGCGGCTCTGTAGCGGAGGCGTTGGCGTGCTTGTTGGGAAATTGCAGGCGGCTATCAACACCACGAAACCAATACAGAAGAACCCGTTTACTTGCTTTTTACCCAAAGCAATCGTGCGACTCATTACGGTATCCCTTCATTCTGATGATACCGAGGACAATCCTTTTTCGAAACGAACTCCTCTAAGTAAGTCCGCTAACAGGCACTGGTTGTTGTCAACGGAAGTGATTTCCCAGGCAACTTGCCGATTCATGGCTGTTTAGGGATACAGAACGGACCAACATCACCTCCATTATTTCAACGGGATTTTTTTCGCTTCGTTGCTTCATTAGCAGAGGAAATTACACCGGTCGAAATACGACGTTCTGATAGTATGTTTTATTCCGACGGATCTCGAGCGAAAATGAGCCAGTCCCCGATTCGATCAATTTGGGAGTAACCGGAAGATACGATTGCGTAGAATTCACTCAATTCCTCAGCAGCGCCCGAAGGACACCCCGGACAGAGGCCTTCTTCCACCGCACCTGCCTGTGTTAAATATGCCGCGTAATCATTGTGAGCAAGAATCAATTCAGGTGGGTCGTTCTCCAGGTCAGAAATAAAGATAGCAAGTTTCGAATCCTGGGCGCGTGTGGGGTATAAGAGCGCAATGGGATTGAGAAAACGCGTCGGACTCCTTCTATCGGTGATGAAATTCAAGGCCGGGTGAACACCCCACACCAACACAGAGTCATCCGGCGCGCTGTTATCGACGATAAACTTTCGGACAGGTTGAAGCGGGATTTCTCCCCGGAACGTCACCTCGATGTCTCTCAATTGCTCGACGCTCGGCAGCACTTTGGCGGAAACCTCCACTCCCCAGGCGACCAGGAGCAAGACCATCAATGCTGTCCATGCGGCACTCACAGATTTAGATCGCCGGATTCGAGTGGAAAGACTGGGAATCGCCTGGGACAGCGCCAAGGTTGCCCCTCCTACGAACACCGGCAGCGGGGTGAGGAAATAATGACCGAAATTCCTGCCCGAGAGAAAAAGGAAACAAATCTCAATCGGCACGGACAAATACAGGCAGGCGACCGTCCACGCAGATTGTCTGGATTCAATGCTTTCGCAAGGACGACCTGATTCTTCACCGCCAGGTACCTCTTCCTTCTCAACGCGCACCGCAGGAAGAACACAGTCGACGACGAACAACACCATTCCACTCAGACATAGCAGCACGATAGTGGACATGGGCTGCAGGATGACAAGCGTGCGAAATGTGGCGTAAAGATTATTGAGGGATAAGCCCGCTTGTGCGTAATCCAAATTGAAAAGCAATGTGGCATCGATAAAATTGGACCATGCACCTTTCGTCCACCAGAAAAGGACCACCGAGAAAATTGGAAGCAGAAGACCGCCGAAAAAACTCACCATTACTGATCCAATAGAGCGCCAACCGCTTTCTCTCCATCGGAATACGAGGATCACGATGAAGGAAGCCAAACCGGTTGCTATGTATGTCTGCTTGAACAACATCGTGATGGCCGTCAACAAACCCAGGATAAATATCCATCGCTTCTTGGACGAGCGGAAATAAGCATACGCAGCAAAGAAGATCAACAATTGGGGCAGGAGTGAATAGACCTCAGAGAAATTGCCGTCCAGGTAAAACGCCGGGTAAAAGATGGTTGCTAGTAAAACCAATGCACCGATGGCGGCATACCCCCGACCTATCAGCAAACGCAGCAAGAAGAAGAACGCAATATTGACCATTGCCACCCATGCGACGCCAAGCCACCAAATGGACCACGGTGTGGATCCCCCAATCAAGATTGCCAGGGCATTGACGTAGAAAACGCCTGGTGGCTTATGATCCCACACATCCCGGTAGAGAAGCTTGCCATCCAACATCTGCTCTGCCCCGTACGCAAAAATGCCGCTATCGGCGCCCATGGGGGCAACGTGTGGGCTGGAGGGTAAATGCAGCAGATAGGACAACACCAGAAGAAGAATTGGAAATGCCCAATCGATCCGATTAGTACCTTTCGCTTTTATTGCCATTCCCTTTTATCCTTACGGAGAAAAATCGCACGTTTGTCCTTAATTGCGCTTTCACTTATATTTATAAGGGGTTGAGATCGGATCCACCCGATGATCTTTGCGTTCCAGATATCTGTAGTTCGAAAAATGGATTTTTTGTACCGACAAGGTGCAACCCATTATTCATAATAACCCAGCTTTATTGTGAGATGTGTCACAAACTCTGCTTTAAAACGTTATAAGTGATAGATCTTCCGGTCGTCGCGCTATTGACAAGATATGGAACGTTGAGCATGATCACAAATCCTACTCTACTACTACTTACTCTTCAAGGGGGGTCATCTTCAGCGCGGTACAAAAAACGATCAATTCTGTACTTATATCTCTACACTCATAAACCCGCAGTATTGGACTCCCAACAAAAACGAAGGTGAGAAACATGAAACATAAATGGTTCTATCTCAGCGTGGCGCTTGTCCTTTCCTTCCTCATCGGCGCGTGTACTGGAGCAGCCCAAGTCGAGGGTACCTTCGTCTGGATCGACGCGCCGGTCCACGACCTGACGCTGCCCCTGGGAGAAATCCTCTCCATCGACGGCCACGCTTCCAGCGCCAAGGGCATTTCCCGCGTCCAGATCTGGATCGACGAAGAAGAATTGGAATCGCTGCAAGATATGACCGGCAGCGGAAATCTGGTGCACTTCGAACACCTGTGGAAACCCGATCAACCCGGGGATTATGAAATCATGGTAGTCGCCTACAGCGGTGAGGATTCCGCCAGCGATCCCGACACGGTCACGATACACGTGACGGGCGAGGAATTGGTACGGGTAGTCACGCCGACCGCGACGGAGGAAAGCCCCCCGACAGTGACCAGCTGCGTTCCCAACGTCGTCGCCCTCCAAGATGTCAACTGCCGCACCGGGCCCGGAAGCGTCTACGACGTGGCCGGCTATCTCCTCGAGGGAGAAATGGGGCTGATCGACGGCCGCACGAGCGACAGCTCATGGTGGCGCATTGGAAATCCAGATACCTCCGGCACCTGCTGGGTGTGGAGCTCTCCCGTGGAGGCGTACTGCGATCCCGAAAGCGTGGCGGTGCTCGAGGCGCCCCCGTCTCCGACGCCTGCGGTGGACAACGACCCGCCGCCCGCACCATCGCTTTCCAGTCCGGCAAACGGATCCGAACCCGGCTGTGCTTCCTTCATCGATCTGACCTGGGCTGCGGTCACGGATGCGAGTGGCATCTCGGGTTACAAGATCGAGGTGCAGCGCCATCCGGGCGACAATAACTGGACGTCGGTCACCGGCAGCCCGTTTGGCGCAACCGGGACGACGAAAAACATAGCCATCGAATGCGGCTACACCTACCGCTGGCGGGTCCAGGCTCTGGATGGGGCGGGCAATTCCAGCGGCTGGTCAGCCTGGTTCACCTTCAACATCCCCTTACCCTAAGGTAGTGAGGAGACCCTGTCATGAAGAAACGACTTGAATCTCTCAACTCGTTGCTTGAGTCAAAAAAGATATCCCGAAAGACGATGATCCTCGCCCTGGTGCTCATCGGACTCTGTCTCCTGATGATCCTGGCCGGCCTGATCGCCTACAACAGTTTGCAAACCAGAGCGGTCCGCGAGCGGCCGATGGTGCTCATCCATACCCCTGAAAACCAGGCTCGCGTCGGTCTGGGCCGGGAGGTGAGCCTGCACGCAACGGCGCGCTCTCAAAACGGCATCGCTCGCATCGAATTCTGGGCGGACGACGCACTCGTCTCGGCGCAGGATACCCTTGAGGGTGAAATTCTGTCTCCGGCGGTTTTGCACGCCTACTGGGATCCCGTTACGGCAGGTCCGCACACACTGGTCATACAGGCGATATCCAACAGCGGCGTGCGCGGCCAGGCGACCGTCGTGCTGTACGCCGTCGAAGATCTGGCCGCCGAAAGTGAAGACGTCACCTACGCCGTAAGCGGAAGCGATAACGGACCTGTAGAAGAAGCGGCGGAAGAGGCAGGCGGCGCTGCAGGGCCCGCTCCGGCACCCGCAGGTGATCCACCGGGATCGGCTGACGATTTGAGGGACCTGTTCGACGACGATCCAACGGAGCCCGAGCCAGAAGACGAGGCTGAACCGTCCGCCGAAGGCGGCGAACCGACGGCCTTGAAGGTGGAAATCCTGAACCTGGAAACCGCTGAAAGCTACGAAGGCCTTCACTGCTACATCAGTTTTGGTGAATCCGAGGAAGCTCCATCGCAGTGGTATCCGGACTTCGACGGCGATCAATCGACCGACGATTCCTTCCCCAGCAGCGACGGACGCCACTGGGACGTGGCGCCGCATCTATCCGGTGACGCCGTGCCCTTCATCACCTGGCCCGAGGACCAGCCGCTGGGCATCAACAGCACCTGCGTGGGCATCGCCGACGGCGGCGCGTCCGCTCCCGAACTGGGACGAGTCAACCTGATTCGCAGGCCAGAAACCTGGGACGGCATCACCCGACGGGTGCTGAGCGAAGGCGGCGAAGGGTCCTACACGATTGACTACCGCATTACCAAGGGCGACGAAACCGCACAGGATGCGGAGGGGAAGGAGATCGACCCCACCATGACCATCCCGACCAACCTGCGCGTTCAAACCTGGGTCAATCCCTTCGGGGAAATCGTGGGACATTCGTTGTTTTGGGATTACGATCTACCCGAGGACGAAGCGGCAATCGATGGCTTCATCCTCTACCTGAACGAGACCATGCAGTGGACGGAACCCGCAGAAAAAACGTGGACCGACATCCCCTCACAATGGTTCCGGCCCCCCTGCGGTGAAACTTACGCCTTCACGGTCAGCGCCTACCGCGGCTCCCCCGTGTCCGGCACGGAATCGCTGCCGTCCGACGAGCTGTCCTTCTACACGGCGGACATCGATGATCCGATTTGCGTTCAAACCTACGTGTTTTCTTTCAACACGATGACGACCGGTACGCTGCCCGAAGGCGGCCTGTACAACGGTATGTACGGCTCATTCTTTGTCAACGACGAGAGTGTGGACTTCGACGGCCGCTGCGAGGGGTCGGGAATCTGCGGCGAGGTAGGCCTGTACGAGAATTTCGAGTATGACTTACACAGCACGACCAGCTACCTGGGCAACGGTCCCACACAATTTCTCATCACGCAGGGAGACGACCATACCCTGCACTACGGCTACGAGGTGCGAACCACGTACACCAGGGGACTCGGAGAAACGAGTACGGACCGCTTCTGCTACAACGAAGGCACAATCGATTGGGTCGATCTCGAACGCATGATTGATCCGATCTACGAAAATACGATGACCTCAGGCGGACCGGTGCGGGATTTCTGCCAGGTTTCCTTTACCATCGAACCTCTCGGTGGGGGACCATCGGCCCGGCCCGGGCAGCCGCTTCCGCTGCCCTTGCTGAGTGTGGAAGAGATGTCCATGGACGAAACCGGCTGGCTGCAAATCCGAATCCGCAACGAAGGCAACGCGGATTGGACGCACAACGTCCCCTTCACCCTGGCCAAGAACTCGGGCGAGGAAATCGGCAGCTACACCTGGCCGTTCACGACCATCGCGCCGGGCGGCCGGATCACGTTGGAATACAACATGGGCGGCAATCCGCAGCCGATGGACGTCTGTGTGACTCTCG
The DNA here is from genome assembly GCA_034430695.1 of Anaerolineales bacterium. Lineage (GTDB taxonomy): Bacteria > Chloroflexota > Anaerolineae > Anaerolineales > E44-bin32 > WVZH01. The sequence continues at coordinate 1,191 of DAOUEE010000070.1, read as the reverse complement.
ACCCGGAAAACGAAGTCCCGGAACAGGATGACCGTTTCGAATCGCCGCGAGAACCCCACTGTCACCCCCTGCCGGACTTGTCCATCTCGCGGGTATCCTACGATCCGGAAAGCGAAACGCTGACGCTCATCGTCGATAACACGGGCGGAACGCAAGAACGCACCGATCTATCCTTACAACTCGACATCCCCGGCATCGAGACTCGCCCCGTAATCCAATCGGATATAACCCTGCATCAATACGGCGTCAATCTCATCGATATCCCCGGCGTCACGCAGGAAATCAGGGACGCCATGATGGAGGGCTACACGGTCAGCGTCGATCCTACAAACGACATCGAAGAGACGGACGAGGAAAACAACACGTACACCGTCCGTCCCGGCGCTGTGCTGCGATTGCATTGGGTGTCCGTGCACTCGCACTACTATCCGTACTACAGCGCTTCCAATGGCACACAGGACCAAAGGTACAACCTCACTGTGACGACCGGAGCACCCGAGCCAATCAGCTCCGCAGGGAGTTTTGGTTCGACGACGGTCGCCAACTGGAGTACCGGAAGGTACGAACTCGAACGCGAGATCCAATCCGGGCCCTGGGAGGGCGGACGACTGGGCGCACAACAGCATAATCTGAATGAGTGGGCCGAATTCTCGATCGCCGGCGATGAGTACCTGTACCTGAGGGCTTCCGGTGAGATGAAATACCTCGCCTACGACAGGCGCAGCCTCGGCTGGGGTGCAACGAGTTTCTCGCCCGGGTATTGGGGTATCTCGCGCGACATCTCCGAGGACGAAGAATGTTGGTACATCGGTTTGGGCTATCCATATCTGTTGGACGAGCGTTATTTCGATGTGCAACCGCCTCACCCCTGGCAGAACTGCGGCGATTGGAGGATCACCGTCTACATCTGCCGCGTGGAATGATGTGACACGAGCTTCGAGAAGAACCCCGCCCCATACCAGCCGAAAGAGATGAGGCGGGGTCTTTCTTATTAACTCACGTGCACACTTTAAGTGTCTGAATGAGCCGATAAATTACGGCGTGAAATCGGCTCGAGTTTGGGGAACGCTATTTCGAATCATCATCATGATCATCGTGCAAGTTTGTGATAAATCGATACAGACGCCAAAGCATCGGACCGAGAAGGATCAGCGCGAGCATGAAGATGATCGCCACTTCCTGCCAGCCGAT
>DAOUEE010000069.1:0-27080 GCA_034430695.1 Anaerolineales bacterium | reverse complement strand
CGCTGTCCGGAGAGTCTGAATCCCAGGTCATCACGGGGATGCCGGCGGCGACGGCCTTGTTGATGGGGTCTTCGCAGGCGGTCGGATCGTTGCAGGAGATGCCGATGGCGTCGACGCCCTTGGCGATCACGTCCTCAACGACGCGCGCCTGCTCCGTTGCGTCCGAAGCCACGGAACCTACGTAATCGACGGTCACATCGATGCCGGTCGAGGCGCTCAGCTCTTCGGCTTTCTTTAAGGCGCCATCGCGCCCGACCTCGAAGACCGGGTTGTTCAACGCCTTGGGGATCCAGGCGATGGTCAGCGATTCTAATCCGGCTTCGCTGGGCGCTTCGGTTTTCTTCGCACACCCTGCCAATGCAGCGACGAGAATTGTAGCGAGGGCAATTATCACGAAAAGATAGGTCTTTCTCCGCATCTCTTCCTCCTTGGGTAAAGAGATTATAGATTACTCACCGAGTACGACGATCATGAAGGACTCTTCCACCTCCTTAAAATAATATTTCCAAAGCGGAACTCGAAATTGGATGTGTTTCGGAAAGCCTCTCGGCCCGGGTATTGTGAGCGGATGTACATAGTGTATAGAATCGATGCGCGGGCATCAATGCCTGTACCCACAATAGCTGCATGGGATAACTCATGCTTTATGCGTAGGATATCCCCTTTCCTCCCATATAATCGGCTTTATAACTGCGTCTCATCCGTGATTTCAGGCTATACTGCAAGGGAAATAGGCTGCAGGCTGCGGGATGAGAAATCCCCCAAGAACCTTCGTTCGATCCATATTCATCTTGTCTTCCATCCGCTTAATCCTGAAGGTTTGACGATATGACCTATACATTAGTAGAATGGAAACATGGCCGAGGTCCGCATCATTCTGGCTGATGATCATGCCATCGTACGCGCAGGTATCCGCAATGCGCTGCAAGAGATGGATGATCTGGTAATCGTCGCCGAAGTGGGCGACGGTCCTTCACTTTTCAAAGCACTGTCGGAGACAGAGGCGGATTGCGTTTTAATCGATGTCACGATGCCAGACTTCGATCCCATTCCTTCCATAGAAAAAATCCGCTCTCGCTATCCGGTGATGAAAGTTCTTGTCGTCAGCGCCTATGACGACGACTTCTATGTGCAGGGTCTGCTGGGGGCCGGGGTAAATGGATATCATCTCAAGGATCAACCGCTTAGCGATCTGCGTCTGGCTGTACAACGTGTGCTGGACGGCGGACGGTGGTTGTCCGGATCGTTGATCGATAAATTGATCAGCTACGGGGAATCGACCGTTCAGGCGCCAGCCTTGACCACCCGTCAGCGCGAGATCTTGAGATTTTTGCAGCAAGGGTTAGACAATCAATCCATCGCGCGTGAAGCCGGATTGAGTGTCGGCACTGTCGAAAACCATCTCACCCGTATTTACCGGCAGCTCAACGTGCAGAGTCGGTTGGAAGCGGTACGCTTTGTGATCGACCATCCGGAAGTGCTTGCCTCACCCGGCCAAGCAGCTGTGGACGGTGCGAGTTTTCCCGAGATCCCTGCCGGAGAGGGGATTACGTTATTGCTGGTGGACGATAATGCACGCTACCGCTGCGAACTACGTCGTATGATCGGCCGGGTGTGCCCCCATGCTTTAGTTTACGAAGCTGAGAACACGCGTGAAGCGGTGAGTTTGGCTGAACGTGTGACCCCACAATTGGTATTCATCGATGTCATTTTACGGGAAGAAAACGGTATCAGTTGTTTGCGCCGCATCAAGGCGATCTCGCCACAATTGCGCGTCGTCCTGATCAGCGCCTATCCGGATCGGGAGTTCCACAAGTTGGGTGTGGACGCCGGCGCCATCGCTTTCATCGACAAGAAAAATCTGGACGCTGATACGCTGCATCAAATGATAAGTGATGTCGTTTTATAGCGGATCAAGATCTCCCAGACGCTGTACTCCTTCTCGAATACTTTGGTGTTGGATCAAGTGGTTATGCAGTTGCCAGCGAAGTTGAATAATTCTCTCTCGTTGAGTTCGATCGTTCGATTCTGGCGTCACTTGGTCCAGCGACGTGAATTTGCGGTATTGTTGCTGTTTCTCATCCTCTGCACTCTCTTAAGCCTGCTGACGGATACCTTTCTCACTTTCGACAATTTATCGAACCTCGCCCGCAACTTTTCCTGGATCGCGATCATCGCCTTCGGTCAGAGCATGGTGATCATTATTGGTGGTCTCGACATGTCTGTAGGTGCGACGATGGCGTTGGCCGGCCTCATCACCGCATATTGTATGGACGAGAATATCGGCCTGCCGGTGGGTGTTGCCGTGACCTCGGGGCTTTTCGTCGGAGTTCTCGTTGGATGGATTAATGGTTTCATGATCGCTCGCGCGAAGCTTCCATCCTATGTCGTCACCCTGGGCACGATGAGCGTGGTGCGGGGCATTGCGTTCAGCCTGACAGGCGGCTGGCCGGTACGCAATCTGCCGGAGAATTTTCGTGTTATCGGCCAACACGAGATTCAATTCGGTTCGTGGGGAATTCCGGTGCCGTTCCTGTTGACGGTGATGACGGCGCTTGTCGTAGGTTTGTTGCTCGATAAAATGGTGTTGGGCAGGTACGTTCATACACTCAACCGGGGCGAGCGGGCGCTGCTTCTGGCTGGCGTCAACGTTAACCAGGTCACCACGCTGGTTTACACGCTCTGCGGACTTCTGGCGGCATTTGGAGGAATAGTCATGACCGCGCGTCTGGGAGTCGCTGCTCCCACCGCGGCAAGCGGGTACGAACTGGACAGCATCGCCGCGGCGGTCGTTGGCGGCACCAGCTTGTATGGAGGCGAAGGCAGTATCGTGGGCGTGTTGCTTGGCGGTGCCGTACTCCAAACCGTGCGGAATGGACTGGTCCTGCTGGGCTTTCCCGCCTACGGACACACCGTCGCCGTGGGCGCAATGATCCTGGCGGTCATCCTATTGAACTACTGGCGACGTAAACACTAAGACGAGAGACATGACGCAGTTATTGAAGGCGATCGACATCTCGAAAAGCTTCGGCACCTTACCGGTCATCCGGAATGTGAGCCTGGAAATTTCGCCCGGCGAAGTCGTGGGCATTGCCGGACAGAGCGGAGCCGGGAAATCTGCATTGACTATGCTGCTCACAGGCTTTTTGACTCCCGACGAAGGCAAGTTGTTCTTTGAAGGGCAGCAACTGCGCTGGCCTTTCAACGGACGGGCTCACGGAATCGAGGTTATCCATCAACACCCAGATTTGGCTGAAGACCTCGACGTCAGCAGCAACGTATTTCTGGGAAATGAAATTGGATGGTCGTTGGGGGATGATTGGCTCAAATTCCCCAATCGGCGGCGAATGGCCAAGGAGACGGTCCGTATCCTGACGCAATTAGGGGCCAACCTCGAGGACCCACACGAGATCGTTGCCAACCTTTCGAGCGAGCAACGTCAATTAATTGCGATAGCTCGCGTAATGGTCAATCCATCGAAGTTGATCATCGTTGACAATCCAACGCTTGCGCTCAGCTATTCATACCAGCACAAACTCCTATCGCTCATCGAAAGCTGGCAGCAGCAGGGAATCGCCGTCCTGATCAACAGCGACAACCCCGATCACTTGTTGGCAGTTTCCGACCGTATCATCGTTCTGCGGAACGGGCGCTGCGACAACGAGTTCCAAACCGACGACACGAATCGTGAAGAGGTGGTCGCTGCGATGGTGGGAACCATCGACCGTCAACAGCTCACGCCAATCCTCTGGGCGCTGGACAGCTATTATCGTGCTCGTGAGCAGGCTGAAAAGCTGTCCCAGCGACAGGCCATGCTCGAAAAGGGCCTGGCTTCGGGAGAAATGATCAATCGACAGTTCATCAGCCAGTTGGCCAATCAAATCGACGCGTTGGACCAGGTTAACGCGGCGCTGCAAAACGCACAGCGCCGCTTGTTGACCGAACTCGAGCAGGAACGCAAAGGCCTGGCGCGCGAAATCCACGATCAGGTAATCCAGGATATGTTGGGAGTGAATTATCGCCTGGAGGAAATTGAATCCTATGATAATTTGGCGCCCGCGGTAAGAAGCGAGTTGTCCAGCCTGCAAGACAGAATTCGCACGCTGGTGGACGACTTGCGCGATATCTGCGGCAACTTGCGCCCGCCGACAATCGACAGTTTAGGTCTGGGACCAGCCATTGGTTCGTACGCGAGAGATTGGACCAGGCGATCCGGAATCCCGGTGACCCTGGATCTTGATCCCGAGCTAGGGCGCTTGCCGGAGGCCATCGAGTTGTCGATCTTCCGCATCGTGCAAGAGGGGTTGAATAACGTGCACAAGCATTCCGGCGCCAGCGAATCCAGAGTCGAACTACGGCGCACCCTGCCGCGCACATTGATGCTCTCCGTATCTGATAATGGACAGGGCGTTGACGGCGATTTCGATCTAACCATGCTTCCCGAAAGCGGCCACTATGGACTGTTGGGCATCAGCGAGCGGGTCGTGCTGTTGGGTGGGCGGCTTAAATTGCAGAATAATGAAGACGGCGGCTTGCTGCTCCAGGTTGAGATCCCCCACCCCCGATTGGAAATGCCTACCTAGTGAACAACGGATAATCCTACACGGGGAGAAACCTCGTCTGGAAGAATTGCGCATCTTTTTTTCGCTGTAATGGATGATGATGTTAAGTTTTCACAAACGGCAGAGCGATATACTGCTAAATTTCATGATCGGTAACATTATGATACAAATCGATCTTCGCTAGTGGAGGAATTACGGGGCATTTCGCTTTTCAAACGGCCAGATTATGGGTAAAGTCACAGGAAGGCAACGTGAACGGAGCAATGGATTAAAGAGAAGTTGCATCAGAATTTAATACGAATTTAGTTTTCCACCCTACAAGTTTTTCCCCTTGTACGAAATCTCGAACGCCCGGTTCTCAGTGTGATTCTCTTGACAAACGCAAAATAATGTGAAATGATCTGGTAACGTTACCCTGATAACGTTATCATATTCTCGCCATTTACGACAAACCTACAAAAGCGAAGAGATGCCAACAGTTCTTGATGTAGCCAAGCGTGCAGGTGTCGCACCGATCACGGTTTCTCGGGTGATCAATAACTCGGGCTATGTCAGCCAAGCTACTCGGGAGCGTGTCGAAGCGGCGGTCAAGGAGCTGGGATATGTTCCCAACACGCTGGCTCGCGGACTCCGCTCGAAACAGACGAAGACTCTGGCGCTGGTCGTCACGGATATCACCAACCCATACTTTACTTTGATGGCCAGAGGGGTTGAGGACGCGGCGGGGATCTCCGACTATACGGTCGTTTATTGCAATACGGATGAATCTGAAGCAAAGGAAGAAAAATATGCCAATCTATTGGCCCAGCGGCAGGTAGACGGCGTGCTATTGGTTCCTTCGTGTGGGAATGTAAAGACGATCAAGTTCTTGCTCTCGAACGACATCAACGTTGTGGCGCTCGATCGCCGCGTTTCGGGCGTCAAAATCGATTGTGTACGCTCTGACTCGGAAAATGGCGCCTGTCGATTGATCGAGTTGCTCATCGGACTGGGGCACAAACGGATCGCTACAATTACCGGACCCAAAGATGTTTCAACTTCAGTCGACCGTGTAGCTGGCTATCGGCGAGCATTGGTCGAATCGAGCTTGGCGGAATACGAGCAAGTTCATTATGGGATGTTCAACCAGGAGAGCGGCTACAAATTCGCCCGGCAGGTGATGATGCATTCGCCAAAGCCGACGGCCATATTTGGTGCCAACAACTATATTGCGATTGGGATTATTAAAGCTTTGCGTGATCTCGAGTTCGATGTGCCTGGCGATGTCTCTGTTGTCGCATTTGATGATTTTCCCGAATCGATGCTCCTGGCGCCTTTTTTAACCATTGCTTATCAGCCAGCCTACGAGATGGGGCAAATGGCGACTGAAATGTTGCTGAAACGTATTTCAGGTGAAATTACTGGAGAATGTCAAAACTTGGTATTGCCTACCGAAATCATCGAACGCGAATCGGCTGGACCAATCCGGAATAGAAGCAGGTGACACTGGGAAGCGTATATTTTTATCTCGTTGTGGTAACGTTACCAGATTCCTCTTTGATCTCGTAATCTGTGAAGAGGCTAGGTGTTGATGGCGCAACAAAGCAGCGACAATTCCATCCCGGGGATTCCATTTTTACACTGCCGGTCCTTGGCAGTATTGAACGGTCAGCTTTCGTGTCGTTGGTGGAGTGATTCATTTCCTTGTCGGCAAGAGAGTTTTGTAGCTCGAAACTCAAGGAGATTGCGATGAAACCCAAAACAGAAGCCACGCCCATTGTGGAAATGCGGCATATCAAGAAGAGCTTCGCTGCCGTCCGGGCGCTGCGCGGCGTAGATCTGACACTGCACGAGAATGAGGTGTTGGGGTTGGTGGGCGACAACGCCGCGGGTAAATCCACATTGATGAAAGTTCTCAGTGGCGCCTACATCCCTGACAGTGGAGAAATCTTCATCGAAGGTAAGAAAGTGCATTTTAACAATCCGTTGGATGCGCGCCAAATGGGGATCGAGATGGTTTACCAGGATTTGGCCCTGGTCAACCACCTGAGTGTGGCTGCCAATGTTTTTCTTGGACGGGAAGAGATGTCCGTACAAATGGGTTTGTTTGGCGTGATCGACCAGCGTCATATAGAAGAAGAGACGCAGCGCCTGCTCGATCGTCTCAAGATTGACATCTCCTCCGTACGCTTGGGTGTGGAACGACTTTCAGGTGGCCAGCGTCAAGCTGTGGCCATTGCCCGGGCGACGGCGTTCAACGCCAAGGTCATCATCATGGATGAGCCTACGGCGGCTTTGAGCGTGGCGGCCATTGACAAGGTGCTCGATCTGGTACGGGAGCTCAAGACGCAGGGTTGTTCGATCATCATCATCAGCCACCGCCTGGAGGACATATATCGGGTGAGTGAGCGAATGGTGGTGCTGCGTCACGGGCGCAAAGTCTGCGATTATCCCGTCTCTGGTGACATTCATGATTTCCGCGAGCGGGTGGTCGCTTACATCGTTGGCGCCCGAAATGATTTTCCCGAGGCAGAAGTTGACTGATGCGCGTGAAGGAAAGGGTGCTGTCATGATCTCCTCAAACGCGCTGGAGACGTTTGGCATGATGTATTGCTCTGCGGTTCTTCTCACGGGAGATCTACCGACGGTTCGCGGCCGTGTTGAAACGACGCCGATTGAAGTACTCAATCCTGCCACCGGACCGGCCTCGTTAGCGAGAGTCGGCGTAGCGGCGACTGATAAAAGGCCAAACAAAAGGAAAGAGCAGCCATGAGCGAGATATTAACGGAACAAATTAGCAGGGATGATGCAGTTCGCGCCGGGGAGGCAGCCGTGAATCGCGGCTTGGCTGTGGACAGGTTCATTCGCTTATTTGCGGTTGCTGTGTTGTTTACTATCTTCTCAATAACGGCCAGGAATTTCTTTACCGTCCGAAGTATTCTCACGCTTGCCTTGCAAACCAGCACGATCACCCTCATGGGTATCGGTGTGACCTTCACGATCATCACGGGCGGTATCGATCTCTCTATCGGATCGATCGTTGCCCTGTCCGGCACCATCGCCGTGATGGTTGCCCTTGAAGGAGTCCCCATCTGGCTCAGCATGATCGTCGGGCTGCTTGTCGGAGTCGTGAGCGGTTTCATCAACGGACTGATGATCACCAAAATGAAGCTGCCTCCGTTCATCGCAACGCTCGGCATGATGATGGTTGCCAGAGGGGTTGCGCTTACGATTACGAATGCAAATGCAAAGCCGGCGCCTGAAGGCTTCGGTGAGTTGGGCAACGGCACCATCCTGGGGACCGGACCGGAATTCCCGGGTCTATCCTACCCGCTGTTGTTCATGATCGCAGTGGCGTTCGTCTTTCATTTCATTCTCGCGAAAACGCGGCTCGGAAGGTACACCTACGCCGTGGGGTCGAACGAAGAGGCGGCACGGCTCGCCGGGATCAAGATCCATCAGGTCAAAATCATCAATTACATTTTCTGCGGCCTGCTTACGGCATTGGTCGGCATCATCCTCGCCTCCCGCATGATCACATCCCAACCCAACAGCGCAATTGGCTACGAGATGAACGCCATTGCTGCCGCCGTCATCGGCGGCACAAGCCTCATGGGCGGCGTAGGCACAGTAGCAGGGACGGTGATCGGTTCTTTCATCATCGGCATATTAACCGTGGGACTCACGATGCAGGGTGCAAATTATTTCATGCAGCAGATCGTTATCGGGCTCGTGGTTATCGGCGCAGTAACAGTCGACCGACTCAGAAACCGAAAGTGAGAGACGAAGGATCGCGATATCGTACTCCCCACTTTGTTCATGTCTCGAGAGGAGGTGCTCGCTTCATACTGATGAAAATTCGGCAACGCTACTACGATCCGTTCTATGAACCGACTATTTCGAAGGAGAAGAGATAATATGAATAAGAAACTGTTCGCTCTAACAAGCCTTCTCATGGTCATTTCTCTCGCCTTGGCAAGCTGCGGCGCTCCGGCGACTGCGGAAGTCATCGAGAGAGAAGTTGAGGTGACGAAGATCGTCGAAGTAACCTCCGCCCCCGCTGCAGTGGTAGAAGAGGGTGGGGAGATTGCGGTCATCGTCAAGACGGGCAACTCCAGCTTCTGGCAGAATGTACAGACTGGGGCAATGGACGCCCAGAACGAGCTTCAGGATAAGACTCCCAAGCTCTCGGTCACCTTCCTTGGAGCCCAGTCAGAGAGCAACATCAACGAGCAGATCAACATCGTCGAGAGTGCAATCGATCGCGGCGTGAAGGCGATCGTGCTTGCGCCCTCAGATACCCAGGCTCTCATCCCGGTGGTAGAGAAGGCAAAGGCTGCCGGCATTCCTGTGGTCATCATCGACTCGCTGCTCGAAGGCCCGGAAGATAACTACGTATCATTCCTCGCGACCGACAACTATGCAGCAGGAGAAGCTTGTGCCAAGAGGCTGATCGAGGAAGTAAAGGCCAACACGGGCGGCGATAGCGGCAATATTGCCGTTATGTCTTACGTTGCCGGCGTGGGCTCCGAGATCGGCCGCGTGGGTGGCTTCAAGGATTACATCGCGGCGAACTCGAGTCTGGAGGTCGTCACGACTCAGTACTCCAACGCCGACATGCCCACCGCACTCGACCAGACGACGAATGTGCTGCAAGCAAACCCAGATCTGGTGGGTATCTTCGGCGCCAACGAGCCGACCGCCATTGGTATGGGCCGCGCGATCGAGCAAGCAGGCCTTGCAGGGACGATTGCCGCGATTGGCTTCGATGGCAATAGTGTCCTGGCAGAAATGGTCAGAAACGACACGCTCCAGGCCATTGCCGTTCAAAGCTCCTATAACATGGGCTACTTGGGCGTCATGACTGCTTATGCCGTTGCCTTTGAAGGCGAGACGGTTGACCACTATGTCGACACTGGCTTCATCATGGTCGACAAGGACAACATCGATTCTCAGGATGCTCAGAACGTGCTTTACTAGTTTCCAATTAGGTCTACCGTGGACGGCCTGTGCCTGAAAGCACAGGCCGTCCATGCCTGTGGTTGGCAGCGCGGTCTAAGATGGTTGCATTTCAGTCGGCGACGAGAGAATAATCTGGGTGGGAAGTCCAAGAACACAGGACGGCATGCCTTGACGATGGCAAGAATTGTTGCAACTTATGACGCTAACGGTTTCCTATAGCGCTATGGGCAATGATGTGAGAAAGATAGTGGCCTCGAGTCGAGCACGAACAAGTATAGTTCTACGTATCTGGCCCAACCGAAAGGGGCACGCTTCGCAGAGTAGTTAGCTTGGTTGAGTAAAGGAGAAGCTGGTTATGTTGATTGGAATATCCCCTTTGATTTCTCCTGATTTACTGGCAGTCTTGTACCGCATGGGACATGGGGATGAAATCGTGCTCGCCGATGCGCACTTTCCAGGTGAGACTTGTGGTCAACGTGTGTTGCGCGCAGATGGTTTGAAGATCGCTGGTTTATTGGATGCAATCCTGCCCCTTTTTATTCTGGATACCTATGTCGAAAGCCCACTAATCATGATGGCGGTGGTTGCAGGCGATCAGGCAGATCCGGCCGTGGAGGTTTCATATCGGCTGATCATCGACAAATACTGGCCCAACACACCGCCTATTCAACGCATTGATCGTTTTGAGTTTTACGAAAGGGCGAAACAAGCATTTGCCGTCCTCATGACCGGTGAGACGGCAAAATATGGCAACATCATTTTGAAGAAAGGAGTGACTCCCATTATTGATAATGAGGGAATATGGCCAATAGGTGATAGTCATAAGTAAGCTGTTTTAGAGGATAGGAACCAGCCGGGTATCCCCTTACAGATCATGGGTGGTCTGGCAGCGATGCGCCAGGCGTGTGGAAAGGAAGCGAAGTCGATTCCATGGCGATTGCACCTCACCCGCAGCCGTCAGCGTCGCAATCATAGATTAATTAAATGGAACACCGGAGGAATTGAGTGGGGGCCGGCGGCAGTGAGAAAGTTGTTGAAAACGGATGGTAATTTGACCAGGAAGGTTTCGAGAGTAATTGGAAGCAGACGCGCTGCCAACGCGAGACTTGTCGAAACAGCCACGTCTGGATATTGAAATGTAGTCCTGTTGTAGTAGTAGCATTTTACAAGGAGTCATGATGAACAAAACCAAAAACAAAACAGCTCTCGATGTTCTCGAGAAGGATGCTCTTATCGTCATAACCGGAGCCGGGGGGTTTATTGCCGGTGCGTTGACTCGCCATTTTCATGACCAGGGTTTTACGCGCATCCGGGCCATCGATCGAAAGCCGCTGCCGTACTGGTTTCAGAGGGTGCCCGGCGTGGAATGCCTCTCGATGGATTTGCGAGAAAAGCAAAATTGTATCCGCGCAGTGGAAGGCGCCGTCGAGGTTTTCAATCTGGCGGCGGACATGGGCGGGATGGGATTTATCGAGCATTTTCGCGTGGAATGTTTGCGCAGCATCCTGATCAATACGCATCTCCTGGAGGCGGCTTATCGCGCAGGGGTGAATCGCTATTTCTTTTCCTCTTCGGCATGCGCCTACAACACGCAGCTGCAGCAGGATCCACATGTGCGGGCGCTAAAAGAATCCGATGCCTATCCGGCGATGGCGGAACGGGGCTATGGATGGGAAAAGTTGATGTCGGAGATGTTCTGCCAGGAATATACGGCGGAGCGCGGCTTGAATACCGCCATTGCCCGCTTCCACAATGTGTATGGGCCTTTCGGGACGTGGGACGGTGGGCGCGAGAAAGCGCCGGCTGCCATCTGCAGGAAGGTGATCGAGGCGAAGGAATCCGGGAAGAACGAGATCGTCATCTGGGGAGACGGGACGCAGACACGCAGTTTCATGTACATTGACGACTGTGTGGAGGGGATCGACATGATCATGCATTGCGACCGCCTGATCGCGACGCCGATCAATCTCGGCTCCAGCGAATTGCTCTCCATTAACGAACTCGTAAGCCTGGCGGAGGAAATCGGCGGCGTCAAGCTGGAGCGCAAATATGACCTGGATGCGCCGCGCGGCGTGGCCGGACGTAATAGCGATAACACGTTTATAAAGGAAGTGTTAAGCTGGGAACCCACCACGCCATTCCGTGAAGGTCTTCGTAAAACGTATGCCTGGATCGAGACGCAATTCCAAGACCGTAAAGCCGGCCGGCATACCGTCGAAGAAGTCTACTAGGCCCTTTACCTTCTTACATCAGGAAAGTCATATGACTACATCACGGACGAATGAGAACACTGATGTCATCGGTAAAATCCCCTATCGAATGGCTTTCGCGGGAGGCTGGATCGATCAACCTTTCGTTTCGCAATTCAACCCGGAACCACCGGGGTCGATGGTTGTAGTATCGATAGAACCTACTATTCGTTTCATGGACCGCTGTGGGATGGCGACCAGCACGCGCGAAGTGGCGAAGCGTCTGTGGAATGGTGTTATTCCCGATCGGGCTCCTGCGGAATTGGTGCGTGAGCTGTATGCCGAGGAAAATAAGGACAAGCCGGAGCCATCCGGTTCGCAGGATATGGCGGGTTTGCTTTATCCTGGGATCAGCCGGCTGGATTATGACTTCGCCTACGAGGGAGGTATTTTTCCCGTTCACGTGGAATCGAACAACGATCCTGTTGTTGCAAGCTGGTTGGAAGATGTACTCCATCTGATTCCGGTAGCCATGCGGTCGGCCCATTACAATCCGTTGGGTGTAAAGAATCTATCCCCCGAATGGATAGCCCGTTTGGGAAAGACCGGACGAGATTGCTTTGACGCGATCCTGGCACGCGATGTTATCGGGCTTGGCGCTTCGATGAATGAATGCATGCAATGCTGGGAGGCCATTCTGCCGCATACCGTTGCTCATCCTGAAATCACTGTTGATTTGAAATCTCTCTTGACACGCTACCAGACGCAATACGAGGGAGCGATGTATTCCGGATGCGGTGGCGGGTATCTGTACGTGGTATCGGAAGAGAACATCCCCGGAACCTTAAAAGTCAAGATTCGGATTACGCCTCGAGATGAGTGAAAAGACCGTCTTCGTTAGCGGCAGTTTTTTCAGCATGCAATCACCGGCTATCCGTTTTTTAGAGGAGGCAGCCAAGCTGGGGAGTGTCCATGTGCTGCTGTGGGTGGACGAACCCGACGAAGCTGTACCCCGCGGATCGATGAAATTCACAGTAGAGGAGCGTCAATACCTGCTGGCAAACAACCGCTATGTATCTTCCGTGACGATCGCGGAAGAAGGCGAGGGACGGCTTGACCTTCCTCTGCAGAATGAGGTCCGGCCTGATATTTGGGCGGTGCGCGAGAAAGATGATCTGGAGTCTCGGCGTGCATTTTGCGATAGGCATGACATTCAATACAGCGTCATCAAGGACAGCGACTTGGCGGGATTTCCATATCTCCCAATACCACGCAAGCCTTCCGGGAGAAAGAAAGTTGTGGTCACCGGCTGCTTTGATTGGTTCCATTCCGGCCATGTTCGCTTTTTCGAGGAGGCGTCAGATTATGGAGATCTTTACGTGGTGGTCGGAAACGACAGCAATCTGCGTCTACTTAAAGGAAAGGAGCACCCTCTGTTTTCTCAGGAGGAGCGGCGCTACGTCGTGCAATCCGTTAGATTTGTCACGCAAGCGCTGATCTCCACCGGCGCGGGATGGATGGACGCCGAGCCGGAGATCGAACGCATCCAGCCGGATATCTACATCGTCAACGAGGATGGGGATCAACCTGAGAAAAGAGAGTTCTGCAGGCAGCATGGATTGGAATACGTGGTCCTCAAGCGGGAGCCGAAACCCGGCTTACCTCGGCGGAGCAGCACGAATCTGAGGGGTTTCTAATGAGCAGGCAGAACGCCGGGGTGTTTTATGCAGTCATTATGGCGGGGGGGAGTGGGACGCGGCTGTGGCCGATGAGCCGCCGCAACCGTCCGAAGCAATCGTTGAAGCTGTTTGGAGAGAGGACGCTTTTCCAGCAAGCGGTAGATCGCCTGCAGCCGTTGTTCTCTCCGGCTGAAATTTTGGTGGTTACCAAGTCGGACCTTGTCCCCCTGTTGCGGGATCAATCCCCCGAATTGCCTGCCGAAAATTTCATCGTGGAACCGGAAGGCCGCGGGACGGCACCGGCTTTGGGTCTGGCAGCCATTCACCTGCAAAGGCGCGACCCGGAGGCGATAATGGCCGTGATGACCGCAGACCACTTCATCGCCGATGCAGCATCCTTTCGTAAGTTGCTGGCGGGCGCGCAAATCGCCGCGAGGTCCGATTATTTGGTGACGTTTGGGATCATACCCACCTTCGCTTCCAGCGGATATGGTTACATCGAGAAAGGGGAAAGCCTCCCGCTTGAATCGGATCAGCCGGTTTTTCGAGTGCAGCGGTTCGTTGAAAAGCCGGACGTCGAAGATGCGGTTCGGATGGCGGCCAGTGGAAAATTCCTCTGGAACAGTGGGATGTTCACCTGGCGTGTGAAATGTTTGCTGGATGAATTACGTCGACAAATGCCGGATTTTTATACCCAACTTATGCAGGTCGAAGCCTCATTGCAAGATCCTGAGGAATATACGAAAGTCATCGGGCGAGTTTGGCCGCAAGTTGCTGAACAAACCATCGACTATGGCGTCATGGAAGGGGCGCGAAATGTGGCGGTGATTCCCACCCAGATCGGCTGGATCGATGTCGGAAGCTGGTCGAGTCTTTTCGAGTTGATGCCTTGCGATTCGCTGGGAAATGTGCTTGTCGGGCCTCATGAAACCATCGATACGCGTAACACGTTGGTGATGGGCAATGAGCGTCTGATCGCGACAATCGGGGTGGAAAACCTGGTGATTGTCGACACGGAAGATGCCCTGCTTGTATGTTCGAGGGACGACGTGCAGGACGTGCGTCTCATCGTCAAAAATCTGAAGAGGGCCGGGCAAATCTCTTGGATTTAGGAGGATAACCATGATTAAACTGCGGGCAGCGTATGGCGGCGCGTACATTGCCTGGGTCGATAGGAGAGTGCCGCAGCGCATCAACCCCGTTGATCTGGTAGAATTACGCCACCGCAATTCGTCCCCGCTGACCTGGAAGAATTACACCGCTGCATGGAATCGGATATTTCTTTGTATAGCGTCGATACACCTTCGAAAAACCTCCAGTAAACTATCACGGCTCAGATCTTTGTGGAAGCCTTACTTGAATTCTGATTAGAATTGAAATTGACGAATGAACGTTATTCTGGCCGATGTATTGCCCATCCCGGCTGGTCAGGCAGTCATCCAATTGGCGGGCAGGTTGATAGGTTTCGGTTAATCGAGCTAGCAAGCGCATCCGCTTGAGAAGGAATTCCAAAATGTGGTACTTCCCTGAAAGGCTACCGGGAGGCAGCTGAATATGACGATAAAGACTTTCTGGCAACGCATCTCGGCTACTACCACCTCTGAGGAATTAGATGAATTCCGGCGCGGCATGGTTTTATCCATTGCCGTGGCAATGGGATTGGTTAGTTGGCCTTTTCTGTGGGCTTCCTTACATTACCATCAAATCGGCTATTTTTTGGTGTCCGCTATGCTGGCCGTGGGGGCCATGGCGGGAGCCAGGTTGCGCGCCGCTCACCTGCGGGGGGCGCTCGTTTGCATCATTCTGACCCTCATGGGCGCGATTGTCTCCCTGAAAATATTCTACCCGGACAGCCTGGCGCAATATTATTTTCCGCTTGTGGTGATTGTAGCCGGTCTGCTCGAATCGAATTTAAGCGTCTTTGTCGTAGCTACGATAGCCGCGATTACGGCCGCAAGCGTTGCCCGCCTGCATGGCGCCGGTTGGCTTGATTATTCCGAAAGCATCACGCCGGACATTCTTATCTATTTGACCGCATTCACCATATGGTTGAGTGCGCGCCAGCTTCTGACCGCATTGAATTGGATGCGCACGGCCTACAAACAGGCACATCATCTCCTTGAACAGTTGCGCGACGAACGTGCGTCGCTGGCTCGAACGCTCAAACAGCTGGAAGAAGCATACCAGCGTATTGAAAAAATGAACTACGCGTTGATAGAAGCCCACAGCGCTGCCGAGGAGGCACGCCGGCTCAAGACAGAATTTGCTGCCAATATCAGCCACGAACTACGCACACCCTTGAACATCATTATTGGTTTCAGCGAAACGATGGCCAACGCACCGGAAACCTACGCCGGCGTTACGTGGTCTCCCACGCTGCGCGGCGATGTCGATCAAATCTACCAGAGCAGTCGCCACCTGTTATCGCTCATCGACGATATCCTCGACCTGACGGCGCTGGATATGCACCGATTGGGGATAACCATTGAGGAAACCGCGATCGAGACGGTCATTGAAGAAGCTGTGGCCGTGGTACAGGACATCTTCCATGTCAAGAATCTGTACCTGCAGGTCCAGGTTATGCCAGGTTTGCCGTTGTTGCGTATCGACGCCACACGTATTCGTCAAGTGTTGATTAACCTTTTGACCAACGCCAGCCGGTTTACGACCACCGGCGGTGTCACCATCACCGCTCAACTGACGGGGCACGCCGTACAAGTGGCGGTAGCCGATACCGGCATTGGAATAGCGCCGGAAGACGTCGATAAGGTCTTTGATGAATTTGGCCAGGTGGACAGTTCCATTCGCCGCAAACAGGAAGGTTCAGGTTTAGGTGTCCCTCTTAGCAAACGCCTGGTTGAACTGCATCACGGGCGGATGTGGCTGGAGAGTCAACCGGACCAGGGATCGACGTTTTATTTTACCCTGCCGACACTCGATCAAATGCAGCCGGTGCGGGAACAGAGAAAATTTGATAAAAGTCCGGCGGCCTTGCCGGGTCATAAAACTGTGTTGATGGTTGAACCTGACCCAATGCTGCTTAACATCGTGCGACGCCACTTGAACCAGTGCGAGGTAGTCAAAGTTGATCGTCCGACAGGCCTGACCGAGTTGACTGAGCAGTATCACCCCACCGCGCTCATTATCGATCACCAGGACGCAGCTGGCGACGTGCCAGACTTCTCCGTATCACCGGATTTACCCGTCATACTGGTTCGGCTGCCCAATCAAATGCATAATGCGCAAGCGCTGGGCATCCGAGAATTTCTGATCAAACCCATCACGCGAGAGCGATTGCTCGAGGCCATCGCCGAAATAGGACAACCAATGCGCAGTGTGCTCATTGTTGCCGAAGATCCGGCCTTGGTGGAATTGGTCAGCCGTATGCTGCAAGTTGGCGGCTCTTACCGCATCCTCAAGGCCTGGGACGAGACGGAGGCTTTGGCACTCCTGCGGCGCGAGAAGATTGACCTGGTGCTGTTGGATTGGCTGATGGCAGAAGTCACCAACCTGACGATGTTGCAGGAGATCCAGAGTCAACCCGAATTAGCCGACATCCCCGTGATCGTGCTTGGAAGCGAATACCCCGACACGCAGATGCCGGAAGGAGGCTTGGATTTACGGCTGGTCCGGGCTGAAAAAGCGTCGGTGGCGGAAATGGTCAAATATCTGGATATTCTGGTGGGGGCATTGCCTCTGCGGGGGCTCCCGGCTTTATCAGCTGTTCAACCTGTGCCAGCAACGTCAATCGTTCCACCGGTTTCTTGAGATAAGCGTGCGCTCCCAGCGACAAGGCCAGTTTGGGCTCCTTGAGCACCGAACAGATAATAATTGGCGTGGCGGCCGTGGCTGGGTTATCTTTCAAACTGCGTAATACCTGCCAGCCATCCAGATTAGGCATCATTACATCGAGTATGATCACCGCGGGGCGGGTTTCGATTACGAGCTCCAGCACCTCTTCCCCGCCGTTGGCCATAATTACTTCGAAATGCCGGGGCGTCAGGTATCTTTCAAATAACTGCAGGATGGCCGGATTATCATCGATGACCAGCACGCGGGTCTGATCGGCCATCGGCAGGCGGATGTTTACCTTCCAATCCTTATTTTCCCCGCTTTCCACGGATAAAGATCCCCCTTGCCGCTGAATCAGCAGGCGTGGAGCTTCCCATGCGTCATCCGCGGGACAGGCAGCATCAGCCGATTTGCAAAGCAGCTGTATCTCGATGAATTTTTCTTGCTGGACGGCGGTCAGGGATATGGCGCTGCGAGTATGTTGTATGAGCAAGCGCATCGTCATGAGTAAAGCTTGCCGGGAGAGCGTCGTATCCACATAAACCAAGGCCAACGAATTCGGCAGATCAACGTGCACATCGGCCTGCCCTTCTTCCCGGGCAGCTTTAAGCAAGCTCAAAGTATCATTCACCAATGTATGTACGTCACAAGCTTGTCGGGAAAGTTCCCACTGTTTCAACTCGCTTTCCAGATCCGGTGCAGGTACGGCAGACGCCGATTCCGCCGTGGGCGCGGCTTCTGTCTCTAAGCCATGACGTGCCCACACAATTGAGGCCAGCGCTTCCAGTCCCTTTTGGATTTCACGCTGAAGTTGGCGCCGGCTCAGACTCAATTCGCTTTCAACTTGCCCTAAGACCATGCCCTGCACATACCGGTAGCGGAGGGCCAGGTAACTGCGCCATTCCGGCGAGCGGGAAGGTTTGCCCTGTGGCGGGCGGAGTGCTTCAATCGACTCCTTCAGCAGGCTCCTCAATTCTTGTGCGCGCGTCGAGCGGTGTGTTGTGGTTACGCCGGAGATGTGGGACAGCAATGGGTGTACTTCCAGATAGGCGGTGTCGTACAAGTGCTCCAGGGCGTCTCTGATCAAATGTTGGAATTCTGTGGATTTCATAAACGTGGCGCTACTCTGGCACGGACTTGGCGCATCGCAGGACGAAAAGTGTATATCGTAGGTATTAGAAACGGATCGTAGCACATCCTAAGTCATTGGTCAATATTCACTTGCCGTTCAACGCTTTTTCAAGATTAATACAAGAGATGGTGTTATACGGCGAAAGCGAAGGATGAATGAAAAAGGCACGCTCGAGACCGATGCCTTATTCACATCCAGCAGTGCGCACCGACACCACACTGACGAGTCCTCTTGAAAAAGCCACGTAGTGCACGAAGGAAGGAGGTCTGAGTCGTCAGTTAAAATCTATCTGATTTAATCCGAATGTAAATTCAACTCCCATATCCACTTCATTCAAGGAGGAGAGAAGAATGTTGAAACATGTATGGAAATATGTGGGTCTGTTCGTTCTCGTAGCAATCCTCGTGGTTGCCTGTGGTAAAACCGAAGCACCCGCAGAAATCACCTACGATGAGAATGCCCCCATCACCGTCTGGATCGACCAGGACCGCCAGCCGTACATCGACGCTTACAAGGCGGCGAATCCAGACAAGGCCGATCTCATCGAGGAGGCCATCGTCGATCGTGAGCAGTTCCCGTCCAAGGTTCTGCTCTTCAACAACACCAATCAGGGCTGGCCGGACGTGGTCTTTGGCGAGCCGCGGTTTGTCGGCCGCGTTGCCGATGCGGCGCACAATTTCCCACTCGACCTCACACCGTGGGTCGATGCGGATGTGTTGAATAACTACGACGGCATGGCTGGATGCACCTTCGGCGATCAGATCTTCTGTGTGCGTAACGACCTGGCACAGTACGTGCTTTACTACAACAAACCGCTCATGGATGAGTTTGGCTACGCCGTCCCCACCACGTGGGAGGAGTACCAGGATCTCAGTGACAAGGTGGCCGCGGAACATCCCGGTTATCTGTTGGGCACCTTTGGCGACGGGTGGACGTTCCTTGCCTACTTCGACCCCAGCGGCTGCCCGTCCCACGAACTGGTGGACGACAACACGTTTAAAGTCGATATGAGCGACGAGCGCTGTGTGCGCGCCGCGAAGCTGGTGGACCACATGATCGCCAACAAGACACTGTGGAACACCGATTACTTCGATGCGACCTTCGTACAGCAGCAGAATGACAACAAGGTTTTGATGGTGCCCATGGCTTCATGGGCGTGGGGCGTCTTCAACGGTACGTACTACTTGACCGCGGAGCATCAGCTGGGTGTTGCGCCTCCACTCAAATGGGAGGACCAAGAGCAAGCGATTGACGTAGCACAGGGCGGCGCGGGGTGGATGGTTTCACGCCACACTACAAATCCCAAGCTGGCCACAGAGCTGATCGTATGGCTCACCACCAATGAGGATTTGTGGTCGACCATCCCCAACTTCCCGGCCTACAAGCCTATTCAGTCTTTGTTCCAGGACCAGGTCTCCGGCAACGACATCTTTGCCAATGATCCGTTCCCGGCAATGCAGGAAGCGGCGGGTCTGCTCGGGCCTTTGGACAAATGGCCGCGCTTCGACCTCATTTCCCCGTTGACCGAGGTAGTAAAGGGCGCCTATCAAGAAAACGCGACGATCGAATCGGTTTTGAACATGGTGGCCGAGAAGTTAACGCCGCTGGCGCAAACCGAGGGATACGAAGTCGTCAATCAATAGTAGTATCTGAGTGACTCAGTTTTATTTCCTTCTCCCGGACCCCTTCTCGTCCGTACAGGGCGAGAAGGGGCAACGGGTGAAGGTCAGAAAGCCGCTATACCTCTCCTGGCATAGCCGTGAGAAGCGCCGTTGGGAAGAGGGAGGCTGAAAGGAGTCTCACATGACCAATCAGACAATAAAGGCTGACATGAGGACGAGTCGGAGATGGCGTCGCAATCTGAGTGCCTATCGGTTTGTGCTGCCGTATTTGATATTCATGCTGGCCTTTGGTCTCGGTCCGGGGATATATGCGATTCTGATCAGTTTTGCTGACTTCGAGTTTGGCGTGCCCGATTATTTTGCCGCGGGGTTACAAAACTACGTGACGGCCTTTACCGACTATCGCTTCGGCTTTACCATGGGAAATATCGCCGAATTCCTGGTGGTTTCGGTGCCGCTGGGTATTGCGCTGGTCGTTCTGATCGCGCTCTTGTTGCACATGCGTCCTGGAAGGCTTTCATCCACGCTGCGCACGCTCTTTTTCATCCCGGGCTCGGTCACGGGACCAGCACTCCTGCTGCTGGCCATTTTCATGTTTTCCCCATTGATGAGCCCCTTTGGCTCCCTTCTGCGTGCGCTTGGCTATGACAGTTTCGATGCCCTCATTGCACCGCAGCGTCTCCCCGTAATCTTCACCATTATCGGGTTCTTCTCCGCTGCAGGATTGTGGATTGCCATCCATTACGGCGCTTTGGAAGGCATATCTCATGAAGTGCTGGAAGCCGCCAGGATCGACGGCTGCAACGCCTGGCAACAAGCCATGTACATTAAATTCCCGTTGATCCGGCCCTATATCATATATCAATTCATCCTGATTTTTGCCGGAAATGTGCAGCTGTTTGTGGAGCCGCAGCTGCTGGGCACAACCTGGATCATGGCCAATGTGCCGCAGCAATGGTCGCCAAACCAGCTTGCCTATTCTTTTGCATTTGATTTGGGTAATTTCGGCGCCGCCGCTGCGTTATCGCTGTTGATGCTGCTGGTGGGCCTGGGCGCCGCCTATCTCGTCGTTCGGTTGACCGGCTTTTTCGATATCAAAGCCTGAGCGTACTTATTAAACACGCGAAGGAGAAATGCGCTATGTCTACATTGAAAACCGTACCCTCGGAAATCCCGCCATCTACCCTGCAGCAGGCGAAAACGATCAGCCGCCGGATATTCGCGGATATGGGACCTCTCGGCTACTTCTTGCGTTGGGCGATATTGCTGATATTTGTCCTTTACTTTGGCTTGCCCCTGCTCTGGCTGCTGTTGGCCCCTTCCAAGGACCAAACCGCGATCATCACGCAGAGCCCGCTATCGTTTGGGAACTGGGCAACGGTTCTCGAGTCCTGGAGCAACGTAAACCAATATGTACATGGCGAGATCTGGGTATGGTTTAAAAACTCCATCATCTACGTAATGTCGTCGCTGGCCGTTGGTTTGGTGATAGGAATTCCGGCAGGTTATATCCTGGCGGTGGCGCGTTTCACCGGCCGAAAAATCCTGCTTTGGCTGACGCTCATAACCATGCTCTTGCCCTCCTCCGCGATGGTCCTGCCCTTATTCCTGGAGTTGAATTTGGTGCATTTGATCAATACCGTATGGGCCGTCATCCTGCCGGCTTGTTTCTTTCCATTCGGCGTATATCTGACCTACGTCTACTACAGCTCCAACCTGCCGACGGATCTGTTGGATGCGGCGCGGGTGGATGGCTGTTCGGAGTGGCAGTTGTTCAGGCATATCGCTCTGCCGCTGGCCAAACCTCTCTTGGGCCTGCTGGGATTCATCAGTTTCAATATCAACTGGAACAATTTCTTTGGCCCTTATGTGATGCTGAACAGCAACAAACTCTTCAACCTGCCCGTAGGCCTGCAAACGATGATCGCCGGCACGTCGGCTATCCGGCCCGGTTTCAATACAACCCCAGGGATGCTAAAATTCCAACAAGCCGACGCAGCCATGGCCGGATTGATCATGATCGTACCCGTTGTGATCGTCTTTCTTTTCGCCCAACGGTACGTCATAGCCGGCGCTTTCACCGGTTCGGTGAAAGGCTGAGCTTTATCGCGCGTGTCTGCGCTCTTGATGGAGGATGCACGGTGTGAGTTCGACTTCCGATGTAAACGATACGGCCTGCATAAGCTATGTGTGCTGCGACGAGGCGCTCCCTGGTAAGGGAGCGCCTCGCGAAGACGAACTGCGCCGTGCTGCGCCACGCTCTGGCGGCGGTGCTCCGCCCAGTTCTACGTCCGCATCCGGAAGGTCTTTCCTGAGACAGCTTCTATCTGGTTTTGTCGTGTTCTGCTTTACGGTTCTTCTGCCGGCTTGCGCTCGCACCAACTCAATTGCATCTTCTGCGACACCAGCCATTTCGGCGAGCACCGCCGAGCAGGGCTTGCCGCTGGCCAGCCCTGAGCGAACGGCCACTTATACAGCACAAGCGTCTACACCCATCTCATCTATGAATAATATCGTGCTGCGCTCTCCAGAGGTCAACGCTGATCGAACGGTTACTTTGCGGCTGTATGCCCCCAATGCAGCCAGCGTAACCGCCACAGGAGATTTCGGCGATCTCATCTTGACAAAAGATGCGCAGGGTATCTGGTCCGCGACCACCGAGCCTCTGGAGCCTGCTGTCTACATCTACCACTTCGATGTCGATGGCGTGCAAATGGCCGATCCAAACAATCCAGACAATAAAGGAATCTCCGAATCCCTCTTCATAGTCCCCGGCGATCCGCCCATGCCCTGGGAACTGCGAAATGTACCCCACGGCGATGTTACTCAGGTGCTTTACTTCTCCCAGGTTTTCAACACCCATCGTCGCTTCTTTGTCTATACTCCACCGGGATACGATGAAGCTGCAAATAAGCTGCCCGTGCTTTACCTGCTGCATGGTTATTCCGATGATGATTCTGCATGGACCATCGTCGGGAAAGCCAATCTCATCGCCGACAGCCTGCTGGCCGACGGGAAAATCGAGCCCATGCTGATCGTCATGCCGTACGGCCAGTTCGACAGCCATGTAACGATAGAACATTGTCTCGATGACGATTTCCAGGAAAAGTACGAGGAACAGATCCTCACGGAGATCATTCCCTACGTTGAGCAGGCATTTCACGCGGCTCCGGACGCCCAGCATAGGGCCATGGCTGGCCTATCGATGGGCGGCTTCCAGGCGGCGATCATCGGCTTGAATCACCCGGAGATTTTTTCCACCATCGGTATCTGGAGTCCCGCCTTCTTCGGCAATCCGTCTGTGCTCCTTGGGAGACTCGTTGCTGCACCGGACGATCTCAAGCATTCATTTCTTTATGTTCATGTGGGTGTGGGCCAGGAAGACTCTCTCCTGGCCCGCAGCTATACGATCGACGAATTTCTTACACAACAGGATATCGCCCACGAGTTCACTGTCACTCCCGGAACGCATAGTTGGGTAGTCTGGCGCGGCTACCTTGTCGATTTCCTTCCTAGATTCTCCACTGCCGCCCAATGATTCGGTTCTCATTGCGAGCACCTGGCCGGGGCGGGAAGGAATAATCTGTGAATCGAAGTGCCACAATATCCGCGTATCGATTCGGCGCGATGTGCGTTGAATGTGCACCGGAATCGAGATTCTGTAACGCCGGACCCTTTCTTTACCTCGACGGCACGCCGGACAGGCCGGGAGTACACCACGAGTTTCTGCCTCGAAAATCCCGGACTTTTCCTGTGAAAGCGGCGCAGGAATATGATCGGCGTAAATTGCCGGATGAGCGATCGACGGGATCTGAGCCAATGTCCCCCCAAATTCTTCATAACTTGAAAAGGCACTTATGAAACCACAAAATAACTTATTGGCCGACTTGCTTGACCTGGATGCACCTGAAGCCTCGCACGATGTTTTATGGTCTGTAGGCACACCGCAAACCGTTCGTGTTCAGGAGGGTCAGGTTGGTATCGAATTGGAATTTATTGCGCAGGCTTTGGTCGAAGAAGGGATCAAGCCGGATAAAAGCATCCCGCCGAAGAAGCACACTTTGTGGGTGCGTGCCTACGGAGAGGAAATCATCCGTCTGACGATTGATTTTAATGGCGATGAATTGTGTACCGACGACAGCAACGTGATGTTGGATATCGACGACGAGCTCGAACGGTTGCCTTTGTCGGTAGATAAGGACTCTCAAGATTGGAAGGTCATTGATTCCAAGGGAAAGATGCGGATGGAAATCATTACCCAACCCCCATCAATCAAGCATTGGAGCGACCAGATTCCCGCCCCGCCAGAAATCCTAAATGCAACGATATACCCGGATGGTTCAACCGCCGTGCTGCTTGAGCCCTATGATATTTTTACACCGGGACAGCGCGAGTCCTTTCCGCTAGCTTGTATCGAACGCGGAAAACGCCCGCATCGGGCAGCGTTTGCCTTCCACGCTTCTACGGATGAAAAAACCGCAGGAACAGGAGAGCGTTTCGCGCCCATGAATCTTTCCGGGCGGACGTTGGTTTTGGAAAATGCGGACGCTCTGGGGGTCAACAATCGACGCTGTTACAAGAACGTGCCTTTTTATGTTTCCAATCGTCCCTATGGTCTCTTGATTCTGACCTCTGCGCATACACGATTGTCTTTGGCTGATATATCTACCCGGGTCAATCAAGCAATGGTGGAAGATGGTCTACTTGATCTGTTTGTAATTGGTGGGAAGAATGTTGAACGAATTCTTCATAACTACCGTCTACTGACCGGCTTCCCACATGAAGTGCCAGTGTGGTCGTATGGGATTTGGATGGGGCGAATGACGTATTTCAGCGCTGACGAAACTCGTCAGGTTGCAGCACGTTTGAGGAAGGAAGCGTTCCCTTGTGATGTAATCCATATCGATACCGGGTGGTTCGACAAGGACTGGATTTGCGACTGGAAATTCAGCCCGCGCACGTTCCCCGATGCGCAAGATTACCTGAAGGAGATGCGTTCAAACGGGTTTCGCATCACCCTTTGGCAGCTTCCAACAGTCAGTGAAGAGACAGATTTATTCGCGCCGGCCCTGGAGAAAAAATATATCGCCAGCGACAACAATATTGTTAGCAGCCATTCTAATTTTGGCGAACGAGGACTCGCCGCAACGATTGACTTCACGAATCCACGCGCCATCGAATGGTACCAGGGGCTACTTGAAAAATTGTTGTTGATGGGCGTGGCTGCCATCAAAACGGATTTTGGTGAAACCATCGACCTTCAGGCACACTATCAGGGGATGGATGCGATGTTATTGCACAATCTCTACTCTTTGCTCTATCAAAAGGCGGCCTTTGAAATAACCGAAAGAGTCACCGGAGAAGGGTTGATCTGGGCCAGATCTGGCTGGGTTGGCAACCAGCGCTATCCGGTGCATTGGGGAGGGGATGCCGCTTCTACTTGGGACGGGATGGCGGGTTCATTACGCGGCGGTTTGCATTTGGGTTTGTCGGGCTACGCTTTTTGGGCTCACGATATTGCGGGTTTTCATGGTTTACCCAACTTTATGAATTGCTGGCCCACAGATGAGTTATATATGCGCTGGACGCAATTTGGCGTATTTTCTTCCCACATTCGCTATCATGGCGCTTCTCCTCGTGAACCATATGAATACCCTGCGATTGCCGACCTTGTGAGGCAGTGGTGGAACCTGCGCTATTCCCTTATTCCGTATCTCGTGGAACAAGGACGGCGGATAGTGCATACCGGTTTGCCCATGCTGCGGGCATTAATTTTCCACCACGACGATGATCCCATGTGCTGGCACATCGATGATCAATACTACTTTGGAGATGCTTTTTTGGTTGCGCCGATCATGAATGACGCTGGCGTTAGAGATGTATATCTTCCGTCGGGAAAATGGATTGATTTTTGGACAGGAGAACGGCTGGAAGGCAGCCAATGGATAAAGGATATTACGATGCCGTTGGAGCGTATGCCGGTCTACGTCAAGTTTGGAGCTAAAGTGCCTGTCTATCCGCATCGTGTTCAGTGTACGGATGAAATCGACTTGTCCGAGGCGGTAAACATTATTTTTAATGACCGCTATCTGGGATTGGGAAGCTCTGTCCTGTCGAATGTTGTGGAATTGTAAGCGCAGTCATTCAGAATAATTAACAGGAACTTATCCTGCGATAGTAGCGTATCGCTAGAAATATGCTGGATTGCACGGTTATTTCGAGATGTTGCCTACCAGTTTGCCTGTGCATTCACCCAGCTACTGGGACTCTCCCGTCTCCAGGCGTGTGAACCGAACGGAATAAACCAGTTGTTCGATGAATTCGATGGATTGCTTTTCGGGCAGACGGATGTTCATGGCCTCGAAATACTTGCTGTATCCTTCAGGAAGCATGATCACGATGACAGTCTCGTCCGGCCAATCCGGTCCCATAGTACTCTGCGGGTTATAGACCAGGGCATATACACCGTCCGGGTGCAAGATGATCTTCAGCGGCTCGACCTCGAATTCCCTGCCGTCGATGAAATCCAGGTAATAGGCGCCGCGCGTGCGTCGGAAACGAATCACATCGGCGGGACTTTCGCTGATGTAACCGATGTGGTCGCTGGCGACCGCGCTGGCGAAAAATTCCTGGAATCGCCCTGCGTTTGACGGACTGACTGCATCGATGGTCCAATAGATACTGGAGAAAGTGGGCCACCTGTCCCAGCGCGGCGAGTGGCACAACAGGTAAGTGTATTCGTATCGATAATTGCCAGTCGGTGGTGGATACTCGAATTCGACACCAAGTTCCTCGCTCTCGAAAATTAGCAGGCCCCGCTCCGAATAGCGGGGTTCGATCGCCTGTGGCTCACAGCCTTCTGACTCGAGCCAGTTCGAGGGTGTCGGGCTTTCAGTGGGAGGTAGGGTTTCGGTGGGTTGTGCCTCTGTGACTCCCGGCGTGGCCGTGGGGGTTTTTGTAGCGTCGGGCTCGATGGTGGGAAAATCGATGTGTATGGGCGTCGCCCTGCCACCGCAGGCAGTGAGCAGTGTGACCAGAAGGAGCGAGAAGATAGGAATCTTGTGTTTCATAGCGTTAATCCTTTTGGCGAATTATCTGGTTGACTTCGATGCAAGTCTACGCGGCACATGTTACGAGCCAATGACGGATATACTTGAGTTCGG
>DAOUEE010000068.1:0-9592 GCA_034430695.1 Anaerolineales bacterium | reverse complement strand
ACCGCGAAGTGCCGGCGATCCTCACGCGCTATGCGGACGAGATCGAGGCGCATTATCCCGGTACGTTCCGCAGCGTTTCCGGATACAACCTGAATCACCTGGCGGGGAACCCCATGCCAAATCTGGCGAAATTGATCGTCGGCTCCGAGGGCACGCTGGGCGTGATGACGGAAATGACTCTCAACCTGGTCCCTTCGCCTTTACGGAAACGACTCGCCCTGGTTCATTACGACGACGTGCGCGAGGCACTGGAGGCCGTACCACCTTTGTTGGAGACGCAGCCCGCAGCGATCGAAGCGATCGACAAGATGCTGCTCGACCTGACCCGGACGGGAAGTGATTACCGCAAAATACTCACTTTTATTGAAGGTGATCCCCAAATGGTGCTGGTCGTCGAATACGAAGGTGATGACGACGCCGAACTGGATGCGGGGATCGAGCGTTTGCGTAAGAAATTGGGCCGGCTGAATCACAAAGGCGCGCTGGTGATTCTCGCCGATGCTTCCCAACAAGAACTGGTCTGGCAGACGCGCAAGGTCGGGTTGGGCATCTTGATGAGCATGCGCGGAGACGCAAAACCCGTTCCCTTCATCGAGGACGCCGCCGTTCCTGTGGAACATCTGGCCGATTACGTAATGCAGATCGACGATTTCGCCCACGAGGTGGGCGTGGGCCAAATGGCGATCTATGCCCACGCCAGCGCGGGATGCATGCATCTGCGTCCCATGATCGACCTGAAAACGAAGACGGGCTTGGCGCAAATGCGGCGGATCGCCGAGAAGTCCTGCGAACTGGTAATCTCGTATTCCGGCACGACGAGCGGGGAACACGGTGAGGGAATGGCGCGCGGTGAATTTTCCGAGAAGCTTTTCGGTCCAGAACTCACCCGGGCATTTCGCGAAGTCAAGCAGGTCTTCGACCCAGAGGGTTTGATGAACCCGGGGAAGATCGTCGACGTGGCGAAGATGGACGACGAGTCCTTGCTGCGCTACGGAAGCGATTACGCTACGCCGTACGAGCCCCAGTCCACCATCTTTCAATTTCGCAAGGATCGCGGATTCGCCGGGGCCGTGGAAATGTGCAACGGCGCCGGTGTGTGCCGCCAGTTGGAACAGGGCGTCATGTGCCCTTCTTTCCAGGCTACGCGCGATGAAGCACACAGCACGCGCGGCCGGGCGAACGCATTGCGCGCAGCGATGATGGGGCTGCTGGGTCCCGAGGGGATGAGTTCGCAGGAACTGTACGACGTTCTCGATCTGTGTCTCTCATGCCACGCCTGCACGTCGGAGTGTCCCTCTTCTGTCGACATGGCGAAACTCAAGGCTGAATTTTTATACCAGTACTATCAAAAACACCGGCCATCGCTGCGTTCGCAGCTGTTCGCCCACTTCGCTGAGTTGAGCAAAGTCGCTCAGCCCTTTGCTCCGGTGGTCAATGCACTCATGCGTGGACCGGGTAAGTGGGTTTTAACCGCCTTGGGCGTACACCAGGCACGTTCTCTGCCGCGTTACGCCAGTCGACCCTTCAGCCGCTGGTTTCGACAGCACAAAGCGCAGCTCGACAGCCAGGCCACGGCGACCCTGAAGCAGGTCGTGTTCTTTCACGACACGTTCATGGAGCACAACTCGCCGCGGATCGGCGAGGCGGCCATCCGCGTGCTCGAAGCTGCCGGCTGTGAACCGATCTTAATACGGGATCGGGTCTGCTGCGGCCGTCCGGCGGTGTCGAAAGGCTTTCTGGGGGAAGCCAGAAAAGCGGCGCAGCACAACGTTCGTTTGCTGGCTCCCTATGCGGCGCGCGGCATTCCCATCGTCGGCTGTGAGCCGAGCTGCATGGCCATGCTGGTGGATGAGTATCCGGATCTGGTTCCCGGTGAAGCGGCGGATGACGTCGCAAGTGTGACATTTCTGTTGGAAGAGTACCTCGTTCAGTTGGCAAATAACGGTCACCTGGGACTCGAATTCGATACGACTCCGCGGCACGTGCTGTTTCACGGCCACTGTCAGCAGAAGGCGAGTTTCGGGACCGAGGCCACACGGCAAATGCTCGCGCTGATCCCCAATTGTACGGTCGAAGAGGTCGATTCCAGCTGCTGCGGTATGGCCGGCTCTTTCGGTTACGAAAAGGAGCATTACGATCTCTCGATCAAGCTGGCCGAGATGTCCCTGGCACCCGCCATCCGCAATGCCGATGCGGGAACGATCGTTTGTGCCGCAGGGACTTCCTGTCGAGAGCAGATCGAACACACGACGGGGAGGTCGGCGCTGCACCCGATCGAAGTGCTGGCCGGGGCGCTGCGAGGCCAGAACGAAACGTGATATAGTCAGTTGTGAAGGCGCAACCTCGAATCGACACGATGTATGTCCTTTCTCTTCGCCACACGTGATCCCTATCATTCATCGCTAGCAGTGTGGGTGAATCGCAGTCTGATAAATGGTGTCCTCGTTCGAGATTCTTTTAGGAAACAGATCCATCAGAAGACATAAAGAGCGCAGCAGGTATGAGCAGCGACGAACCGATCCTGATCGTAGACGACGATCAAAATTTACGCAGAACCCTCGAGGACATCCTGCGGACGAAAGGTTTTCGTCCGATTTCCGCCTCTTGTGGGGTATCGGCCATGACCGTTATGGAAAGCGAAGTGCCTGCCGTCGCGCTCATCGATTTGAAGATGGAGGACATGTCCGGGTTGGAGCTGTTGGCGAGAATTCGGGATCGGTTTCCCACGACGGAATGCATCATGATCACCGGACATGCCTCGAGTGAGACCGCGATCGAAGCGATCAACCTGGGCGCCTATAGCTATCTTGAGAAACCGTACGACGTCGATCAACTGCTGCTTACGCTACGGCGCGCGGTGGAGAAGCGAACGGCGGAGATCGAGCTGCGTCAGCTCAAAGAATTCCACGAGAACATCGTACAGCGCTTGATGGAGGGAATCATCGTCGACGATGAAAACGAGCGGATTACCTTCGTCAACCCGGCCATGGAAAAGCTCGTTGGGTATTCGCAAGAAGAGATGTTGGGCAAACACTGGACTAGATTTCTCCCCACTGATCAACAGTCCATCGTAGACGCGGCGAACGAACGTCGGCGTCAGGGGGTGGAATCAGACCGCTATGAAGTCGAACTCCTGCGAAAGGATGGCACGCGGGTCCCGGTTCTGGTAAGCGGTTCGATGTTGTATGAGAATGATCGCCGCATCGGATCTATGGCCGTCATGACAGACATCACCAGCCGGAAAAAGACCGAGGAGCGCTTGCGCTACATGAGTATGCACGATGCGCTCACCGGCTTATACAATCGTGGGTGTTTTGAAGAAGAATTGGCACGACTGGAGCGTGACGAACTCTATCCCATCAGCGTCGTCATGGTGGATATCGACGATTTGAAAGTGATCAATGACACGCGTGGTCATGAAGCAGGCGATGAAGTCTTACGCCGTTCTGCGGCCGTTCTGCGCAAGATTTTCCGTGCGGACGACGTGGTTGCCCGAATCGGGGGCGACGAGTTCGCCGTGCTGCTTCCCAACGCAGACGAAAACATCGTGAACGTTGCGCTCGAACGACTGCGTGCGGAGGTCGAAATTCACAACGCCGAGCATGAGGGTAATCCCCTTTCGCTTTCGTTGGGTTCGGCAACGATCACGAGCGAGGGTTCACTCAGTGCGGCGCTCAATGCTGCAGATCGGCAAATGTATCAGGAGAAGCTCGGCAAGGGCGGCAAACCACGTTGGAAATCCAATCCCCTTTCAACCAAAGACTCCAGTTGATATTTACATTTTGGGAAATCCGCGATGAATTCACTTTTTAACGGCAGCCTTTTTGCATCCTTTGTCGATATGAATATGATTGGATGGCGTTAGGATTAATGAACATCGCTTCATAGAAGGCGTTGTTCCAGGTCAGTAAGGGTATTCGTGGAAACGACGAGAAAATCCGCAACGAATTCGGCATCCAGGCGGTTTGGGCTTCGAACGTTCTCACCGAGGGTTGTGAAAACGGCGAGATGGGGCGCAGGGATCGGGGCCGCCTTGCTGCTGACTGCCGTCATCGTGATCCTGGTGGGCTACCTCACCTGCCAGATATCCGGCCAGATCATGCCCGGTGTGACGGTCGGCGGTATGCCGCTGGAAGGCTTGAGTTTGGAGCGGGCGGCGCAGGAATTGGATCGCGTCTGGAATCGAGAGCTGCGCCTGACGGCCGTAGACAGCGTGGACGCCGATCGGGCATGGGTCGTCACACCCGCCGAGTTCGGCTTGGGCGTGGATGCCCGGGCCACGGCGATGCGCGCTTTCTCTGTGGGCCGCGGCCAGGGATTGATCCGGGGGATCGGAATCTGGCTGCGCGGTTTTCGGCAGCCGACGGACGTGCCGCCCTGGGTCTACCTGGATGAAGCCGCGGCTAGGGGCGGACTCGAAACCTGGGCCGATGTCGTAGCGATTCCCTCCGGCGAAGCGCAGTTATCTATTGAGGATGGCGAGGTGACGTATCAGCCCGGCCGCTTCGGCAGGGTATTGGACGTCGAAGCCAGCCTCGCTTTGCTCGAGGAAGACCCATCTGCGATCCTGACGGAGCATCGCTTGATTCCCCTCGTTACGTTGCCCAGCGAACCGAAGATCATGGACGCTTCCGACGCGGCAGACACTCTCGAAAGCATGCTGCATGCGGACATCAGCCTGAATGCCTACGACCCAGTGACGGATGAATATTTTGAATGGAAACCCGATCGCGAATCGATAGCTTCCTGGCTTGCATTGGATCGCGGAGTCTCGAGCATTTCGGTCGGAATCGAAACGCAGACAATCGAGGCATACCTACAGGGGCTGGACAATTCATTGGGTGAGGAGCGCAGTTTCGATCACGAGAAAGCGCGGGCGGTCGTCGAGCAGGCGCTCGAAGGACAAGCATCCGATCCCATTTTGATCCACTATCTTCCGACGAGCTACGTCATCGTTTCGGGCGACAATCTGGTTTCGATCGGTTTCAAGGTGTCGATGCCGTTTTGGAAGCTGCTCGAGGAAAATCCGATGCTCTCACGGCGTGGTTTGCGAGTCGGCGAAACCCTGGTCGTGCCGCCAAAAGACTCGTTGTTGGAGCTGCCCGTCGTGAGGGGCAAACGCATCGTCATCAGCATCAGCGAACAGCGAATGTGGGTCTACGAGAATAGGGATCTGTATCGGGAGTACGTCGTCAGCACCGGGATCGATTCCTCTCCGACGATGCCCGGTATATTCCAGGTCATGACGCACGAGCTCAACGCCTACGCTTCGATCTGGGATCTGTACATGCCGCATTTTCTGGGGATTTACTACGCCACACCCGATCTGCTCAACGGGATCCACGGTTTGCCGCTGCTCTCGAGTGGGCGGCGTCTGTGGGCGGACGTGCTCGGACGGCCCGCATCGTACGGTTGTATCATCCTCGATTTGGAGGCGGCGGAGGAATTGTACAACTGGGCCGAAAACGGTGTGGTGGTCGAAATTCGGCCCTGAAAACGGCGGCAGCGGACATTCATCCGCATCCGATATGCGGCAGATTTGAATCTGCCGATCTATGGCAGGTCCTACGATTTATCCCGAAGACCGACGGTTTAAAATCCGTTGAATATCGGCACAGGATGAATATCCGGCGTCAGCGATTCCTTCTTCATCATCCTGAGCGGAACGAGCTGCGCAGCAGCGAGTGAAGTCGAAGGAGGAGCGTTGACACAGCGTAGTGAAGGTGAAGAGCCGTCCTTCGACTGCGGGCTGCGCTCCGCTTCGCCCTCCGCTTAATATGAATAGATAGGGGCTGCCCGACGCTCGCCTTCTATAGACAGAATCCCGCGCGCGCTCTTTCCGAAATTAATTACGACCTGGATCACCGAAACAGGATTTGGACGTGTATAATCTAATTTCCTGGCCATGACTGAATTGACGATCGAAAAGCGCGAGTTTTCACTCGAATCCGAATACAAGTACAAACGCACGGGACCCGTGCGCTGGATCCTGTCGCACACCTTGCGCTATCCCATATTCCCGCTCGGTATGATCCTGGCCGCACTTGGCAACAACATGGCATACAGCAACATTCAACTCTTCATCGGGCGCGCCTTCGACGTCATCACCGGCACAGGTTTTCAACGTGATGAATTGATCAAGATTGCCCTCACGGTTATGGTGGCGGCGATGAGCCAGGGGCTGACGGGCTTGATGCGCAATTATTCCGCGGAGTTCCTGGCGCAGCGCGTGGAACGTGATTCGCGCCACGAACTGTACGTCAGCTTGCTGGGAAAGAGCCAGACTTTCCATGGCCGCCAGCGCATCGGCGACATCATGGCGCGCGCCACCAACGACGTACGCACGCTGAACCTCATGTTCAGTCCGGGGGTGATGCTGATCACCGACTCCATCATGAACACCATCGTGCCCATGGTGCTGATCGGCGCCATCCGAACCGAGTTGCTGCTCGTCCCCTCCATCTTCCTGGTTCTGCTCATCCTGACCCTGTTAGATTACAACCACCGTTTGAATCCGGTCAGCACGGCCATGCGCGATCAATTTGGAGACATGAACGCCGGCCTGGCCGAAGCCATCGCCGGAATCGAAGTGGTCAAGTCCACGGTGCAGGAGCACTTCGAGTGGGACAAATTCACGCACGACGCCCGCCGCTATCGGGACTTGTTCGTGCAGCAGGGAGAAATTCAGGCACGCTATTGGCCCATGCTGATTTTCAGCTTGAGTTGGGCGTTTGGGCTCTTTCATGCTTTGTTCGTGTGGCAAGCGGGACGAATAAGTCTGGGGGAGGCGATCTCGTTCGTCGGATTGATGGGCGCGCTGCGGTTTCCGACGTTCATCTCTCTCTTCTCCTTCAATCTGGTTCAATTGGGTATCGCCAGCGCAGAGCGAATCCTGAAGCTGATCAACACCGAAACCGAACTGGACGAGAACGTCGGCGGGATCAGCAAGCCGATGCGCGGCGAAGTGGTTTTCGAGAACGTCAGTTTCAGTTACGGCGATCAAGCCGTGCTGCGCGAGATCAATTTCAAGGCCGAGGCCGGCAAGACGATCGCCATCGTCGGTGAGACCGGTTCGGGCAAGACCACGCTGACGCGTCTGATCAACCGCATTTACGACGTCGACGAAGGTTGTGTGAAGATCGATGGAATCGACGTGCGCGATTGGAGCATGGAATCGCTGCGCTCGCAGATCTCGACGATCGAGCAGGAGATCTTCCTGTTTTCCAGCACGATCGCGGAAAACATCGCCTTCGGCTGCGATTCACCTTCACGGGAAAGCATCGAAAAGGCCGCCCGTGAGGCGCAGGCTGATGATTTCATCCAATCCTTTCGCGACGGCTACGAGACGGAAATCGGCGAGCGCGGCGTGATGCTTTCCGGGGGACAACGGCAGCGCATCGCCATCGCCCGCGCGTTTCTCACCGATCCGCGCATCCTCATTTTGGACGACAGCACGAGCGCCATCGACAGCGCCACCGAAGATCAAATCCAGCGCGCCATGCGCCAGATCAGCCGCGAGCGGACGACCTTTCTGATCACGCACCGCCTGAGTCAAATCCGCTGGGCGGATCGCATCCTGGTCCTGCGCCGGGGAAGATTGGTGGATCAGGGAACGCACGAGGAACTATTGGAGCGCAGCGCGGATTACCGGCGCATTTTTTCCCGAGTCGAATCGGGGAGCGGAGGCGTGAAGCCGACCGCTTTCCCGCTGCGCGATGGAGACGATTGAGCGATGGGCTTTATCCTGGACGGCCTGGATACGGAAGCCTACGATCGTGAATACGGCGATCGTGTACTTCTGGCGCGCATCCTGAGCTATTTCCGTCCATTTGGGAGACAGGTTCTCTTTGTGGCTGTGGCACTGACGATCAATTCGATCGCGGGAAGCGGCGCACCGATCGCCATCGCCAGAGCCATCGATGTTGTCGGGAAAAATCCATCCCTGACCAGCATCGCACTCAGTTGTGGTCTGGTGCTGCTGATGGGCGGCCTGGCTTGGATCTCGAATTTTGCACGCCAATGGCTTTCGGCGCGCGTGATCGGAGACGTCGTGCTCAAACTGCGGGAGGACGTCTTCGACGCCACGGTGCGCCACGATATGTCCTTCTACGACGAACATCCCTCCGGCAAGATCGTCAGCCGCGTCACCTCCGATACGCAGGATTTTTCGGAGGTGGTCACGCTGGTCGTCAACCTGCTGAGTCAATTCATGCAGATTGGAATTCTGACCATCTGGCTGATGAGCATCAACACCGGTTTGAGCCTCATTTTATACGCCATGGCGCCGTTGGCCGTGGTCATCGCGCTGAGCTTCCGGCGTGTGGCGCGGCGTGTAACGCAGAACGCCCGTCGCGTGACGGCCAAGATCAACGCCCAGATCCAGGAATCGATCAGCGGCATTTTCGTGGCCAAGAGCTTCCGCAAGGAGCGGGCGATCTACGACACCTTCGAACGCAACAACCGCCAGGGGTATCAAGTCGGAATACGCCGCGGCCTGACCTTGAATTCTATTTTTCCCATCATGGGACTCTCGTCCGGATTGGGTGTGGCGCTTCTGGTATACAGCGGCGGGATTCAAGTCGAGGCCGGGAATCTCACGCCGGGCGACTGGTATTTGTTCATGCAGGCGGTCGGATTTTTCTGGTTTCCCATGATGAGCATCGCCTCCTTCTGGAGTCAGTTCCAGGACGGTCTTTCCGCAGCCGAACGTGTTTTCGCCTTGATCGACGCCGAACCGATAGTCGTGCAGGTGGCGCACGATCGCATCGAACACATGCAGGGCAGGATCGAATTCAAACACGTGTGTTTTCGATACACGGAGAAGGAGGTCGTGCTTCCGGATTTCTCCCTCACCATTACTCCCGGTGAGACGCTGGCATTGGTGGGACACACCGGAGCGGGGAAGAGCAGTATCGCCAATCTGATCGCGCGCTTCTATGAATTTCAAGAGGGTGAGCTGCTCGTCGATGAACACGACATACGCCGCTTCGACCTGGACGACTATCGCCGGCATATCGGCCTGGTACCGCAGGATCCGTTTCTATTTTCCACGACGGTGGGCGACAACATCCGCTACGCACGTCCCGGCGCATCGGACGAAGAAGTGGTCCAGGCGGCGATGCACATCAGCGCAGGTGCGTGGTTGGAGGATTTGCCCAAAGGGCTGGAGACCTACGTCGGCGAGCGCGGCGCGCATCTGTCCATGGGGCAGCGGCAACTCGTGGCGTTGGCGCGCGTGCTGCTCAAGAATCCTGCGATCCTGATTCTGGACGAGGCCACCGCCAGCGTCGATCCATTTACGGAGACCCAGATCCAGGAAGGTTTGCAGTCGGTGATGCGCGATCGCACTTCGGTGATCATCGCCCACCGGCTGTGGACGGTTCAGAACGCCGATCGCATCATCGTCATGGACCACGGGCGGATACTGTCACAAGGCACACACGAGTCGTTAATGGCGCAAGGGGGGCATTACGCCGATTTGTACAACACCTATTTCCGCCATCAGTCGTTGGAGTACATCGAAAGCATGGCGCGTTAAGTAAAAGCCCACCACATTGTCAAGACAACGTGGTGAGCTTCTTCTTTGATTCAA
>DAOUEE010000067.1:0-11765 GCA_034430695.1 Anaerolineales bacterium | reverse complement strand
CTGGGCGGCGAGCTGTTCGCCGGCAGGGTAGAACCTTTTGCACTGACGTTGGAAAGCGGCGCCAACAGCGGACCACACCCCTTGATCCACAACGGCCATGAATTCGTGATTTGCATTCGCGGACAGTTGGAATATCGCGTCGAAAACGAGCTTTATCTACTAAAGCCGGGAGACAGCCTGCTTTTCTGTTCGCAGTTGAGACACCGCTGGCGCAACCCGGGACCGACGGTTACGAACGCAGTCTTCGTCCTCTCCGGATTCGAAGAGGGGGAGCAGCCGGGAGAACACCACCGCTTTCAAGCCGGCCTGAAAAGCCGGGATTGAGGCAATGTGGACGGCTTTCTCTAAGACCCCATCGTTTTGAATTTGAAAATCGCAGGGAAACAAATGTTCGAAAGCACTTGACGAATCGAACAATTGTGCTATACTCGATTCGAACGTATGTTCTCTATTCCGAGAGGGAGGATATTCCCATGGGAAACTCGAACGGTCGAAGCAATGGATCGGGGGATCAGCAGGATCAGCGATTGGAAGTTCTCTCGCGGGCAATTCAAGAGATCACGAAACGATATGGAGATGGAGCCGTCATGCGTTTGGGTGAATCGAAACATTTGGCCGTAGACACGATCCCCACCGGATCGTTGGCTTTGGATTTAGCGCTCGGCGTGGGTGGAATTCCGCGCGGCCGGGTTACGGAAATTTACGGCCCCGAATCATCCGGGAAGACGACGCTCTGCCAACACATCGTCGCGGAAGCCCAGCGCCAGGGCGGGGTATGTGCGTATATCGATATGGAACACGCCTTGGATCCCCAATACGCCGCTCGCTGCGGCGTGGACGTGGACAACTTGTACATTTCCCAGCCCGACATGGGCGAGCAGGCGCTGGAGATTACCGAGACGTTGGTGCGCAGTGGAGCTGTGGATCTCATCGTGATCGACAGCGTCGCCGCACTCGTGCCCCGCGCCGAGATCGAAGGGGACATGGGCGATGCTCACATGGGCATGCAGGCTCGCTTGATGAGTCAGGCGCTGCGCAAGCTGAGCGGTGCCATCAAGCAGACGAACACGGCCGTAATCTTCACCAATCAGCTGCGGCAGAAAATCGGCGTGATTTTCGGAAACCCCGAAACCACGACGGGCGGCAGGGCGTTGAAATTCTACGCTTCCGTGCGTTTGGACATTCGCCGTGCCGAAAGCATCAAGATCGGCCAGGACATCGTGGGAAACCGGGCGCGCATTCGGGTGGTAAAGAACAAAGTCGCACCGCCGTTCAAGGTGGCGGAATTCGACATCATGTACGCCGAAGGCATTTCCAAAATGGGCGATATCCTGGATCTGGGCGTGGAGATGGAGCTGATCGACAAGCGTGGATCGTACTATTCCTTCGGGGAGACGCGCCTGGGCCAGGGCCGGGAGAACGCCAAGAGTTACCTGCGTGAAAATCCCGATATGTCTCAAGAGCTTGAATACGAGATCCGCAAGGCCGCCGGCCTCGAAGCCACGATGCCCGAAGAACCGATTCCGGCTGAGGGTTTGTCCGTTGAAGATGCGCTGCCGCTCGAGGAAGTCAATGCCTGACCGGTCCTGTGAATCCTCTTCCGGAGTCCTTGGAGAGAGGTGGAAGTTTGCCTGGAGAACCTAGAAAAGTGAAAAAAACGGCGTTGCTCGTTATTGATGTTCAGTCCGGATTATTCGGAGGAGTGGATGTCCTTTATCGGGAAAAGGTCTTAATTGAGACGATCAATGAATTGGTCGACAAAGCGAGACGATCTGACGCTCCGATTTTTTGGATTCAGCATTGTGAAGCGGAAGTAGGTAGTCCACTCCATCCCGATTCAAAAGGATGGCAGGTCCATCCCGAATTGAACAAACGAACGGAAGATGTCCATATCCGCAAGAGCCATCCCGATTCCTTCCAGGACACGCGGTTAGAGCAGGAGTTGAAATCACGCGGAATTGGCAGGTTGATCGTTGCCGGACTGCAAACTGAATACTGCATTGATACGACGTGCAGAAGGGCATACAGCCTCGGATATGAGGTAATCCTGGTCGAAGACGGGCACAGCACCTATGACAGCGAACATCTCAGTGCGGAACAAATCATACGTCATCACAATCAAGTATTGGGATCTTGGTTTGTAACGCTGGAAAATTCCACCGGCATCTCTTTTGCTGCGTAAAAATGTCAGGTACGAGCATGTGTAAGAAAATGGACTCTTCTCGGAAAGAACGCCGGGGTATCCGTCCTGCGACAAAGGATGCAATCGAGTAGCCCGAAGCCGTACGCGTGCACATGAGCTTCGTTATGAGTGGCGGTGGCGTGTGTCGTCCGATCTCTTTGAGGGATCGGACGACCGCTTTTATCCTTCGAAGTTTATCACCGGAAGCTTTCGATGGAACTTTCTTTTTGGAAGGAATAGGGAGGGAAGACCGTACTTGGGTGAAAACCGCTCTTTGACTATAATCGATAGGATGAAGAGAGAAAATGCTCTACGGAAGCTGGCTCTGTGCACGGTTTTCCTGGCGCTGTGGCTTTCGTCATGTGTTTCGAAGCCGGAGACGAGCGTGCCGTCCGCTGGGCTCCTACAACCCATACCTACGATGACTCCGAATCCCGACTTTACCACGTCCGCTGAATCAACTTCTGGGGTGAATTCTTCCGGGTCTGGTTGTGAGAACGATGCGCGGTTTCTCGAAGATCTCACTTACCCCGACGGCGAGGTGGTGGTGCCGGGCCAGACGATAGACAAACGCTGGTCGGTTCAAAACAACGGCAGTTGCGACTGGGGACCGGATTACCGTTTGATCCATCTTGGAGAAGATGATTTCGAGGCACAGGACGCTGTGGCGCTTTATCCTGCCCGCGGGGGAACGAATGCGATATGGCAAGTCGGACTTCAGGCGCCGCGGGAAGTTGGCCAGTATGTAAGCCAATGGCAGGCACAGGCGCCGGACGGTACGATGTTTGGCGACGTGGTCTACATTTTAATCTCCGTTGAGAAGCCCACACCCACGCCCACAGCGACCCCGCTCATTTCTCCCACGCCGACGCCTTAATATGAAATCGGCTTCCATTTTCACAAACAGAAGCCGGATCGCTATCCAATTCATACGAAATGCGGACTTTAGGTGCCTTCTTCCCAGGAAGCCAGATAGTTCTCTTGCTGGGTGGTCAATTTATCGATCTTGACGTTCATCGATTCCAGCTTCAAGCGGGCGATTTCCCGGTCGATGTCCTCCGGGATGGTGTACACGCGGTTTTCGAGTTCTTCGCCGTGTTGAACGATGTATTCCAACGACAGCGCCTGATTGGCGAAGGAAAGGTCCATCACGCTGGCGGGATGGCCTTCGGCGGCCGCCAGGTTGATCAGACGCCCTTCACCGAGCAGGTTGATGGCGCGGCCGTCTTTGAGCACGTATTGGTCGATGAATTCCCGCGGCTTACGCACTTCGGTGGACATTTTTTCCAGGGCGGGGATGTTGATTTCCACGTTGAAATGACCCGAGTTGGCCACGATGGCGCCGTCTTTCATCACATCGAAATGATGTTTGTCGATCACGTTGATGTCGCCGGTGAGGGTGCAGAAAATGTCTCCGATGGGCGCCGCCTCGATCATGGGCATGACGCGGAACCCGTCCATCACCGCCTCGAGCGCCGCAAGCGGTTTGACTTCGGTGACGATCACGTTCGCGCCCATACCCCGCGCCCGCATGGCCAGCCCTCGTCCGCACCAGCCGTAGCCGGCGACCACGAAATTCTTGCCGGCCAGAAGGATGTTGGTGGCGCGCACGATGCCGTCGATCGTGGACTGACCCGTTCCGTAGCGGTTGTCGAAGAAATGTTTGGTCATGGCGTCGTTGACGGCGATGACCGGATACTTCAATGCGCCTTCGTTGGCCATGGCGCGCAGTCGGATGACCCCTGTCGTGGTTTCCTCCGTTCCACCTCTCACCTCTGCAAGCAATTCGTTGCGGTCCTTGTGCAAGGTGCTGAGCAGATCGGCGCCGTCGTCCATGGTCATGTTGGGTTTGATGTCCAGTGCGGCGTGGATGTGTTCGTAGTAGGTGTCGTTGTCCTCGCCCTTGATTGCATAGACCGGGATTTCGTCGTGGGTGACCAGGGATGCAGCTACGTCGTCCTGCGTGGAGAGCGGATTGGAGGCACAAAGTATGACCTCCGCGCCGCCTTTTTGCAGGGTGCGCATCAGGTTCGCCGTTTCCGTGGTCACGTGCAGGCATCCGGCAACGCGCATCCCTTTCAACGGCCGCTCTTTTGTGAAACGTTCACACACCTGGCGTAGAACGGGCATTTCTTGAGCGGCCCAGTTGATCCGGCGACGACCGCCTTCAGCCAGACTGATGTCTTTGATATCGAACTCCGAACTCATGCTATTCTCCGTGTTATGAGATTACATCGCAGCGCGCAGGTTCTGGCTCGCGACGCCCGGCTATCTTACCACGCATATGCTTCGGGAGCCGCACCACCTGGACCGGACCAAATTTCGTCCAGCTTCTGGAGCGTATCGGGATCCAGCTCGATCGAAAGCGAATGAATGTTTCCCGTAAGCTGTTCCGAAGTGCGGGGTCCGATGATCGGCGCCGTCACGACAGGGTTGTGCAGCAGCCAGGCCAGCGCCACGTCGGCGGGTGCTTCACCCAAGTCTTTGCACAGCGCTTCGTATTTCTCCAACGCTTCTCGATTATCTTCGATCGACTTCTGCACTTGTTCTGCAGCGCGGCGTCCTTCCTTGACTTTCTTCAAAGCGCCGCCCAGCATGCCTCCGGCGAGTGGACTCCAGGGAATGAGCCCCAGGCCGTATTCGCGGCAGGCCGGAATCACTTCGAGTTCGATCATGCGATCGTTCAGGTTATACAGGCTTTGTTCCGAAACCAGCCCCATAAAGTTGCGCGCTCGAGCTGCGCATTGCGCCTGTGCGATGTGCCAACCGGCAAAATTGCTGCTGCCGACGTAAATTACCTTGCCTTCACTTACCAGTTGCTCCATCGCTTGCCAGATTTCCTCCCAGGGAGCTTCGCGGTCGATGTGATGCATCTGATACAGGTCGATGTGGTCGGTCTGCAGGCGCCGCAGGCTTTCTTCGCACGCGCGGCGGATGTGGTAAGCGGAGAGGCGGCTTTCGTTGGGCCAGTCGCCCATGTTGCCGTAGACTTTCGTGGCCAACACGATCTTTTCCCGGCGGCCGCCGCCCTGAGCCAACCAGCGGCCGATGATCTGTTCGGTGATTCCTTCACCGGTTTTCCAACCGTAAACGTTGGCTGTGTCGAAGAAATTAATTCCTGAATCCAGCGCTTCATCCATGATCTTGAAGCTGGGCGCCTCGTCCGTTTCAGGACCGAAGTTCATCGTGCCCAGGCATAAACGGCTGACCGTGAGACCCGTGCGTCCGAGTTTCGTGTATTCCATACTTCTTCCCTCCTTAAGGTGCTCAATCTTTCACTGTATGAATTCATTGTACCTGAACGGGATGCTTCTTCAGTGGCTGGCGCTTTCTTCTTCCGAAAATGTTTGTCCCACTTACCACATGAATGAGAAAGCCCCTCGTTGCTGGATACGGATGAATATTCGCAACCAGCATCCTGGATGCTGGCGCCGGATATTTACTCGGTGCCGGCACAAAGTTTAGGATGCGTTC
Source organism: Anaerolineales bacterium (assembly GCA_034430695.1). Classification (GTDB taxonomy): domain Bacteria; phylum Chloroflexota; class Anaerolineae; order Anaerolineales; family E44-bin32; genus WVZH01. Next base: position 6,109 of record DAOUEE010000067.1, on the reverse strand, counting down.
GAAAGGACTCCTACCCCCTCATGATACCGGCAGTACGGCATGAAACCTACCTTTCGGTAGCAGTGGATCGCAGCTTCATTCTCCGTCGAAACGTTGAGTACGATGGTTTTGAATCCCGAATCCAGCAAATCTTGAACCAGGGCGCTTGTCGCGCGAGTGCCCAAGCCTTGTCCTCGCCGGTCGGGTCGGGTGAAGATATTTCCGACGGCTGCAACACCGGCCCATTTGGAGAGAATGTGAATCCCTGCGATGGACACCAATTCATTCCCCTCCAGGATTCCAAAAAAGGGATGCTCCTGAAGCTGCCGCGGATGGTAGGCGTCCGGCCGATCGGGGTGATCGGCGAAGAGGGCCTCGATTGCAGGTTGATCCGCGCTGGTTAACGTAGTCACCTCACCCTTGGGGATCCCGGGACAGGCTTCTTCCTTCAAGACCATACGGTACATGATCTCCTCTGACTCGACTCGCAGCCGATCGGCGAGTAAATCCTTATGCTCGGTTTTTAGCAGGTAGATGAAACGTCCGGGTGGAATGTCGCTGAGCAGCGGTTGGAGCTGCTCGACGTCACCGCTGGTGAAGAGAACCGCCGGAGACAAGCCGCGGTAGATTAGCGCGACCGCACACTCATTGAACAACCAACTGCTGTTCTCGTCCTCCTTGGGATCGAGATCGGCCAATGCGTATGCGGACCAGACTCGATCGCGTTCCAGGAGCCCGCGTAGTTGCTCCCGTGCAATGGGATCCACCGTCACACCCGGTCCAGGTCGCCCTGATCGTCGAAATACTGGCGGAAGCGGGCGGTAAATTCCTTCAGGTCATAACTGTGCGACTGCGGACCGTCGGACTCGAGGCAGTAGGTAGCTGCCAATGCGCCAATCTGTCCACAGCGCTCGAAGCTCAGACCATGTGCGTAGCCTTTCAGAAAGCCGCTGCGGAAAGCGTCGCCGACGCCGGTGGGATCGAGAATCGCCTTGGGAGGGACGATTGGAATCGAGACCTCGTCGTCTGCGTTGTAAATTCGAGCGCCATGTTCACCGTGTGTGACGACAATGAATTCGCAGCATTCGAGCATCGCCGGAAGGTCGAGTTCGGTCTTGTCCTCGATCAAGCTGAATTCGTACTCGTTGGCGAACAGGGCCATCGCGCCTTCGATGCCTGCCTCGATGTCGCTTCCGGTAAGCCGTACGATTTGCTGGCTCGGATCGTAGATGTATGGAATTCCGAGTTGCTGGCATTCCTGGGCGTAATTTGCCATGGCTTTCGGATCGTTGGGGGAAATAACCACCAGATCGGGCTTTTCGGGAAGTTGGGCGAAGCTCAATTCCGAGGCGTATGCCATGGCGCCGGTGAAGAAACTGGCGATCTGCGCGTTGCACTGATCGGTGTTGACGAAAAAGGAAGCCGTGGCCACATCCGGGATGGCGCGGATTGCGCTTGTATCGACTCCCTGTTCTTCAAGCCAAAGCCGCTGCGCTTCGAAATCTTCACCGACCGTCGCCATCACGGTAGGGTGTTCGCCGAGCAGCGCCAGGTTGTAGGCGATGTTGGCTGCGTTGCCCCCAGGCCGGCGCACGAGTGTGTCGACGAGGAAGGACAAGCTGATGCATTCCAATTTCTCGACGAGGATATGATCCTGGAATTTCCCCGGAAAGGTCATCAAATAATCAAAGGCGATTGAACCGGTTAACACGATCTTCATGATGTCTCTCTCACTGCCTCCTCTAACGTGTTGGAGTAAGGTGGCCGGATGATGCCCGCCTCCGTGACGAAAGCGGTTATCAGTCTTTGTGGGGTGACGTCGAATGCGGGATTGCGCGCCTTGCTTCCGGCGGGCGCCACGCGTTGTCCATCCTTCTCCAAATCCAGCACTTCACCGGGATCGCGTTCTTCGATGGGAATCCGCTCCCCGGTGGAGAGCTGCAGGTCGATGGTCGAAGTGGGCACGGCGCAATAGAACGGTACGCTGTTGTCGTGCGCGGCCAGGGCGAGCATGTAGGTGCCGATTTTGTTGGCCACGTCGCCATTGGCCGCCACACGATCCGCACCGACGAAGACGCTGGCCACTTCGCCGTTTTGCAGAAAGTACCCCGCTGCGTTGTCGGTGATGATTTCGTAGGGAATGCCGTAGCGCTCGAGCTCCCATGCCGTCAGGCGCGCTCCCTGCAGGCGCGGGCGAGTCTCGTCGACCAGGATGTGCAGGCGTTTTCCCTGTTCGTGCGCCGTGCGGATCACACCCAGCGCCGTTCCGTAGTCCACCGTTGCCAATGCGCCGGTGTTGCAGTGATGCAGCAATGTATCGCCGTCCTGAATCAGCGCAGCGCCATGCCGGCCAATTCGGCGATTGATTTCTACATCTTCGTCCGCGATGGATTGGGCTTCGTCGAGCAGCGCCTTGCGCATGCGTTGCGGACCATCCACTTTCAGGTTATCGGCGGCGGCCAGGAGGCGGTCCAGCGCCCAGCGCAGATTGACCGCGGTCGGTCGTGTGGCACGCAGCAATTTCGCCGCGCCTTGAATGTCGCCCCATAACTCCTCTGCGCTGGTAGCAGAGGATTGATAACCAGCCAGGGCCAGTCCGAATGCCGCTGCAGCGCCGATTGCCGGGGCGCCGCGCACGGCCATCTGACGGATGGCATCGGCTACTTGCTCGACGTTCACCAGATCGACGGTCTTCAACTCCGTAGGGAGCAGGCGCTGGTCGATCAGGCGTACGGCAGGTCCATTTTCTTCCCAGTTAACCGATCGCATGGCTTCACACAAAAAGGCGCCCTCATCTGAGAGCGCAGTAGAATGTTCGTTTGCAGTGTAGCATGGAGAGCTGAAACTCACAAGATTGACGTTCTTCTGCCCTTGCTTTATGATGCACCCGTGCGACGGCGTGCGTCTCGAATCTTACTTTTTTTGATCGTTACCGCTGTTGGGAATCTGGCCTGCAATCTTCCCGTTTCCATCAGCTTCCTCGCCACACATACACCTACGCTCACTGCTACGGCTACCGTCACGCCTACCGCCACGATGACGCCCACACCAACGCTCACACCCACTCCACAGCCTGAAGCGCGGGTAGAGTTGGGTGAGCAGGCCCTGTTTGTTGGGAATTGGGATCAAGCGCTTGTCGAGTTCGACACCGCACTGAACTTCGCGCCGGACGACGATACCCGGGCGCGAGCGCAGCTTGGCGCTGCAAAAACGCACCTGCAGGCCGGACGCTTCAATCAAGCCGTGGATGCGTTGACCCATTATCTGACCAACTTCAGCCAACACGAAGATTTCGGCCAGGCTTATTTCCTGCGCGCCGAGGCGTACCAGGCGCTTGGCATGCCTCAACAGGCGTTGAGCGATTACCGTGCTTACCTGGAACAGCGTCCCGGACTCGTCGATTCATATACGCAGGAACAGATCGGGGATATTTTATATGCAGCGAAGGATTATGCCGGAGCGCTCGAGGCGTATCAGGCGGCGCAGGTGTCTCCCGGATTGGATCAAGGATTGAGTGCCGAGATCAAAGTTGCCCGCACGCGCGCCGATTCCGGAGATTATGAGGCCGCAATTGCAGCGTACGATGCGATCTACAACAAGACCGGCGAAGATTACCTGCGCGCTTTGATGGACTATCTCATGGGGCAGGCGTATACCAAGCTCGGCAATTATGAGCAAGCGTATGCGCGCTATCTCGATGCGGTTGCGAATTACCCCGGCGCCTACAGTTCGTATGAAGGCTTGGTGATTCTCGTCGAGGCTGGCGTAGCGGTAAGTGAGTTCGATCGCGGCCTGGTGGATTATTACGCCGGCCAGTACGGGGTTGCCCTGGCCGCCTTCGATCGATATTTGTACGCGTTTCCTGATAACCACGACGGCACGGTGCATTATTTCAGGGGTCTTACATTACGCGCTTTGGGGAATTACGAGGCTGCCGTTCAAGAATGGGACGTACTCATCACAGATCATCCCGAAGGTCCTTATTGGGATTCTGCCTGGGAGGAGAAAGCTTATACCCAATGGGCATATCTCGAGCGATATCCTCAGGCGATTGAGACTCTCGAGAATTTCGCGGCTGCGGTTCCGGATCATGCCCGAGCGGCGGAATTTGTCTTCGACGCCGGCCGGGTGAGCGAAATCAGTGGGGATCTGCCAGCGGCGATCGAATACTGGGAACGGGTGGCGAGGGAGTATCCCGATTCAACCTGGTCCTTCCGGTCGCTGTTCCTGGCAGGTACTGCCCACTACCGCCTCAAAGAAATGGATTTAGCCGCCGACGTACTTCAACGTTCCTTGGCTCATGTGCGTGGCGCGGATGAACGCGCTGCCGCCTATCTGTGGATCGGCAAGGCGAACGATGCTGCTGGTGATCCTGAAGCGGCGAGAGCGGCCTATCAATTGGCTTCCGAGGCGGATCGCGGCGGGTATTATTCCATCCGCGCTGCGGACATCCTGGCCGGCTGGGAACCATTTCATGTGCCGGAAAAGGGCTTCAATTTCAAATACGATCTGGATGGAGAGCGTGCGCAGGCGGAGGAGTGGTTGCGCACCCAGTTCATCATTACGGGGCCGGAGCCGTTGACCTCGCTTTCCCCTGCACTGGCCGGCGATGCGCGCATGATCCGGGGAATGGAATTCTGGGCGCTGGGACAGTACGAGAATGCCCGTGATGAATTCGAATCGCTGCGAGAATCCTACGCCAACGATGCGGAAGCGACGTACCGTTTGATGCACACCTATCTGGAAATCGGTCTCTATCGATCGGCTATCTACGCCGCGAAGCAGATCATGACCCTCGCCGGGATGGATGAATCTGGGACCCTCTACGCGCCCAACTACCTCAGCCGCATCCGCTTCGGAATTTACTTCGAGGGCTTGTTTACGGAAGTGGCAGGTGAGTATGGTTTCGAAACCATGTTCCTTCTCTCCGTAGCGCGCCAGGAAAGCCTGTTCGAAGGATTCGCGCTGTCCTACGCTTCGGCACGGGGTTTGATGCAGATCGTACCGGATACGGGCCAGTATTTAGCCGATCGTTATCAATGGCCGCAGGGGTATACGGATGACGACCTCTATCGGCCCTACGTGAGTGCCCGCCTCGGAACGCAATATCTGGCAGAGCAGCGCGATCTTTTCGACGGCGATTTGTATGCCGCATTGGCTGCCTACAACGCCGGCCCGGGAAATGCGCTGGCGTGGAAAGAACTGGCCCCCGACGACCCCGATCTCTTCCTGGAATGTATTCGCTTTAGCCAGCCGCGGGATTACGTTCGCGTGATCTATTGGGCGTTCTCGAACTACCGGCGTTTGTACGGCTCACAGTGACTCCCCCCGTTTCATCCCGCTAATCTATCGAGAGCGAACGCGGGTTCCGCCTCCCGCTGCGCGTAAAGCGAGCAGAAGCGTAAATAAGCTTGCGGCTGTAAAGCGTAGTTGAAATGTGAGATCACGGGAAAATAGTAGACAACAGTCTTCATTTTAGGATATAATGATGTTTTGGTGACCATAAATTGGGGAAAAACAGGGGAAAATAGCGAGATAAATGAAGAAATAAGAAGACGTACAGAAATTCGATTCCGGCCAGATCGTGCCGGTGGTTTTTCGCGTCTCTGTTATGGTTTTTAACGGGTACAATGCGGTTCGTGTAATTCAGGAGGAGCTAGCGTATGGCTTCCAAATTAGGTCAGAAATGGTACTCCCGCATACCGGATGTGTATGAACTTCCGCGGCTCATCGAGGTGCAGCTGGATTCGTTCAGCTGGCTTCAGGAAAAAGGGTTGAAGGAATTGTTCGACGAGATTTCACCCATCATTTCCTACAACGGCGGGATGAAATTATTTTTCCCGGGCGAATCGCCCGAGTCGAAGGAGTTCAAACTTAATTATTGGTTTGAGGATCCCAAACACGAAATTGAGGAGTGTCTCGAGCGTGATCTAACCTACGCCGCGCCGCTTTATGTTTCCGTGTTGCTGGCGGGATCGGAAGTACCGGAGCCCATTCGCCAGGACATCTTCCTTGGCGATTTTCCGATCATGACCGAAAAAGGGACATTCATTATTAACGGTACGGAACGCGTGGTGGTGTCCCAATTGATCCGTTCGCCGGGCGTGTATTTCGATGCGCCCGAAGATCG
>DAOUEE010000066.1:0-5833 GCA_034430695.1 Anaerolineales bacterium | reverse complement strand
TTCTTCCTTGATCCTTGATATCATGAGTGACATTATCTTCCTCAGCATAATCAGTGGTGACGATCTTCCAGCGCCGTTTCTAAAAATCTATATAATCGCCCTATGCCGGCGCGCGACGCAGTCCCTCCCAGCGCTCTCCGCATCACGCAAATCCCCGTTCCTCTGGAGATACGATGACCGCGCGCCGCGATCTCCGTCCTGCCCGAACCCGCCGCGCTCTTGAACAGGCTTCGATCTATTTGTTCCTCGCCATCGGCCTGGCAGTGCTCATTGCAGCTGTGCTCCGCCCCGCGCCTGCCGTCGGCGAAACCCAGGACAGTCCCTACGTCACCGCCCAGGCCACTGCCATCTATAACGACGGCTGGGCACCGCTGACGACCTATTTCAGCGCCTACGGCAGTTACGCGGACGGCGCCACGATCGTTAAGTACGAGTGGGACCTGGACGGCAACGGCGCATTCGATTTCGACGCCACAACCAATAGTGGCTATGCGCAGTATCTCTACACCAAATCGGGCGTTTACACCATCACCTTGCGCGTGACCGATTCGCAGGGACGCACGGACAGCGATCAGACGACCGTCACGGTGCGCCTGCCGGCTTCCAGCAGCGTCGACTACTGGTACGTGTTCGACGACTCGCGCGTGCGCCGGGTCGACATCCGCCTCACCCAATCCGACTGGGACGCCATGTGGGTCGATCCCGAAGCCAAATACCAGGTCGAGGTTGACGCTACAGTTTTCGGTGAAAAGCTGAACGACGTCGGCTTCCGCATGCGCGGCCAGTTTTCCCTGCGCGTCTCCGGCGCCAAGAAACCCTGGAAGATCGACACCGACTACTACGTCGACGGGCAGGAGTTTCACAACCTGCGCCAGTTGATGTTCCTCAACAACATCGGCGACTCGTCGCTGCTCTACGAGAAGCTGGCCTACGAGATGATGTACGCCGCAGGGCTGCCCGCCAGCCACGTGGCCTTCGTCGAAATGTGGATCGATTTCACCGACGACTCCAGCCCGCCGGTCTACTGGGGCGTGTATTCGCTGGTCGAACGCGTGGACCAGAAATACATCGGTAACCGCTTCGGCGCCGAGAGCAAAGGCGGCAATCTCTATAAGGCCAGCCACGCCCAGCGCGGCCCGATGGACCTGATCTACTACGGCGGCAAGATCGAAGATTACCCCATGCAGAACGGGCAGTACGCCTACGGCAAGATGTCCAACGAAGAGCAAGCCGATTACAGCGACATCGTGAATTTGTGTAAGGTGCTCGACGGTACGTCTTACGCCTCCGATACGGAATTCATCCGGGCCTTCGAATCCGTCTTCGACATGGATGCCTTTCTGCGCTACCTGGCCGTGGTGACGCTGATCGACAACTGGGATTCCTACCCCTACACCGGTAATAACTACTACCTCTACCATGATCCTGTTACGGACATCTTCGAGTGGATCCCCTGGGACCTGACCTGGGGCGGCAATCCACAGGCGGCAGTTTTCGAGCGTACCGATACGGGCATGATGCCGCGCGCCCCACTCTACGACAAGGTGATGAACACGGCAGTTTACCGGCGCAAGTACGCCGCTTATCTCGACCTGCTGATGCGCGTGTGGTTCAACCGCCAGAACGTCAGCGAGCTGGTCAAGACGTATCACAACATGATCGCACCGTACATATCCCAATCCGATGGCGACAAAGCCTTCTACGGCGAGGAAGCCATGTTCTCGCCTGCCGATTTCGAACGTTCCTGGGAAACCATCCCGGATTTCGTCGCCGAACGCAGTCGATTCGTGCGTCAGTTACTGCAGCAGGAAGCTGCACAACCGTCGCCGGAAGAATAACCAGAAGCGAGGAATTGCCATGATACGAAAACCCATCGTCGCCATCACGCTCTTATTGATCATTGCCTTTACCGTTGTTCCGGCAGCCGCTCAGGAAGGCGGCTTTACAGATTCGTTCGACGATCCGCAGCTTCCCGAGTGGGAACACTCGCCGGAGGCGGTCGTCGCCGAAGGCGCCCTGCAGATCGGTCCAGGCAACTTCGCCGCCCGCGGCGGAGGCTGGCAGGATTTCGAGCTGAGCTTCAAGCTGAAGTTCTCGGGTCCCGGCGAGTCGCACATCAACTACCGCGCCAGCGACAGCGGCAGCTACCTCCTGATCCTGCTGGAGGACGCCGTCGTACTCTTGAAGAATCAGGGCGAAGGCCAGGAAAGCGAGTTGGCCGTCTCGCCCGGCTGGCAGCCGTCGCAGAATGCCTGGATGGAATTCAAGATCACGCTGCAGGGCGGCCAACAAAGCATCAGCATCGACGGAAGCGAGATCATCAGCGCCAGCGACTCCGAACCGCTCGCACCGGGAGGAGTGGTATTCGCCTCGCACGGCGAACGCACGACGACCATCGACGACGTATCGCTGCAGGTGCTCGTACCGGAGGCGGGCGGCGAGCCACAGCCGGGCGCTGCTGTAGAACCGGTCGCCGTCGAAGCCGTCCCCACGGCCCTTCCCACCCAGGCGCCTAACGCCCTGCAGTCGATCCTGGATTCGCTTTCGACCAGCGCAGGCAGCACGGTCGACGTGACCACGTTCGGCGTCAACCTCGTCCTGGCGGCGCTGTACGCCTTCGTACTCAGCCGCGTCTACGTCTACTGGGGCTCCTCGCTCTCCAATCGACGCAAGTTCGCCGCCAACTTCATGCTGGTGACCGTCACCACCACGTTCATCATATTGGTCGTGCGCTCGTCCGTCGCGCTTTCCCTCGGCCTGGTCGGCGCGCTGTCGATCATCCGTTTCCGTACGGCGGTCAAGGAACCGGAGGAGTTGGCCTACCTGTTCTTCGCCATCAGCCTGGGCATCGGCCTCGGCGACAATCAGCGTCTGGTCACCACCCTCAGCCTGGTCGTGGGCATTCTGCTGCTTGGACTGGGCCGCCTGCTGCGCCAGACTCAGGCCGACGTCAACCTGCACCTCTCGATCACCAATCGCGGCAGCGAGAAAACCGGCATGCAGCAAATCCAACAGACGCTTGAAAAATACTGCAGCAAACTGCGCCTGATCCGCTACGACGAGAACAGCGAACTGATGGAACTGGCTTTCGTGGTCGAGTTCCGCCATCTCTCCGATCTGGAGCAGGCGCGTGACGCCCTGCTGGCGCTTTCGCCGCAGATGGAAGTTTCATTCCTGGACAACAAGGGCATCTGGTAGATGTCCGACGGCAGCAAACTCGCGGCGAATATAAATGGCTACACGCAGCTGCGCTCGTATCGCTACGAGCGCAAATTCCTGGTCGAGGAACTGCTGCCCAGCCAGATCGTGGCGCTCGTGCGTCAGCATCCGCTGCTGTTCTACGCCCCTTACCCGCCGCGCCAGGTCAACAGCCTGTACCTGGACACGGTCGACATGGAAAACTATTTCGATAACGTCTCCGGCGCCGAGATACGCCGAAAAGTGCGCTTGCGCTGGTATGGATCCGCGACAGGCGAAATCCGCAGTCCGATGCTCGAGATCAAGGTCAAGCAGGGACACGTGGGGAAGAAGATTTCCTACCGCATCGCCGATTTCACGCTGGATGAGTGCTTCTGCGACCGGGTTTTCCAGGCAGTCGCTGATCGTTCCAACCTGCCCATCGTCGTGCGCGACGACCTGCACACGCTAAGCCCGGTGCTGCTCAACTGCTATCAGCGCGGCTACTTCGCCACGCGTGACGACGACTTCCGCGTGACGATCGATTCGCAGCAGATCTTCTGGAAGGTGAACATGGCCCTCTGCAATCCGCTGCTGCACCGCCAGAAGAACGCTAGCGACGTGATCGTGGAACTGAAGTACGAGATCGAACACGAAGCGAAAGCCGATCGCGCCGCAGGCTACTTTCCTTTCCGCGTGACGCGCAACTCGAAATACGTGCAGGGGATCGAGCGGGTTTATTTCTAAATACCGACCCAGGCTGGATTATCCTCCACTTGTCTTTCTCTGAGACCAACGCATCGCCAGTGTAACGCAGGGTTTCAGTTATTTAAGCCCTGCGTTACAGATTCAAGTAGAATACGTTTTAGCAAATCTGACGAAAGCAGCATCTATCAAGCCTGATTCATACTGACGCGACAAGGCGGTCTTTCAAATGAAAGAAAGCTGATCTAGCATGAACGTCAAACGACAATTATCTGTCCTCGGCATCTTTCTACTCATCTACTCGCTGCTGGTCTTTTTTTCCACGCTGATCACCTCGGCGAACCGACTGGCACCGCCGGGTACACTGCCGGACACAATCGCCGAAATTCCGCAGTGGCAAATCGCACTCGCCAGCGCCGGCGTAGTTATCGTGCTCTACGGCTTCCTGGGCTTGGCCGGCTTCTGGTTCGCCCGTCGTCTGGAACTGCCAGGTGTCTATCGAGAAGGAGCCGGCTGGGAAACCTGGTTGCGCAGACCGCTGCTGCTCGGGCTCAGTCTGGGTGTGATTTGCGTGCTGATCGACCGAATCATCGCTCTGCTGGTATCCGTCGAAGGGCTCCCCCATCCCGGTTTTCCGTTATCGCTGCTGGCTTCCGGATCGGCGGGCATCGGTGAAGAGATCTTGTTTCGCGGCTTTGTGCTCGGATTGTGGGCCTTCATCCTCAACTGGCTCCTGCGGCGTTGGAATGCGAAGCGTACGGCGCTGTGGATCGCCAACGTCATCGCCGCCCTGGCCTTCAGCGCTGCACATTTGCCCAGTGCGATGCTGCTCTTGGGGGTCACTTCGCCGGCCGATCTTCCCGCATGGGTCATCGTTGAAGGTCTGCTGATCAACGGCATCCTGGGACTGGTGGCCGGAGAACGCTACGTGCGGGGCGGACTGGTGGCTGCGATGGGCGTGCATTTTTGGACCGACGTGGTCTGGCACGTGATCTGGCCGCTGCTGCATTCGATCATCTGAGCGAGGAGGCGTCGATGAGCGAAATCGAGAGACATGACATCAACCAGGAGTGAGCACACGCCGGCTACGTCGTTGCGGGCGACTTCGTCTTCCTTTAATACTGTGTAGGCAACATCGGATATACATACAGTTGAAGCACAAGTCCACGGCGCCCTGGACCACATGGAAGAGCGGCTGGCGAAAGTCGACCTCTCTTTGCGCGACGTCGTCAAACTGGACGTTCTCCTGCGGGACGCGTGGGACATCCCCATCATGGAGAAAGTGTTTAAGGAACGTGTCAAAGGCGAGTATCCAGCGCGCAAGACCATTCAGACCAACTTCGCCCACGCCTGCGGCCCGGAGGGTCTGCACGTGCAGATCGATGGGATTGCCTACCGCGGAAAAAGCGGCGCTTGATTATGCTAGACAACATCGAATGATTGATCCTAATCGCAGATATGAAAAGAATCGACCAAATGACACAAACGCTAAAAATCGGCATCATCGGTGATTTCGATCCCGGCAGCGTTTCCCACGTCGCCACGAATGCCGCGCTTCACCACGCTGCGGTTCGGATTGGCGTGAAAATCGCCGTTTCCTGGCTGCCCACGGATATGCTGGAAGATGCGTCGAGCGAAGCCTCGCTCACCGTGCGGGAATCTGACGCGCTGTGGTGCAGCCCGGGTGGTCCTTACCGTAGTACGAACGGGGCTTTACTCGCCATCCGTTTCGCCCGGGAATCAGGTAGACCGTATATCGGAACTTGAGGCGGATTTCAATATACTCTGGTAGAGTATGCCCGCAACGTACTGAAGATTTCCGATGCTGACCACGAGGAATCTGCGCCGGACGCTCCGAATCTTGTCGTAAGCAAGTTGAGCTGCTCGGTCGCCGGCACGAGTCAGTCTGTAGAAATACTGCCCAACACATTGGCGCATAAAGCATACGGAA
>DAOUEE010000065.1:0-4743 GCA_034430695.1 Anaerolineales bacterium | reverse complement strand
GATGTCATTTCATACATGCGGCTAAGCCCGAAGGCCAAATCAGTCGAAGTTAAAAGAGCCAGTTTGGTGCTGCCTCTTTCAGGATAACGGGCACGAATTGCGATTATCTTTTCGATTATGCTGGTATCCACTTACTGGCATCGACCGCGCTTAAATCCCATAGCGTGGGAATATCCGCCGGGTATTCTTCGGAATGCGTTATCGTTTCTAATATATCGGAGAATTCCTCGACGTCGATTACCCCATGCAGCACAGCGGAAAGGATTTTCCGTTCCTGATCGTAATGTAGATCTACCGACATTTTTCCCCCCTCTTCATCTGACGTGATTGCGCTACCAGCCCGATCACCTATCATTCAGTGTAGACGAATAATCTGACCTCCACAACCAATTTGAACGTCGTGCGGGACTCTTCACCTCACCCGGATTTCTCAAATTAAAGCCCACTTTACCTGCTGCCTGTATCGGATCGATATATAGTATATACTTCAGATCACCGTCCATGCTGTCACATAACTCCTCCGCTCCCCGTTATTTAATGTAGAAGGTGTCATCAGGGCATTGGATTATTTCGGGAGGTAAATCTTATGAATACCAGGCGGTTCTTATTTTTCATCGGTATCGCTTTCGTGCTCGTCAGCTGCGGTGACACACAGCCTCCACCGGGTCCAGACCTCGACGTTGCGCAGCAGCCGCAGCAGGTCGAACAGGCGGATGTCCCGGAATTCGATCCGTCTAACTATTTGCCCGCATACATGCACGAAATCTACGATCCCCAACCTGGCAGCGTTATCCCTCTGGCGCCGTACCTGATCCGCTTCAGCGGGCACAGCTTCGGCGGGATCGATCTGTTCGAGGTGCGGGTCGATGGCAGTGTGATCGGCACGGTGCCTCCGCTGGGATATGGATCGGGCGGAGCCGTTTACGGACACGTCTTCTACAGCGAACTACTCTGGACGCCGGACGCCCCCGGTGACCACATCATCTCCGTGCGAGCCAAGGCATCCGGTTATAATATGTACAGCGATCCCCTCGAAGTGGAAGTCACGGTCGGAGCGGACATCGTAATCGCACAGGCGGAAGCCTTCCCCGAGTTTGTTCTGCTTCCCAACTGCACGCCCGACGATCTCGTCCCGCCGACGTTAATCACGCCGTATCACTACGCCTACCTCGGTACGGATCCGGCGGAAGGCTCGATCCCGGCCGAACTGTTCCAGTGGAGTTTCACCGGAGGCTGCATCCCGGAGTTGTTCCGCATCCTTATTTCGCCAGATCCGGAATATGGCTGGGCGCGAATGGGCTACACCGATGATGGCTATCATACGACATGGCCGCCCGCGGATGCCGCATACCCCCAGGGACCACTGGATCCGGCGACGATGTACTACTGGACCGTCAACGCCTGGACGGCCGGCGTGCACGGCCCGGATTCGGCCATGCGTGTCTTCTTCACCGGCCCACGCTGCGGCTCGGTTTCGGAATTGGTCGCGCCGGCATTGGTCTCACCGCATGACGGCGATACGACCAGCAGCACGATCCTCAAACTGCACTACGAACCTGGCGAACCCGCCTGTCTCCCCAATGGCTACTACATCGACTTACAAGATGATCCCGAATTCGGCGGCACGTCGCTCGTGGGAGCCACATCTTCTCCAACGACGTACGTGACGACTCCCGAGCTGGCTCAGTGCACGAAATATTACTGGCGCGTGGCAGCCATGAAAGGTCAGAACATGGGCCCGTTCTCGGAAACCCGTTCATTCTTCATTACGGATGAGGATCTATTATGTGCCGGGCAAGCGTCACTGCCGTTCGTCAAAGCACTCAAAGACCAGCAGTGCCTGCGCGGCCCTGATCCGCAAAAATATCCCGTACAGGGCTACTTCCTGACCGGCGAGACGGCCGCGATCGTAGCGCAGGACCTCCGGGAGGAGTGGTGGATCATCGAAAACCCGGACGGCAACGATACCTGCTTTGTGCGCAAAATCGACAACCAGGAAAGCGGTGACACCAGCGAGATCTCGAAATGGAACGATCCGGAAATCGAAGAATCGCCTCCACTCGTCTGCACGGAAGAACTCAAGGAAGATGAATGCATCGCCGCAGGTGGCATCTGGCAGGATGCGGTCGGAAGGGCGCCATATTGTAAATGCGATTGACGGCAAATTCGCGATTCGATGTGGATATGGGACCCCACATTTTCATTGGGCGGGGTCCCCTTTTTCCCCGGCATATAATACGTTCGATGGCGCTCAAGATTCTCTGTTTTCCCAATTCGCATTTGTCGAGTCCCAATCTTGGTCAGCAAGGTGCCCAAGCAACCACGAATTACAGGTAAAATAGAGAGAATCCCTTTTACTGAAAAAAAATTAAATCCTTTCGAGGAATTTTCATGCTGGATCACATCACACGCCTTCTTCTCGGAAGCCCCCTGCCGACGTCGGAGGAGGTCCACCGCCGGCTGTCGAAGATTCAAGCCCTGGCCATCTTTTCCTCCGATGCACTTTCATCGGTGGCTTACGCGCCGGAGGAGATCATGCTGGTGCTCGTCGTCGGGGGCACAGCCTTGCTTCGGTTTTCCTTCCCCATCGCACTCTGCATCACGCTGCTCTTGGCGATCGTGGCGACTTCCTATTTTCAGATCATTCACGGCTATCCGTCCGGCGGCGGTGCATACATCGTCGCCTACGACAACCTCGGACCCTGGTCGGGGTTGACAGCCGCTGCCGCGCTGCTCATCGACTACGTTTTAACCGTGGCTGTCAGCATCACAGCCGGAGTGGCGGCGATCACATCAGCCCTCCCGGATTTACACCCGTTATCCATTCCCATCGCCTTGCTGGCGATCGCGGTCATCGTCTGGGGAAACTTGAGGGGCATCCGCGAGTCCGGGACCCTCTTCTCCATCCCGTCCTACGCCTTTATCAGCCTCACGCTCGTATTGATCGCCACGGGACTGGTTCGATTCTTGTCCGGCTCGCTCCCACATACAGCCATACCATTCTCGGCAAACGCCACACAAGGCCTTTCCATCCTGATCCTCCTGCGTGCCTTCGCTTCCGGCACCACCGCCCTGACCGGCGTGGAAGCCATCAGCAACGGCGTGATGGCCTTCAAAAAGCCGGAAGCCGACAACGCCGGAAAGACGTTGATCGCCATGGCCATCTTGTTGGCCGTCATGTTCATGGGCATCGTTTTCCTCACTTATCAAGTGGGCATCGTTCCCGGGGAAAACGAGACCATCGTATCCAAGCTCGGGCGAGTCGTCATGGGCAACGGCTTGCTCTATCTACTATTCCAAGGCGCCACGGCGATGATCCTGTTTCTGGCCGCCAACACTTCGTTCGCCGGTTTTCCGCGCCTTGCTGCCATCTTGGCCAAAGATCGCTACCTGCCGCGCCAGCTGTCCAACGTAGGTGACCGACTGGTTTTCTCGAACGGTATCTTAGCGCTGGCCATTTTAGCCGCTACGCTGGTGATCGGCTTCGGCGGAAATCCACACAATCTGATCCCACTCTACGCCGTGGGCGTGTTTCTTTCCTTTACGTTGTCTCAAACCGGAATGGTGCGGCTTTGGTCGCAGCGCAGAGGAAAGGCATGGGCTTGGAAGGCGTGCATCAATGGCCTGGGTGCAGTGACGACGGGTATCGTGCTGCTCGTTATCGCCTCGACCAAGTTCGTCCGCGGAGCCTGGATCGTGGTTATCTTGATTCCCATGCTCGTCGGAATACTCTACGCCATCAAACGCCATTATCTGCGCGTCGCAGAACAACTGACACTCAGAGGCATGAAACCGATGAAATGGGGGAAACTTGCCCGTGCGGAACGCCATAAAGTGATCGTTCCGCTGTCCGGCTTGCATCGTGGCTCGTTGGAAGCTCTGCGTTTCGCCCGCTCGCTTTCCAAAGACGTAACCGCGGTCGTCGTGGACGTCGAGCCTGAAGCCACTGCACGTATTAAAGAATTGTGGGCTCGCTGGGGCGGAGATGTCAAACTAATGGTTCTGGATTCGCCGTATCGATCGACCATCCAACCACTGCTTTCGTTCCTGGATGAAGTCGACCGGCGCGAACCCGAACGGGGGTTGGCCGTCGTCGTACTCCCGCAATTCATCCCGGCCAAATGGTGGCACACCTTGCTGCACAATCAGACGGCGAAACTGATCAAACGCATTCTCTTTTACCGGCGGGATTTGGTCGGAACGGATCGCGTGCTGATCGACGTGCCCTACCATCTACATCATTGATGGGAACGGATGAAGATCCAGGGAACGCAGTGAAACGAGATAGATTGGGTGAAGAGTCATTCTCACCCCTGGGACGATCAAACTCCATGGATCGACAGCCTGGACACTATATCAACGTCCAGTATAATCAAAACTCGACCCGCGCCGGAAAGCATGCGCGTGTGCGAATAGAGATATGCTCATGGTGGGAAGAATAAAAGCGTCCGTTCCAATTCTGCGCGCCAAATACTTTTTACCTGCTGTCCTGGCAATCATCGCATGCTTCCAGGTTTACACCCTTGCCTCCGGAAGCGGAAGGTTGTGGCTGAGTAGAATCCAACGCACCTACCGGCTGACTTCCATGGAACGCATCGCACTTTTCTACATCGGCAGTAGTGGGGCCGATTTTATGGACTTTCTTATTGAAGTGGTCCCCGAGGATGGATCGGTCGTGGTCACTCCGCAGGGTGTAATTTTCGCCCAACAAAGCCTGCTGCAGTTCTTCCTCATGCCCAGAAG
>DAOUEE010000064.1:0-4480 GCA_034430695.1 Anaerolineales bacterium | reverse complement strand
CGTCGATTGTGGGCCGTGGCGGTCAAAGAGTACAACCACATCATGCGTGATCCGATCACGCTGGGTCTGGTCCTCCTGGCACCGACGCTGGTGCTGTTCCTGATGGGCTTTGCCATGACGGTGAACATTCAGCACGTGCCCATCGCCGTCTTGGACTACGATCACAGCCCGACTTCGCGTGCCTTTATCCAGCGCATGACGGCGGGAGACGATCTCGATTTGATCGCGCAGGTAAACGAGTTCGAGGAAATCGATGCGCTGTTGCTGCGTGGCAAAATCAAGGCCGCCATCGTGGTTAATCCGCGTTTCGCCGAGGAATTGCTTGCCATGCGTAGCATGCCGCTGCTGGTGATCATCGACGGCACCGAACCGCATAGCGGTACACACGCCCTCGATCAAATCGCCTGGCGTACGGAGGAGTTCATCAGCCAGGAATTGACCCGGAATCTCGAGGCCTTGGGCGCGCCGAGCGGCTCGCTGCAGATGCTGGATTTGCGTGTGCGCACCTGGTTCAACCCGGGGTTGAAATCGAAAAACGACGTGGTTCCCGGTTTGATCTCCCTCGTTTTGGGGCTTCCCGCGATGTCGGTGGCGTTGACTTTGGCGCGCGAGCGCGAACACGGTACGTTGGAGCAACTCATCGCCACGCCCGTCGGTAGATCCGAATTGATCCTGGGGAAGATGCTGCCCTACGTTCTCGTGGGGTTGGTGAACGTGATTCTCATTCCAGCCATTGCCTTCCTCGTCTTTCGAATCCCCTTTCACGGCAATTACCTGCTCTTTTTCCTGTTGTCGGCGATCTTCCTTTTCGCCATTCTGAGTATGGGCACAATTATCGGCGTTTTTATCCGCACCCAGGCAGCGGCGTTGGCGCTTTCCTTCCTGGTGATTTTCTTCCCGGCGTTTTTCCTGACCGGCATTTTCTTTCCCATCGCCGCCCTGCCGGAAGTGATGCGCATGGAATCTCTGGTGTTGCCGGGAACGCACTTCGCCATCATTACCCGCGGCATCTTCTTGCCGGGCGTGGGACTCGATGTCCTCTGGCCGTATGCGGTCATGTTGTTCGGATTGGGCGTAGCCTTCTCGGCCGTCGCAGCGTTGTTTTTCCGCAAGAAACTGGGTTAACGAGGTAAGCATGTTTCGTCGAATTTGGGCATTGGCGGTCAAAGAGTTCTATCACCTGCGCTACGATTGGTGGATGCCGGCGTTTATGTTGATTGGCGGCGTAATGGAATTGACCCTCGTGGGATGGGCGACATCGCGTCCGATGACCAATTTGCCTTTGATGGTTTTAGACGAAGACCAGTCAGCGGCAAGCCGTCGGGTGATTACGGCCCTGGAGAACACCGGTACGTTCGCCCTGGATGCGCTGGTCTATGATGAGGCGCCCATCCGTGAAGCCATGGTGCAAGGCAATATTTACGCCGCCGTGATCATCCCACCCGATTTCTCGGAGAAGATGGCTTCCGCCAACCAGATTCCCATCCTGGCGGTGCTGCTCAACGGCGCTGAAAGCACGCCGGCCACGGCGGCGTTGCGCGCTGTGGAAGGGCTTGCACGCGAGATGGGGCAGGAGATTGCCGTCAAGCGCCTGGGGATCGATGCGGAGGAATTCGCCGGATTCGATTTCAGCGTGCGCACCTGGTACAACGAATCGTTCAACGAAGCCTATTACACCACGCCGGCAGAGTTGGCTTTGATGCTGGAGTTTACGGTGCTGCTCTTCGCTGCCCTGTCCTTCTCGCGCGAACGAGAACTGGGCACGCTTGAACAACTGCTGGTGATGCCGTTCACTTCGTTGGAGATCATCATCGGCAAATCCATTCCGGTCATTCTGATCGGCTTTTTCGATTTCGTCTTGATGCTCAACATGGTGCATTTTGTCTTCAAGGTGCCGATCCGCGGCTCGCTGCCGTTATTGTTATTCCTTGCCCTGGGTTACTTGTTCGTCGAATTGGCCAAGGGCTTGGCGATTTCAGTATTTTCGCGCAGCCAACATCAGGCTTTCCTGCTGGTGATGATCATAGGAATGGTCGACTTCATGTTTACGGGCTACGCCGCACCGGTCGAGTCGATGCCCAAGTTCCTGCAGGGCGTCGCTCAATTCATTCCTGCCCAACACTGGTTGGCGATTGTGCGCGGCATCATGCTCAAGGGTGCCAATCTGCAAGTATTGTGGCCCAACCTGATTGCGCTTCTATTGTTAGGCGTGGTCATTGGAACCGTTTCGCTGCGCTACGTACGGCGTGCATTGAGTTGATCGAGATGAATACGAAGGACAACAACAGGGCGATCATCGCCCGGGACTTGACCAAACAGTTCGGTGATTTCACCGCAGTCGATGGGATCGATTTCGAGGTGCATCGTGGGGAAATCTTCGGATTCCTAGGCCCCAATGGCTCGGGAAAAACGACCACGATTCGTATGATGCTCGGTTTGTTGAAGCCCACCCAGGGCACGGTGCAGGTGCTGGGGGTGCCGGTGCTCGAGCACCCGGAACGCATTCGGAGCCGGGTGGGTTACATGTCCCAGCGTTTCAGCCTGTACAACGATCTCACCGTGCGCCACAATCTCACTTTCTACGGCAAGGTCTACGGGCTTTCCAATGCGGAATTGGAAGAGCGCATCCAGACAGCCCTGAAGATGGCCGGGCTGGAGGAGCACGAGCACTCGAAAACGCGCGAACTTTCCGGCGGCTGGCGTCAGCGTTTGGCGCTGAGCGCTGCGATCCTGCACCGGCCCGAGCTGGTCTTCCTGGATGAACCGACGGCCGGCGTCGATCCGGTATCGCGGCGGGCGTTTTGGGATTTGCTCTACGATTTGATCGTCCAGGGCGTGACGGTCTTCGTCACCACCCATTACATGGATGAGGCGGAACACTGCCACCGTCTGGCTTTCCTCCAGCGCGGCAAGATCATCGCACGCGGCTCGCCGAGATCGATCAAGGAAAGCATGATGCGCGGCCAGGTTCTGGAGATCGCGCCTGCGGACGCCGAACGAGCGGTCAAGGTACTGCGTGCGGCACAGGAATCCGGCAAGTTGGCGCTGGAAAGTGTGGAATTATACGGATCACTGCTCCACGTGACGGTGGCCGACGTGCAGGCGAGTGAGAAGGCCATCCGGAAGGAACTGCGCGGGGCAAGCATCGACCCGGGCACGATCACGGTCGTCGAACCCTCGCTGGAAGACGTATTTATCGCCAGTATGCGTTGATGGAAAAGTTGGCTCGATCGGAGATCCATCTCCGTCGAGTTTGAAAGCAGGAGGTTTACATGCGCGAAAAACGAATCCATTGGCTAATGATCGGCATCATCCTGTTGGGCGGAGTGCTGAGTGCATGTTCCGGCGGCGGATCGAATCAGCTTCGTGCTTCCGGAGTGGTCGAAGCCGTCGAGGTGGCCGTGGCGCCGGAACTGGCGGGGCGAGTAGTCGAAGTGTTCGTGGAGGAAGGCGATTCCGTCCAAGCGGGCGAGGCACTCTTCCGCATGGACGGTGAAGCTTTGACCCAACAGATCGCACAGGCCGAGGCGGCCCACAAAGCCGCACTGGCCAGCCGGAGTGCGGCGCAAAGCATGCTCGATTCGGCCAAAGCCGGGTTATCAGCCGCGCAAGCGGGCGTGGAATTGGCCAACTTGCAGTATGAAATGGAACAGGCGGCCGCTCGAGCCCAGGATTCCCCCACTCGCACGCAGGCCTGGGCGGAGGTCTTTCCCTACAGCTTCGATCTGCCCGCCTGGTATTTCGAGCAATCGGAGTACCTCGCCGGCGCTGAAGCCGAGATCGATGCGGCGAGTAAAATGCTGGAGGAGGAACGGACCAATTACGAGGCCGTTATTAAGGCAACGGGGTCCGATAAGTTGACCGCCGCGCAAGAGCGATTGTTGGATGCGCAGGCTGCGTTTGAAGTGGCCCGGGAACTCTGGGAACGGCGGGTTGCCTCGTTGGATCGAAGCTACATGGACGATTTCATCGACGATATCTACGACAAAGCGAAGGACGAGCTGGAGGCGGCGCAGGACGATTACGATTCGCTGCTGAGTGAGGAAGAGGCCAAGGACGTGCTCGAAGCACGCGCCCATCTGGCTGTGGCGATCGAACGCTACGAGACCGCATTGGACCAACGCGATCAGCTTCTGGTGGGACGTGAATCGCTGCGCGTGCAGGCTGCGCAGGCCGGAGTCAAACAGGCCGAAGCGAATTTGACCGTGGCGCAGGCCGCCGTAAACCAGGCGCAAGCTGCGGTGGAACAAGCCGGAACGGCCGAGGCGCAAACCCAGGCGGCCCTGGATTTGCTCGAAGTGCAGCTCGAGAAACTGACCGTCGAGTCCGCGGTGTCGGGCGTGGTGATGACGCGCAGCGTCGAGCCCGGAGAGGTGGCCGTACCGGGAATGACGCTTATGACCATCGGGCAGCTGGACCGTCTGACCATCACCGTTTATCTGCCGGAGGATCGCTACGGGCAGATCGACATCGGTGACGA
>DAOUEE010000063.1:0-2396 GCA_034430695.1 Anaerolineales bacterium | reverse complement strand
GCCAGGAAATCGAGCATGTCGTCAAAAACCAGAATCCAGCCTTCGCGATCGTGCCCGCCTTGCGAGGTTATATAAGTGTGAGGAATTCCCTGCTGTTCGAGCAGCGAAACCAGTTTCTCCGTCGCCTGGCGGAAAGAGGGTTCGCCTTTCCCGGCGCTGAGAAAAATCGCCGAAGGCAGCCGGCGATCGTCACCGGCGAGCAGGAGGGGATCGTACGCCGGGCGGGCATAATTGACGTTCAACGCCGGACTCAAGGCCATCACGCTGTCGAACACGTCCGGGTGGCGGAATGCAATCTCCAAGGCCCACACCCCACCCCGCGAGACGCCCGCCAGCGCACGCGCCTGCGGACGGGAATCGACGGGGTAATTCTGTTCGATTGCCGGAAGCAGGTCGTCGATGAACTCGGCTTCGTAGGAACCGGGACCGCCATCGCTGCTCGTGAACAGCGGTTCCGGAACACGCGGCATGACCATCAGAATCCCCGGAAGCAAATCCGTGGCGATGGCGCGATCCACCCACGCCGTAAACCCCAGGTCATACCAATGAGTCTCGTCGAACGGAAAACCGTGCAGGAGGTAGAGTACGGGATATCGCCGGCTTTCATCGGGGTAACACGGCGGCAGATATATCAGATAAGGCACCTGCTCTCTCAACAGGCTGCTCGTGTACTCTCCCTGTTCCAGATGGCCTTGCGGCTCCGGGCAAGCCGGTATGGGGCTCAACGTGGGCGTGAGGCTTGGGGCCGGAGTCCTTGTGGGCGGGAGGGTACGGGTTGCGGCCGGCGCATTCGTCTCTTCTGTCGTCGGAGAGACGTCCGTGCTTCCGGCATCAGGACGACAGCTCACGCTCCCCAACACGAGGATGAGGCAGCCCAGGAAAGTGCGTTTCAACCACCTTCGATCGATCGGTAGAACGGGATCCGCGTTGTCAACCTGCATCGTGTTATGACGGTCCTTCCCCATCGTGAACCCCAATCATACCGCAATTCACACGTGCAGGCCCGCAGGCACAAAATCATGGCTTTTCCTTCCCATCCGATCAGCGCTACAGCTTTACATCCGACAAATCAGACCCAATCGGGTTATAATCGTCCGCATGAAGTATCACATTTGGACCGCCGGCTGCCAGATGAACGTCGCCGATTCTCAGCGCGTGGCTTCCGCCTTGGAACGCCTGGGCTATACCGCATCCGCAGACATCGAGCAGGCGGACGTCATCGTACTGAATACCTGCGTCGTGCGCCAGAGCGCCGAAGACAAAGCCTACGGCCGGCTCCAGTCACTGAAGCCGTTGAAAGCACGCAACCCCGATTTGGTCATCAACCTCATGGGCTGCCTGGTCGGCGTGAAGGACAATCCCAGGCTGCGGGAGGTTTTTCCCCACGTCGACGTATTTTCACCCCCTTCCGACCCGAGTCCGTTGATCGAGCATCTGCTGCTGAAGGATGCCCACGACGTCGACCGGGCGGAAACAGAACGCCGCCACGCCATCATGGATGGGGAACTGCAACTGCCCCGCGAGCA
The DNA here is from genome assembly GCA_034430695.1 of Anaerolineales bacterium. Classification (GTDB taxonomy): domain Bacteria; phylum Chloroflexota; class Anaerolineae; order Anaerolineales; family E44-bin32; genus WVZH01. Next base: position 870 of record DAOUEE010000063.1, on the reverse strand, counting down.
GCGTGGTCGAACCGTATCGGCCTTCATTCCTGTGGTCTACGGCTGTTCACATGCCTGTTCCTACTGCGTCATTCCCTACCGCCGCGGCGTGGAGTACAGCCGGCCGCTGGCCGAGGTCGTCGCTGAGGTACGCGCCCTGGTCAGACAAGATGTTCGGGAAGTGACCTTGCTGGGACAGATCGTCGACCGCTACGGCTAAGTCTTCGACAATGGAGAAACGCTCAGCACTCTGCTGCGGGCGGTGCACGCCGTCGAAGGCATCCAGCGCATCCGCTTCCTGACTTCCCACCCCAACTGGATGAACGCCGAATTACTGGACACCGTAGCCGAACTGCCCAAAGTGTGCGAGCACATCGAAGTGCCCGTACAGGCCGGTGACGATGAGATACTGCGGCGCATGAAGCGTGGGTACAGCGTGGGTGATTACCGGCGCTTGATCGACCGCATCCGCGATCGCATCCCCAACACATCCATCGCCACCGATATCATCGTCGGATTCCCGGGCGAAACAGAGGCGCAGTTCCGGCGCACCTATGATCTGCTCGATGAATTGCGTTTGGACGTCGCCCATCTGGCCCGTTATTCCCCCCGGCCGGACACCGTCTCCGCAAGGCGCATGCCGGACGATGTACCCGAGGAAGAGAAAATGCGCCGCTTTCGGGCACTGGAAACCCTGCAGGCCGAGATCGCCACGGAAATCAACGCCGGCTACCGGGATCGAACTGTCGAGGTGCTGGTCGAAGAAAAGCATCGCGGCCGTTGGAAAGGCCGCACGCGCACCAACAAACTGGTGTTCTTCGACTCCGAAGCGGACCTGCTGGGCAAACTGGTGCCGGTACGCGTCGAGTGGAGCGGTCCCTGGTCGCTGAT
>DAOUEE010000062.1:0-39298 GCA_034430695.1 Anaerolineales bacterium | reverse complement strand
CGAACCTTTTCGATGCGTTCGAACAAACCTTGCTTGATCTCCAGGTTTTCGACGATCGCCTCGACGATCAAATCCACATCGGACAAGCGATCGAAATCGTCCTCAAGATTGCCCAGCGCGATGCGTTCTTTGGAGACTTCACTCATCACCGCAGGTGGACGGCTTTTGACCACCGCCTTCCACCCATTCCCCACGATGCGATTGCGTACGGCCTTATCCTTCAAGGTCAAGCCGTCGTCTTTTTCTGCATCCGTTAATTCCCCGGGGACGATGTCCAGCAGAAGCGTCGGAATCCCCAGGCCGGCGAAGAGCGCCGCGATGCCGCCTCCCATCGTTCCGGACCCAATCACGGCCGCTTTCCTGATTCGATAGCCCATAGAATTCACTCCTCTCGTGGAACCGAGCCACGAGACCCATCAAACGGGAATCGTCTCCCGCCTGGCAGCCTGACGAATAACCCAGGCCGATTTCCGAAATCAGCGCTCAACTTAATTCGTGACGCGTGTAGCCCAGGATCTGCCGGGCTACGATCAGCCGGTTGATCTGGCCGGTGCCCTCATACAGATCGTTGATCTTCGCGTCGCGGAACCATTTCTCCAGCAGATATTCGCGCGAGTAACCCAAGGGTCCCAGCAGCTCCACCGCTCGCTGCGTGATTTTCACCACCACGTCCCCGGCGCGCACCTTGGACATCGAAGCCGCCAGGGTGTTGGGCTTCCGCTCGTCCATCTGCCACATCGCTTTCAGAGTAAGCAGCCAGGTAGAACGCAGCATGATCTCCATGTCGACGATCTCACGCTCGAGGTTGGTCATGCGGCTGCGCGGCAGCCCGTAGCGAATCTCCTCGCCGTGTTCAGCGAGTATCTCCTTGAGTCGTTCGAGCGTGGCCCGCGCGATGCCCAGCGCGGAAGAAGCCACGACCGGGCGCGTGGCGTCGAACGTCGCCATGGCGCCCTTGAAACCCTTCTTGTTCTCCGGCTTGACCACTTCCGCACTGCCGAGCAGGTTCTCCAGAGGAATGCGGCAGTCCTCGAGCACGACCGAGGCCGTATCGCTGGCGCGAATGCCCAGCTTGTGTTCCAGCTTGGTCACCTTACAGCCCGGCGTCCCAGCTTCGACGACGAAGGGGCGTACGCCGGCGCGTCCCGCCTGGGGATCGATCGTGGCCCAGACGACCACGAAACCGTCCGAATCGACCAACGCTTTATGGCCAGCGGTGATGAAAATCTTCTCGCCGTTCAACACCCACTCGTCCCCATCGCGTACGGCCGTCGTGCGCACTTCGGCCGGCATTGCCGATCCGGCGTGGGGCTCGGTGAGCGCAAAGGCATCGAAGACGGGCTTTTCGCCGCGGTGGCGCGCCAGGAAACGTTCCTTCTGTTCGTCCGTTCCGGCCGCGTTCACCGCCGCCGCACCCAGACCGCCGCCCGGCGTACAAAGCCACAAGCCCACGTCTCCCCAGGAAAGCATTTCGGTCTGGAAGGCCATGCGCTGGAACGCGATGCGCGGCCCTTCCTTCTTCTCTTTTTTCTCCTTTTTCTCTTTGCCGGGTGTGAGGCCGCCACCGCCGAGCGCTTTCAGAGAGGTGTGCATGAATTCGATGTAATCCCAGGGGATTTCGTGCTCGTGTTCGTCGAAGTATCGTGAAACCGGACGCATCATGTTTTCGGCGATGGTCTCTGCTAGCACGACGGCATGTTCGATTTTTTCGGGCATTTCAAAACTAATCATCGCTGGTACTCCCTTCTCGACGATCGTCAGACCATCGCCAAACCGGTGAAGACCGGTATGCCGCGTCCGTTGCGCATCCAGAGTTCGACGGGATGCTCACGGATGTAGCCGTGTCCGCCGAACACCTGAACGGCTCTGTCGGTCACCATCATCGCCATGTCGGAGGCGCCGGTGAGCGCCAGGTAGGCGGATTTGGCTGCATCTTCCTTGCCGTTGTCCAGTTTCCAGGCCGCCTCCCATACCAGCATGCGGATGGCTTCGATCTCGATCGCCATCTCGGCCAGCATGAAGGCGATCGACTGCTTCTGCGCGATGGGCTTTCCCCAGACTTCGCGCTCCTTGGCGTAGGGAATGGCGTACTCCAAAGCCGCCCTGCTCAGACCCACCGCCATGCCCGCGATCGCCACCTGGGAGCTGGCGACACTGCGTTCGATGGCGGAGTCTTCACCGGCGCCCAATCGGGCGTCCTCAGGCACGACCACGTCCTGCAACTCGAGGCGGAAGGTAGGCAGCGCCTGGATGCCCAGCAGTTTTTCACGTTCCCCGACGCGAAGGCCCTCCGCGTCCGCGGGGACGATGAAGGCCTGGGTTTCACCCGCCAGTTCGGCGAACACCAGAAATGCCCTGGCTTGATCGGCGAAAGAGACGTAGGCCTTCACGCCGTTGAGCGTGTACCCTTGCTTTCCTTCCTTCGCCGAGGTGCTCATCGCCGAAGGCGTGAAGTCGAAACTGGGTTCGATGAATGCCGCTACGTACGGTTTCCACTCGGCTTCGATCACCGCGGGAATCCACTTCGTTTTCTGTTCCTCACTTCCGCCGAAAAGGAGCGGTAAGGTGAATGCGGCCGGCGCCATCACGGCGAGTGCGGCGGCCAGATCTCCCCGGGCCATTTCCTCTGCGGCGAGCACGCCGGTCACCGCCGAGTGCTCCCCGAATCCGCCGTAGGCTTCCGGGATGCTGGCCTGGAGTACACCCAGCTCCCAACCCTTCTCGATCAAATTGGCCGGAAGCTCGTTTTCCTCTTCGGCTTCCCGCGCGGCGGGTTTCAAGTCGTTTTCGGCGTAGCGGTGAACGGCATCGATGAGCATGCGTTGTTCTTCGTTGGGTTCAAATGAATACATAGGTCACTCCTTCGGAGAGGGCTCACTTCTCTCCCGGCCAACACGGAATTGCTCGAAATACCCTTTGCGTTTTGCTGAGGGCCCGGTCCGCGGTTCCGGATTTCTTCCGATCGGAAACCACGGAATTTCGAGCCCTTCCGCACGACGGTAGCGTAAAGGCACGATCGAATGCGTTTCGAGATCGTCGATGTTATCGACGTACACGTACCCAAGCTGTGCCAGGTATTCTACGTGGGCGCCCGCCTCTTCGACGGCCAACAATTTGTCGTATCCCTCCACCTCCGGAAAAAGCGCCGAAGAAATCTCGGCCAGGGTCTTCGATTCTTCTAGCTCTCCGACGACCTTGCGCAGGCGGTCCCGGTGCGATTCTTCGATTTCGTCGATGCGTTTGCTCAGATCTTGCATCTGATCCCCGTGACCCCCGAGTACGTACTTCACCTCGGGATGCCACGTGCGCGTTCGTTCGAGCGAATCGAGGTAATGCCCCAGCCCCATGTTCAGACTCAGACGTTCCGGGGCCTGGTGAGGGGTGATGTGCGGCAAGATGTGATCCCCGGACAGGAGCACGTCGTCGAGACGAATGATGACTTGTCCTGGACAATGTCCTGGAACGTGCAGCATTTCCAATCGCCCGATGCGCATGCCGATGGCGTAGTAATTGAAATCCGGCATCAAGGAAGTAAATAGATATTTATTGATCAGATAGGTGTTCATGAGTTCCTGGCGATACGCCTCACGTACACCCGCCTCGATCAAATATTGATCCAGCCTTTTGGCCATCATGGCCACCCGTTCCTCGTAATGCATGAGCACCTTGGCGTCCAGATGATGGATACCGATGGGCGCCTGGGTACGCCGGCGAACGAAGTTCAAGCCTCCGAAATGATCGATGTGACCGTGCGTGATCAGGACGTGGGTGAGGTCTTCCCAACCCACGTTTTCATCGAACTGCGCGCGTATCCCGGCGAAGGCCTGGTCCAATTGCTCGTTCGAGTCCATGAAACCCGATCCGGAGTCGACCAGGGCCGCCACATCGCCGTCGAGGACGAGATGGGCGTAGCCTTTGAGAAAAGGGAACAGCACGAGGGGGATGCGGTAAATCCGCCCACCAGCGTTCGTGCGTACCAATTCGATCTCGGCCGTCATCTGCTTCCATCCCCTCACGAAACTCGCAGGCCGTCGAGGATCAGGTCACTGAATCGATCGGCAAGCGTATCGGCGCTCAAACGTCCCTCCTTGCGAAACCAGGTGATCGTCCAATTCTGAAGCCCCAGCAGGGCGAAAACCGTGACCGCCTCGTCGACTTTACGGAACGCCCCTTCGTCAATTCCCTGGCGTACGATCTGCCGCCAGAGATTCTCGTAGGCATCCCGTCGTGCGTTCTGCCGCGAGCGCAGGGAGGGATCGAGACTGCGGTAATCGAAGAGCAGCACGGAAGCCAGGTCGCTGTCCTTCGTGAGGCGCATCACGTAGACGTGCACCGCCCGGCGCAGTTTCTCGTCGGGAGACAGATCCGACTCCACGACCTGTTCCAAATCTTCGATCAGCAGATCGAGCACCTGATCGAGAATCGCGAGCAGGATGTCCTGTTTGCTGTCTACGTGGTGATACAGGCTGGCTTTCTGGAGACCCACGGCGTCGGCGATGTCCTGCATCGAGGCGGCGTGATACCCTTTCTGCCGGAAAATCTGGGCCGCTGCCTGGATGATGTCGCTCCTCTGCATATCGGAAACCTACCGACCGGTCGGTAGCCTCATGATAGCAGATCGCAAGACACCGGTCAAGCATCGCGGTGTGTTTCCGCTTGAAGCCGCGGGACGCTTGCGATACAATCGAAGCGAAACACGCCCCTGTAGCTCAGTGGATAGAGCGCTGCCCTCCGGAGGCAGATGCCGGCGTTCGAGTCGCCGCAGGGGTGCTTCAGTGCTGAAAAACCCGAGCGATTCTCGCTCGGGTTTTTTTTAGCACGGCCGATATCCACAATCGGCAGTAATAAGGTAATAACCCCGGCTGGATTTTGGGTTGAATCCCGGAAATATAGGCTTATTCAGGGATACCCGCCCCAAACGGTAGATACTTTTGAGTCAATCTCAACATCTTGTTGAAGAGTTCCCAGGAAACATCGATGGGAAGTGAATTGGTCGGATCGTTGAAGAACGCCTGGAAAGCCGGATCCACTTTGCCCGTCAGGCCAGATTCGATGACCATTTCCTGGTTGGCAATGTGTTGGTTGATCAACGCTGAAATTCCCGCCGGAAGCGTGCCTGCACGAATGGGGCGGATGCTCCCTCGGCTGAAGTAAGCATTGGTCTCTTCCGCGGCGCCCAGAGGTGCGTTGGTGATCTGCCCGACGTTTCCCATATTGACGTTCGTAACAAAATCGCCCAATCCGAGCAGCGCCCGGATCACGTTAACCCCCTCTTCACCCGAGCGCTCCAACACAAACGGTGTGACGCCATAGATCAATTCATGGGTCCTTTGCGGGGCATTTTTCCGGCGTTCGATACGCCAAGAGACAGGCGTGCGGATAACGCCCCATTCGAATAAGGTTTCAGGAGAACGAATAAAGCCCGGCAAAAATTCGACGAGGTGACGATCGCCAGCCGCTGCGAGAATCCCATAACGTTGGAAAAGGGTGAACTTGACCTGTTCAGCGCTTTGGAACCAGTCATTCCAGCTTTCAACCTCCGCACGGGTATATTTACGCAGGATTCCGGGTTGTTGCAGATATTGCTTCAATATATCGAGTAGGTCGTACTCCTGATATCTCGCAGAATCCACCCAGGTGAAGTGGTTGATCCCCAATACATTGACTCTTATCTCATTTCGCGGGGGTGTCTCGATGTTCAGGAATTGCCCGGGAATCTGCGCTGAAAGCTCCTGGGTTCCAAATACCTCATGACAACAACCGAAGACCTTCAACTCGGGGGTCACGCGAGTGAGAGTTCGCGTGCAGACGCTCATCGGGTTGGTGGAATTCATCACCCAGGCATCCGGACAGATCCTCGCGATCGCTTCGGCAAACTCCTTGAAAATGGCGACGGACCGAAGTCCACGAATCAGACCTGGTGCACCGGTCGTATCGCCCACGGGAAAAAAGAGTCCATATTGTTCGCTTAACCCGATCTCATCCGCCATTAATCCCAGGGGACCGGGTTGGATGGAGATAATGACAAAATCCGCATCCTGCAGTGCTTCTGCCAACGTTGCTACGGAGAGATACCGCCAGCGCGACACGACGCCCGCCTGCGTCTGCATCCAATTGCCCAGTTCTTCGTTGAGACGCGCGGATTCCATATCGATATCATAGAGTGCGACTTAGCCCTTGAGATCGGGACAGAGTGCGATGTCGACCATCAGTTTTCGCGCCCAGAGGCGGCTTCCACCGCCGATGTAGGCAATTTTGAGATGGATGGGATTCATCCTACACCAGCATTTCATTTGGGCTGCTTCATTCAGGCTAATGCCTACTCCGTCGAGCGCCACCTCGCGGCCGCACCGTGCCCTCAGCCAGCACCCGGAACGTCCCTACGTCCTTCTCAGATTCGGTCCATTCCGTGAAGGCAGTATCCATTTCCGCGTATTCATCCTTGCGTTCGGACAGACATTGTTCCCGCTGGTCGACGGAGTCCCATATGTCGATGGTCAGGTAGCGCCTCGGATCGTATTCGTCACGCAACAACGTGGTGCCGCGGAAACCCGGGGAGTCGGAGAATAACTTGCTCCATGCGCCGCCGGGGCCATAAGCCAACTCGAACTGGCCTCGACATTCTTGCCTGACGACGAACTCCCAGATGATTTCAACCATGCTGGAATCTCCTTTCCATCCAACCTGGAGCATAAAAGCCTGGAGAAAATCTATACGCCAACCATCAGCCTGGTCTGCACGACGCGAACTGCCCCGAGACGATGGCTCGTATCAACACAGGAAATACTCTTGACGCAGCATCGCATACAGGTAATCCCCGTAGTAACTCCCATCGGTGTTCCGCTTGTTCTCCCGCAAATGCGCTTCCCGGTGAAGTCCACATCGCTCGAGCACGCGTACACTGCGGATGTTGTTTTCGTTGCATTCGCTGCGCACCCGGTGTGCACGCAGGTCTTCAAAAAGCAGTTTCAATATGCGCCGGACAGCTTCGGAGATGAAACCTTTCCCCTCGTGAAGTACATCGGCGACAAATCCAAGCGTGAATTCCGGCAGTTCCCAGTCGGTCGGCCCGACGTACACCTGTCCGACCCACTCGTTAGTCGTTTTCTCAAACAACCCGATGAAGAAACATTCACACGCCGCCCATTTCTCCCCCAATTCTCTGACGACCGCCTCTGCATGTTTCTCGTCTTTCAGGGACATCAAAACGTTGCCCGATTCGAATTCGGACAGATGATCCTGATTGCGCAAACCGGCAGCGTACAGCATGGCGCCATCTCCCGCCTGATAGGCCCGCAGCAGCAGTCTTTGCGTTTCTATTTTCTCGGAAATATCAAATAAGGATTTACTCACATCCGATGCCCAACCTTTTTTATTGCCTGTTATGCTGCTGAATTTTTTTCAAGACCTTCATAGTCATGAAATATCCCAGTGGAAGCGTTTGATAAAACAATCCCAGAGCGTTTTCGGTGATCCTTTCGTATAAATCAAAATGTACGTGGGCATCGATATACATCAATTTTTCTCGTTTCATCCACGGTCGAGTTCTAGAAATGCCCGCAGGCTATCGAGCGATCGTTCCCAATCTGTCTGTGGATCGCGAATTTTGATCTTGCGAAACGGATACCGTTCGAAGAGACGCTCGGCGATGGACGTCCACTCCTCGAAGAATTTCGCCATCGCCGCCGAAGTCAGAGAACGGCGGGTAAACCACTCCTGCCGTTCGTAGATTGCGTTCCCCCAGACCTCCCACGAGCCCTCCCTGCCCGATTGCCGCCAGGATCTGTTCTTCTCTTCCGCGATCCGTGCGTGCAGTTGGGCCACGTCTGCCGGCGCCAGATAGATGAGGACGGGATCCAGTGCAGCGATGATCGAATTCAACTGGCGGGCACTTTTCAGGACATCCTGCTCCGAATGGCCGGACAGATAGAGATACATGCCGCGTGTTTGCCACAAGCGGCTTTCGATGATGTTGACCTCCTCATGCCCCGCTGCCCTCTCGACGAAGTCCCGCCACTGCCGGAACACATCTGCTTGGCGTGACGCCGTCGAAGCGATGATGTCGGCCAGGTCTTCCATCTGTCCGATGGAAATTGGATTGTCCTCGGACCACTCGAGATAGCAGTTACAGCGGATCCCCCGTGCCGAGATGTCTCTCGCCAGTTTCTCCGCAGTGCTGGATTTCCCGGAGCATGGCACGCCTTCGATCAGAATGAGATCGGTCTTGATCATGAGAATGAATCCGAACAAGCAAATTTGGTCACCGGCTCACGAGCATGATGATACACCAACTTCGGCCAGGCATGCGGAAGTCCACCATAACGGATCGCTTGAAACGGGCGATCGGCCAACAGTCAATTTCCAGAAACGATTGGCGCTTGAAGGCCAATTACATGTGCGGTAGACTCATTTTCTGCAAATCGACCCTCATTGCAATCTCGTCCCTGATTCATTGATGTACACGGCAATTTTCAGTGGATTAACCCTCGAGGCCTTCCCGATGGTTCCATCGAGAAAACCAGAAGCAACGGTGCTTGATGGTCCAAGGAGAAACGAAATTGAAAAAAGATGCCATCCGACGCTCTCTTTTTGGTCTACTTGTGTTGAGCAGTTTGTTGTTCAACGCATGCAGCTCCGGCGACGAGAATGCCACCCCCACGCTGCAGCCAGAACAAATTAAAACGCTGGCCGTAGCCACCTTCTCCTCCGGCCTGACGCAGACGGCGTTAGCGATGCCGACCGGCACGCCGTCCCCATCGCCCACAGCTTCAAACACACTCGGACCCACGAATACTCTCCAGGCATCCCCAACACAGGGCGGAGAGGCGCTTCCGACGGCGTCTTGCTATCGTTTGGCATTCGTATCGGACGTCACAGTGCCCGACAACACGGCGATGTCTCCGGGAGAAATTTTCACCAAGACATGGCGCGTGCGCAATTCAGGCTCCTGTAATTGGGAAATCGGGTTTAAATTCAAACTCACCTACGGCGATTCTATGGGAGGCGCAGCACTCACGCTGGACAAAACCGTTCCTCCCGGCGAAGAGACCGACCTCTCCATCGTGATGACGGCCCCGAGCGATGCCGGAAGCTACCAGGGAAATTGGAGAATGACATCCACGAACGGGACGTTCTTCGGCGATGAAGTGTACGTGCTCATCACCGTCGGTGAGGGTAAAACTTCGACACCAACCGGAACTCAGGTCCCCGCATCGGAAACGCCCACCTCGACGGCCACGCCGACGGAGACGACGGCGCCCTGAGAACTCACCAAAAAGGGAATCTCCTACCCCGCCAGCTGCCTGAAAAATAACACCGGAGGCGCCTCGATCCATAACGATCCGATGGAGCGTAGATGGTGGGACGGCTGACTTGATTCGACGAGTTGCTCAAGAGCATGCTCTCTCTTGGGTACAATTCTTTAATGGTTCACCGCTCTCCCGCGAGTAAACATAAACGCCCTATAGTCCGGGGCAGCGTATCGGCGAGAAGAATGCGGCCGAAGATGGAATCGGTCGATACACAAAGCGGAAGATGGATCAAGATGAGACGAGCGACTATCTTGAAAACGTGGAAAAAGATCATCCTGCTCACCTTCCTTTCCGCGTGCGCAGTCGGGCCGAACACGGTGATCGGCTCATCAGCGGTAGGTCAAACGACCGCCGAGGCGAATCAAACGCCCACGCCTGCCGTCGAACCCACCAACCAAAGCGAAAGCGGCCTGACGGCACTGATCGCCGAAAACGCAGGCCAATTGGATGCATCAGTCAAGTCCCTGATCGCCGCCTCGAGGAACACCGTTTCCGCCGACGGATCGCCGGATGACGTTGGGAGCGATCTGCACGGCCTGGTCCAGACCGTCCAATCGCAGCAGTCCGAGTTCGAACGAGCCATTCAGGCTTATATCGAACGCTTCAGCGCCGTTTCTCCGGAAGCCGGCAGCCAAATAATGCAAATTGAAGATGAAGTAAAAAGCGCACTCACCTCGATCGCCGCTGTGAATGCCGGCTTCGATTCGCGGAGCGGAATCGATCTTGATGCACTCGACCATTTCGACGAGGCATGGACGAGGATCGAGCTCGAACCGAGAATTTCTGCCTGGCAGGAAACGGTCCTGACCCAGATCGACCGTCGTGAAACCCAATACATGAATATCCAACCCCAATCCGGCCAGGTGGCGGACAATCGTGTAGAAGCATTCACTCTGGCGCACGATTTCGTGCAAGCCTTTCAGGACGCGCTGGATGACGGCATCTTCACCCCGGAAGAACTGGCGCAGATCAGCCAGATCGGCGCCAACGCCGAAGCCAGCCTCTACAACACCGGGGATCGACAAATATTCGGTTATGCCCAGGCGATCATACGTCTGACCCGAAATGCGGTGCGCGGTGAATGGTCGCTGGCAAGCAGCGGCATCAACGACCTGCGCTTGTCCTTGCCCGCTAAACCGCAGTTATAGCGATCGCCTTCGCTCTCCGTCGTGAATGCTTGATCTCGTTCCGCAGCTAAGATAGACTCGATCAATCCCCCAGAGAATGATATTACCATCGGCAGCATCGAAATGACCTCGTACGACGGCGGAACCTTCGACCTCGTCAGCTGCGCGTCAAGCATGTGCTAATGGCCTTCAACTTGAACAGATTCGCGTTGCGCCGGGGTGACAGGGTGGGACTGCATCTCTACAGCACGGATGAAATCCTGGAGATCGCCAGGCAATCGAGCTTCGCCGAAAACGCATCCATTGAAAAGACGACCCTGCAGGACTTGCCGATTTTCTTGCGAATTCGTTTGATGAAAGTAGAATAGAGAGACATGGGAGGGCCAATGTCCACATCAATATTTCGTTGGGGCGTGATTGGACCGGGAAAAATCGCGCACACTTTCGCCAAAGCTTTGGACGTAATTGACGGCGGACAACTCTTTGCCGTAGCCAGCCGTAGTTCAGGCCGCGCCGCAGAATTCGCACAGGAATACGGAGCGCCGAAAAGCTATGCGTCCTACGAAGCCCTGGTCGAGGACGACGACGTAGATGGCATCTACATCGCCACCCCGCACCCATTTCACCACGATCAAACCATGCTGTGCTTGGAAGCCGGCAAGCCCGTGCTTTGCGAAAAACCGCTGACGGTCAATGCCCGTGATGCAAAGCAGCTCCTCGATACTGCGCAATCCCGCGGTGTGTTCCTCATGGAAGCGCTGTGGACACGCTACCTTCCAATCTACAACCAAGTACGGCGTTGGTTGGATGAGAATCAGATCGGTGAATTGAAGCTGCTTGATTCCAATTTCTGCTTTCGTGCACCGGACGATCCCAAACACCGCACCTGGAATCACGAATTGGCAGGCGGTGCGTTACTGGACATCGGCGTATACAACATCGCGGTCTCGCAATGGGTGTTCGGCGGCAATCCACAATCGTTCAGCGCCCGCAGTATCCTCAGCGAAACCAACGTCGATGCGCTGACCGCAGCTACGATGGTCTATTCTGACGAACGAATCTCACAGTTCACCTGCAGCTTTCTCGTGGACGGCGTCAACGATTTTGTGATTTACGGAACCGAGGGACGTATCCGCATCCATCCCAACTTCTGGTGCGCCACTGAAGCTACGCTGATCCAGGGAGACCAACGAGATACCATACACGAGTCGTTTCGAGCTACAGGATTCGAATATGAGATCGAGGAAGCAATGCGCTGCATTCGCGCCGGACTGCTCGAGAGTCCCGGCATGACGCACGCAGATACACTGGCCAATATGGAGTTGATGGACGCCATTCGCGCCGAAGTCGGCTTGAAGTACAGCTTCGAGTAGAAACCCATTATCGGCATTTAAGGAGGTTAGCCATCATGAACATTCCCCCTGGTAGTCGCCTGGTATTCATCGGGGATTCGATCACCGACTGCGGTCGTGCCCATCCAGCGGTCGAAGACACGCCAGAGGCACTCGGAAACGGCTACGTCAGCCTGGTCGATGCCATTATCACTGCCAGCGATCCGACGGAACGACTGAACATCGTCAACGTGGGTGAAGCCAACGATACGGTGGCCGATCTCGCCGCCCGCTGGGAACGTGACGTCCTCGCCTGGTATCCGGAATGGCTTTCGATCTTGATTGGAATCAATGACGTCTGGCGTTCGATCGACTTCCTATCCGGAGGTGAAACGCACGTTTCCCTCGAGGAATATACGACCCAACTGAAAGAATTGGTGAGTACGACGAAACCTTCCCTTCAGGGCTTGGTGTTGATGACACCCTATTACATTCATGCCGATCACGCCGATCGCATGCGGGCCATGATGGACCAGTATAGTGATGCGGTGCGCGAGATTGCCACAGAGCAAAAAGTGATCCTGGTCGATACCCAGGCTGAGTTCGACCGAGTGATGAGAATCCGCGCTGCCAAGTCATTGGCCGAGGACCACATCCATATCAATTTGGTCGGGCACATGGTCCTGGCGCGCGCCTTCCTCAACGCGGTAGGGTTCGAATGGAAATAGCGGGTCGTTTGAACCCATTACGCAGGTGTGGAAATCACACAGGCTTGGAGGTGAGATGAACGAGGCGTTGCTAAAGGACAAGCCGATAACCCAAATCGGACTAGTGGTCGACGACATCGAAAAAGCGGCGCTGGCGTGGGCCGGCGCCCTCGGCGTAGCGAAGCCTGAGATCATCATCACCGCTCCAGCAGAAGTGGCGCGAACTGAATATAAAGGAGAACCATCGACGGCACGCGCCAAATTAACCTTCTTCCACATCGGTTCCATCATGTTGGAATTGATCGAACCCCTCGAGGGAAAGAGCACCTGGAAGGACCAACTCGACGACCACGGCCCAAGCCTGCATCACATTGCTTTCGAGGTCGATGACATCGATGAGCTTCTGACAAGCATCGACGGTCATGAGATGGCTCTCGTGCAGCGCGGCGAATTCGAAGGTGGTCGTTACGCGTACCTGGACGGGCAAGCGCATTTCAGCGCAGTCATCGAACTATTGGAGAATGATTGAAATCTCGATCCCCAGAAAACCGTTCGACCACTCGCGTTGAAGAAACCGGAAATCTACGATTCATGAAAATACTGGATGGATTGCGCTGGAAACCGAAATGGGTCTCGCAGCTCAGCTGCCTGCAGGGTTGCCTCGATTATCTGGGCGTGCCGGTCTCCGACGCCTGGCTGTTCGGCATATCCGGCCATGCCTTCGTAATCAACATTCACGAGGGACTCTGCCCCAGCGGACCGACAGCCTGGAAGACCGAGCGGATGACTCAACTCTGCCAGAACGCCGGCTGTGAGATCCGCCAGGTCAGCGCCCATAAATCCCAGCCGGACTTCGCCGGGAAACGGGAAGCGGCCTGGCGGGAAGTCCGTAAAGCCATCGATCAGGGCAAACCCTGCTATGGTTGGGAACTCAAAGTCCCCGAATATTACGTGATCCATGGGCACGATGAAATCGGCTACTACTTCAACGGCCCGCTTTGCGATGACGGTTGTGGGCCGCTGCCGTGGGATAAACTCGCCGATACCGGAATCGGCTGGCTGGAAGTCTCGATAATCGAACCGGCTGAAGCGCCCGATCCGAAGGTCGCCATTTGCGAAGCACTGAGTTTCGCACTCGACCACGCCAGGCATTCAGAAAAATGGACGTATCCCGGCTACGCCACGGGACTGGATGGATACGAGCTCTGGATCGCCAGTTTGGAAGAAAAACGAGGTAATGGTGGTGCTGCTTACAACGCCGCCGTCTGGTCGGAGTGCAGGCAAAACGCGCCCGCCTTCCTGCTGCAGGCCGAATCGAAGCTGGATGTACGCCATACAGACACGATTGAAGCTGCGATCGGCCATTACGTTATTGTTGCAAAAATGCTTCGCCTCGTGGCGAACCTTTTCCCATTTTTGGGGGTTGGCGAGCAAGAACAGGCGATGCACCTCGAGGACGATGCGCGCCGCAGTCGAGCGATCGACGCCCTCCGGACCGCGTACAATGCGGAAGAGTTGGGTCTGGGAATGCTGGAAAAGCTCGCCAACGAACTGTGAACGGCCGCAGCTAATAATTTTCACCCCAGAAGGAGTGCTCAATGCAATACGGCTACTTTGACGACAAGGCCAAGGAATACGTCATCACCCGTCCCGACACCCCGCAGTCCTGGAGTAATTATCTGGGCTCGACCGAGTATGGGGCGATCATCACCAACAACGCCGGCGGATATGGCTTCTTCCGCTCCGGCGCGCGCGGACGCTTCTTGCGTCTGCGTTTCAACAGCATCCCGATGGATCAGCCGGGCCGTTATTTCTATCTGCGCGATCGGGACAGCGGAGATTACTGGTCGGCGTCCTGGCAGCCGGTGGGGAAACCCCTGGATCGATATGAAACGATCTGTCGCCATGGAACGGCGTATACCACGATCGAAGCGACGTACGACGGGATCGCCACCAAGACGACGTACTTCGTCCCATTGGGGCAAACCTTCGAGTACTGGCGGTTGAAGGCGACCAACGAGAGCGATCGACCGCGGGAACTCTCGGTTTTCTCGTTTTGCGAGTTTACCAACCAGTGGATCACGTGGCAGGACCGCGTCAACCTGCAGTACTCCCTCTTCATCGTGCGCGGTGAACATGAGAACGGCATGCTGCGAATCTCCATTCACGACAATCTTCCCGCCAACGAAGAACTCAGTCTTGAGGACGGCTACTCCACCCTGACCTGGATGACCCTCATCGGCGCGCCGCTCGAAGGCTACGATACCAGTCGAGAGGCGTTTCTCGGCCCCTACCGCGCCTACCACAACCCGATCGTCGTCGAAGAGGGCAAGTGCAGCAACAGCGACGCTTACGGCGACAACGCCTGCGGAAGCCTGCAAACGAATTTGAGCCTCGCGCCTGGGGAAAGCCAGGAGCTGCTCGTCATGCTTGGCATCGGGGATGCGGAATCCTTCGGCAAACGGGCGCTCGCGGAGTTCGGCTCGCTCGAACGCGCCGAAGAAGAACTGCAGCGATTGAAGCGCAGTTGGCACTCGAAGCTAGGGTCACTGGAAGTGGATACGCCGGATGAGGACCTGAATCACTCGGTCAATGTCTGGGGTTTGTATAACTGCCTGATCACGTTTACCTGGTCGCGCGCCGCCAGCCTGGTCTACAACGGCGAGCGGGACGGGCTGGGTTTCCGAGATTCCGTTCAGGACATCCTCGGCGTGACCGCCGCCATCCCGGAAGAAGCCCGGGAGCGATTGGAATTAATGCTTACGGGGCAAGTATCGAACGGCGGCGCCATGCCGTTGATCAAACCTTTCGAGCATCGTCCCGGCCAGGAGCAGACACCGCCCAGTGAGGAATTCCGCTCGGACGATTGCCTGTGGTTCTTCAATGCCGTCCCGGCGTACGTTGCCGAAACCGGCGACGTCGCTTTTTACGATAAGGTGCTGCCCTACGCCGACCGGGGAGAAGCAACGGTGTTCGGCCACCTGCGCCGCGCCCTGGAATTCAACCTGGAACGCACCGGCAGGAACGGGCTTCCCTGCGGATTGGCGGCGGATTGGAACGACTGTCTGCACCTGGGATATCAAGGCGAGAGTCTCTTCGTCGCCTTTCAGGTGCGTCTGGGTTTGACGATCTACGCCGGGATCGCCGAGAGACTAGGCAAACAAGACGAAAGTGAATGGGCGCTCGCCCAACGCGACACATTGGATGGCAAGATTCAAGCCAGTGCCTGGGACGGCGATTGGTTCATCTGGGCCATCGACGATCGAGGCAAGGTGTACGGTACCCACGAGTTCGAGGAAGGCCAGATCTACTTCAACACACAGGTTTGGTCCGTCATCAGCGACGCCGCCACGCCGGAACAAGCCTCTCGCTGCATGCAATCGGTAAAGGAACTCCTGGCCACACCGCACGGCCTCATGCTCTGCGCGCCGCCGTTTATCCACACCTCCATCGACGTCATGCGCGCCATCGTCTTCAACCCGGGCATCAAGGAAAATGCCGGCATCTTCCACCACACGCAGGGTTGGGGCATCATGGCGGAGTGCATGCTGGGGAACGGGGACCGCGCCTACGAGTACTTGCGAGCGTGCATGCCGGCGAGTTACAACGAACGGGCGGAAATCCGCCAAAGCGAGCCCTACGTGCAGGCGCAGACTACGTACTCCGTGTTCTCGCCCCGGGCGGGCAACACCCGCACGTCCTGGCTCACGGGCGCAGCGGCCTGGTTCTACTACAGCATGACGCAGTACATACTGGGCATTCGGCCGGAAGCCGACGGATTGCGTATCGATCCCTGTATTCCCAGGACTTGGGACGGATTCAAAGCGACCCGCCGCTTCCGCGGCAAGACGGTCGATATCGAAGTCAAGAATCCGGACAGCGTCTGCCGAGGGATCAAGTCGATGACACTCAATGGTTCCGCATTGGAAGACAATCTGCTTCCGGCGGATCAGTTGGCGGAGGAGAACCGCGTCGAAGTCGTGATGGGGTAAAGGACCTGTGATATCAAGCTACGCTCGAACCACTGCACTTTCCAGCCGGCTCGCTTCCCATCCCAGCATGGCCTTCTTGCGCGCCGCGCCCCAGCGGTAATTGTGGATTTTACCGACCTTGCGTATGACGCGATGGCAGGGAATGATGTAGCTGATCGGATTGTGAGCGACCGCATTCCCCACCGCTCGTGTGGCAGAGGGGTTGGATATGTAAGCCGCCACGTCTTGATAAGTCACCATCGCGCCACTCGGAATCGCCAGCAGCGCCCGCCAGACGTGGATCTGGAAGTTGGTCCCTTTGAGCAGAAGATGAAATTTCCTGGGGTTATCCACGCTCAGTGGTGCGAAGATTCTTTGGACGACGGGCACCAACCCGCGCCGGTCCTCGATGAACTCAGCCTGCGGCCACTCGCGCATCAGTTCCAGGAGACTCGCTTCGCGGTCTTCATGGGTCGGAAACTGCAGTGCGCAAATCCCCCGTTGCGTCGCTGCCAGCAAGCATTCACCAAAAGGTGTGGGAAGGAAAGCGAAAGAGATATCCAGGCCCTTCCCCAACTGCTTGTACGCTCCCGGGGTCATGGCTTCGAAAGTGACGAAAAGGTCGTGCAAGCGGCTCGCACCGGACAGACCCGCATCCTGGGCCGCATCGAAGACGCTTTGTGATTCGCGCAAGCGGCCTTTGGCATATTCGACCGTGAGATAGCGCAAGAACTGATTCGGCGTCACGCCCGCCCAGCGCTTGAACAAGCGCTGAAAATGGAACTTGCTCAAGTTCACGCTTGCCGCGATCTCATCCAGGCTGGGTTGACCTCGAAAATTGCGTTCCAGATACTCGATCGCATGCTCAACGAGTCTGTAGTGATCCGATTGTTTTACGATCCACTCATTCATAACTACAGCATACAAGAAACATCTGCGCTATTCCACCCGAATCTTGCGGATTTTGGGAATTGGCGAACGATACTTCTACTCCTCCGAGAGACAGCACGCCACGTCCATCGTCCTGCCGATAAAATCGATCTACCGCAAATCGTGCGATGCAAATCGTCGCTGGATCGATGAAAAGGTTCGAGCGATCGAACCAGCTCGAAATGACGCCGCGAATCGTAAATATCCGCCAGATGGAGTGCCTTTCGAATTAGAAGTCAGATCGTGATTCTTGCCGTACGGTCGATAGGTTTTACAGATCGACGAAACGCACTTTTCTCGACTCGGAATCAACGAGTGCGATCGAACTGCGGCCGTTCATGCCCATCAGCTCACCAGGATTGAGCAGCACGCAATCGCCGAGCATTTCCTCGTTTGCGGTGTGATCATGCCCGTAGCAAACGATATCGTAAGCCGCCGATAACGCCAGGCCGCGAGCAATCTCCGGGTAATGGTTCACGGCCACGACCAACCCATCCAATTCGACTTCCGCCAGCACCCCGTGCAGGGTGATCGCCGGGAAGGCACTCGCTTTCTGCGCGATGAGATACGTATCACCGTCGTTGTTCCCCCAGACGATGTGAACGGGCACCTGGGGCAGCCCATGTCCCAAACGGGTGACCATGAAGGGCGCACATAAATCACCGCAATGGAGTACGACGTCCGCTTGCCGTAAGTGCGGCAGCGCCTGATCGAGTTTCCAGATATTATCGTGACTGTCACTCAAAACGCCGATAAACATATCGTTTCTCTCCATTCCCAAGATTCGAGGCCGTAGAAATAATCTGGACTTGGTGCGGCGTATTGGAAAATATGTGGGCGCCTTTACCAAACAGCTCTCATTACCTCAAACGGTCCGTTGCTTCATTCAATCCACGCATCTTTTCGGCGAGCTGCTGGGTCAACTGGCTCTCCCGCATGCGCCAGCACCAATTTCCGGAGCTCGTTCCCGGAAGGTTCATGCGCGCCTCGTTGCCCAACTCCAGTACGTCCTGCATCGGCGCCAACGTACGATCGGCTTTGGAGTCCCACAGGGTGCGAATCATGTCCCAGGCTACGTGCGTTCCGTCACTCCCAGTATAACGCCGAACACGATCGCGGATTGGTTCCGGCGCATTTTCGTACCAACCGCGTGCAGTATCATTGTCGTGGGTGCCCGTGTAGGCCACACAGTTCGACGGATAGTGATTGGGCAGGAAAGGATTTTCGGAATCGCCGTCGAAGGCAAACTGCAAGATCTTCATGCCCGGCAAGCCGAAGCGGTCGCGCAGTGCTTCCACCTCCGGGGTGACGAGGCCCAGATCTTCCACGATGATCGGCAAACTACCCAACTCATCCCGCAGCGTGGTCAACAATTCCGCTCCCGGCGCAGGCCGCCAATCTCCTTGCTCCGCCGTCGAGTTGACCGCCGGAATCTGCCAGTAGCGGTTGAGACCCAGGAAATGATCGAAGCGGACCAGATCCACCCAGCGAAGCACGGACTGAAAGCGGCGAACCCACCAGTGGAAGTCATTCGCCTGCATCTGCTCCCAGCGGTAAAGCGGGTTCCCCCAGCGTTGGCCGGTGGGAGAGAAGTAATCCGGAGGCACACCGGCGACGTAGGTCGGCATGCCGTGCGCATCCAGTTGAAACAACTCCGGATGCACCCAGGTATCCACGCTGTCGTGGGCCACGTAGATGGGCAGATCGCCAATCAATTTCACGCCTATGGCCCGTGCTCGCTGGCGAATGGACTGCCACTGCCGGGAAAAGACGAATTGGTGAAAACGGTACTTGTTTACGACGGATGCCATCTCTCGCGCCGCGCGTGCAATCGCATCGGGCTGGCGGGCGCGCAATTCTGTTTCCCAGGACGTCCAGGGCGACCCGCCGTGTGCCTCCTTGAGCGCCATGAAGAGCGCGAAGTCGTCCAACCAATCCCGATTTTCATCTTCGTAGGCTTCGAAGACCTGCATCAAAGTTTCGTTCGCACCGCCGAAAAACCGTTCAGCCGCGAGATCGAGTACAGCGTACTTGAACGCCGTCACGTCGTTGTAGACGATCCGCCCGGGCGGAAAATCGGGTCGAGGACTTAAATCTTGCTGCGTCAGCAAACCATCATCGACCAGGATATCCAGGCTGATGAGCAGTGGATTCCCGGCGAAGGACGAGTAGCTCTGATAGGGCGATTCGCTGTAGCCTGGCGGACCCAGAGGCAGCATCTGCCACAAAGCACAACCGGATTCGCCCAACCATTCAATCCAGCGCCGGGCAGCCGGTCCCAAATCGCCGATCCCGTGAGTGGAGGGCAGTGAAATCGGATGGAGCAGGACGCCGCTCGCGCGTTCCGATTTTTGCGGGTTTTCATCACGCATGGGATCTGTCCGCCGCAGCTCGCTCATAAAGCTGGAGATACTGTCTGGCTGTGATTTGCCAGGAGTGATCCTGCGCCATACAGCGTAACTGCAGGCGCTTCCATTTGGTTGAATCCCGGTAGACCCCGAGCGCCTCTCGAACGACTGCTGCCAGGGACTGCGCATCGGCAGACTTGAAGAGAAAGCCCGTGCCCCGATCACGGCCGTAGGGTGTGACGGTGTCTTTCAGCCCTCCGGTCTCGCGCACTACGGGAACGCAGCCGTAGCGCATGGCAATCAACTGCGTCAATCCGCATGGTTCATAACGGGAAGGAACGAGCAGTGCGTCACTCCCGGCGTAGATCCTGCGCGCCAGCGGCGCATCGAAGCGCAGAACCACACGCACCCGCTCAGGAAAAGCCTCTCCAAAATCCTGCGCCTGACGTTCGTACGCCTCCGCTCCCGTGCCGAGTAAAACGAACTGCCAGGATTCTTCTCCGAGCAGCTCGAGCGCTTCCAGCGCCAGATCGACCCCCTTCTGCTGATCCAGACGCGTCACCATGCCGAGCAAGGGAACGGCTTCGTCTGCCGCAAGACCGAGCTGCTCCTGGAGGGCTCGCTTCACCTCACGTCGTGGGGCGAGGTCATCGGCCGAATAATTAACCGGCAGTGCCTCGTCGAGCGCGGGATTCCAAACCTGGGTATCGATGCCGTTCACGATCCCTACCAATCGTTTCCTTCGCGCACGCAGAAGGGTTTCCAATCCGTAGCCAAATTCGGCGGTTTGAATCTCGCCTGCGTAGCTCGGGCTCACCGTCGACAGCCAATCCGCTTGTGACAGCGCCATCGCCAGCGGCCTATGGCGCGACCAATCCGGAAGGCGGGAATCTTTAACGGGAGGTAAGCCAAAATCCGTGAGTACGTTCTCCGTTCCGGCTCCCATGTAAGCCAGGTTGTGAATGCTGAAAAGGCCGATCGCGTCCTGCCAGAAGAAGTCGCTTTCACGATTTCGAGTCAACCAGACGATCGCTGCCGCTGTATGCCAGTCATTCGCATGAACGATATCGGGTTTCCAATCCAATGCCCGGCAGGTCTGCAAGGCCGCCAACGAAGTGAGCGTGAATTTCTTCCCTTCCTGGCGCGTGTTTCCATAAATGGAAGTGTCGCTCCGGACTGGTTCAGAGTCGATGAAATCGACGCACAGTCCCTGCCGTTCAAGTTGATGGACGGAGGCGGGGATTTCCCCATCCCGTCGCCGAACGCTCAAATCGAGGATGGGACGAGTCTCGAATCCCGCTTTACGAATCGAAGGATAGAAGGGCAAGCACAGGCGGACGTCTACACCGAGCGCAGTCAGTGCACGCGGCAATTCACCGGCGACGTCCGCCAGGCCCCCGACCTTAACGAAGGGAGTCGCCTCCGCAGCGAGGAAGAGAACCTTCATGGTTGAAACCAGTGGTAGTCGATTTCCGGGAATATCTTATCTCGCTCCCACAGTCTTTCAGCCGTTTCCCCATCCGGATTCTCGCGTTCCAGGGAATCGAGAAGCAAATTGAAGCGCTCGACGTGCTCCTGAAAGCGTTGGATGGCATATTCGTTCGCCTGTCCGGTCGTGACGAGAAAGGGCCAATCGGAAGACTGCAGCAGCAGCAATTCGCGCGCCGCCTGATCGAGGATCTTCCGCTTCACGCCGCGCGCCTTTGGATGAGTCTCGACGGCGGCCAGCATGCGGTCTTCCGACTCGTGAATGATCGGCCACATCCAAGCCGTGTCCGCATTGTCCCAGACAAAATGCGTCCCGCCGGCTCCCCAGGAACCCTCCATCAACTCGAGAGACGTCTGTGGGGGATGCGCATTGAGGTAGGACGAGGCGGTCGTCAATTCAACACTTTCGGATTCCGCCAGGTGATGCAAGACCTGGCGCAGCCATTCCACGCCTTCGAACCACCAATGCCCGAACAGCTCCGTATCGTAATTCGAGCACACGATCCCATACCGACCGCTGTCGCGGTTGAATTCGCCGAGGATCTGCTCCACCAGATGGGTGAAATGTTCGGCGTGCTGCGTCACTTTACCCGACGCCGCCTCGGGTTGATAAATTTCCTTGTCGGCCAGATCGGCATTCGCGCCCGTGATGCGCCAGTACTGCATCCCGGATGTGCCGTCTTTCTTGTGAAACTCTCGATAGTCGTAATCGCCGGGGTATCCCCACTCCCCGCTCCACACCTGCAAACCCGTTTGATTGTTGCGCCCCAGCACCGCTACGTTGGAACGCCCCACGAGATAAGGCAGGAACGTCGTCGCCGCTTCCGCGGCCTCGAATTCGGTCGCCGGTACGAGATAGCGGCGCGTCACGGACTGATAGGGCCCGATGGCATCTCCGGCAGCGACGCCGACCGGTCGCCCGCCTTCGATCATGTGCGTCTCGGCGAAAAAGAGGCGCAGGTCGTGGCGTTCAAGAAAGTCTTCGATCCCAGGACGCATCCGGCCGTCCGGCGTGATGTAGCCAGGACGGTAGGCGCACTCGGGCAGCCAAATCGTCCGAGGCGCCCGGCCGAAATGCCGCTTGTAGCTTTCGACGGCCGTGCGGAGCTGCAAATTGATCGATTCGTCACGCTCGAGCAGCGGCAGATAGCCGTGGGTCGCAGCACAGGTGGCGATCTCGATCAGCCGCTGGTTTTGCAGGTGGCGAAAGGCTTGAATCAAATCCCGTCCGTACTTGTGCAGGAAGCGGTCGCGGATACCCGCGTACAGGTCCCGATACATCTTCGCCAGCGCACGCATGTCGTCGTTGTTCGCCGCCTCAAAGCGTTCAACATCTTGAGAAGCCGCCCCGATCTTCTCGTCCAGGTAGTTGACGAAGTTCGCCCGTACGTCTTCATCGGCCAGTTGTTCGAGCAAGACCGGCGTGAGCGTCAGCGTCAGACGGGCGGGAATGCCTTTCGAATGCAGATCGTTGAGCGCATCGAGCAGCGGAATATAGGTTTCCGCAGTCGCCTCGTGGATCCATTCCTCCCCATGCGGCCAGCGGCCTGCCTGGCGGGTGTATGGAATATGCGAATGTAGGACGAAAGTGAACGCACCCGTTTTCATCATGCACTCCTCCGCTCGATGAAGCTCATCTGATTCTAGCAGAACAGATGCAGTCGTTAAAGACCCGACCAGTGCTTCATGGCCCCCAGCGAGGCTGCCATTCCGGCCACGCGTTTTCCGTAAGTCGGGTCACCTGATCACCATAGATGTTCATAATGTAGATTTCGTTGTTGCCGTCTCGATACGAGGTGAAGGTGATCCAATTCCCGTCGGGGGAGAAGGAAGGTCCCAGATTATCTCCGCCGTCCGTAAGCTGGCGTAAATTTCCTCCATCGACATCGATCAAATAAATGTCCCGATCCGGGCGAGGGCCGGCATAGAACGTCAGCATTTTTCCGTCGAGTGACCAATCGTTCCGCCCGCCCATGTCCGGCAGATCCGGCGTGACTTTGCGGATATCGGTGCCGTCCGCGTTCATGACGTAGAGCTGGCGCGATCCCGATCGATTGGAAGCGAACGAAATCATCGTCCCGTCCGGCGACCACTCCGGATCGATGTCGTCCCAGTCGCTTTCCGTGACGACTCGAGGATTGCTGCCGTCCCTGTCCATCACCCAGATGCTCTGGCTCCCCTCTCTTTCGCTGACGAAAACGATCGTGGTCCCATCCGGCGACATCGAAGGCGCATACAGGCTTCCAAGCCCCTCCGTGAGGCGCTCGAGATTCTCACCTTCGAGATCCATGCGGTAAATCTGGAACCCCTCGATGCGTCTGGAGGAGAACAGAATGGACGAGCCATCCGGCGTAAGCGAGGCGTAGAAATCCGTGGCCTCCACGCTCGTCAAACGTCGCTGGTTGCCGCCGTCCGCATCCATGATGCAGATGTCGTCATATCCTTCCAGGAAGCAGGTGTAGACGATTTTTCCCGTGGGCGGCGACATCCAGCGGGTTTCGGTGGCCGAAACCGTGGCGCTTTCGGTCGGGAAGGATGTGGGCGTATCCCCCGCCAGTTCCGTGAGATAAGGCTCGACCTGGATGGTCACTTCTCCGCTTTCGGATGGACCAAAGGGGGAGACGAAAAGCAAGAATGTGACTACGAAAACGGCCAGGATCGAAAAACCGCAGCCGATCCCTGCGAGGGTGACGTGAAATATCGAGATGCTGCCAAGACGCGTCAACATTAAAAGTGCAACACCTTGCCGTTCCGCTCGGTCAGATCCAATTCAAGATACCCATGAAAAGGATCAATCCCGCAACGTCCACTGCGAAGATCGTCCCTACCGTGACCGCCTGCTTGCGAAGTCGCTCCATGTCGAACACCCAGAAGGACACCAAGAAGAAAGGGAGATATCCGATCAGGAAGATCAACCACGGCGCACCCGCGTTCCACCAGGAGTAATCCCAGGCAAGCGCTCCGGTGCGGTGCAGCAGTAACTCGACGAAGACACAAAACGCCGATCCGATGATCGCCGCCGCAATCCGATTGGGGATCCCCAGGACCTTCATGCGCTTGTCGAGAGGAAGCAATTTCGAAAAGGTGATACCGGCGATGGCGAACATGAAGCAGATTTCGATGTTCAAGCCGATCAAGATCAAATAGGCCGTTTGACCGGGCGCGCCCCATACCGGGGCTTTTTGGGTGAAATGAAACACCAATCCGTTCCAGATTTCGTTGAACCAATCCATACCCCAGAACGCCAATCCTGCAAAAATCAGGCGCCAATTGCGTTTTTCCACCTCGACGGCGTAAACATAGACGACGAGGGCAAACAACGGAATGACATACCATTGAAATAAATTCCCATCACGTAAGATGCTCAAAGCCTCGGATGCGGATTCTGTCATTGCTGCAATCCTCCATCGTTTGGAATCGAACCCGGGAGAATAAAACTCATAGACGCGCCATGAGATCACACATGACCTATCCGTATTTCTTGCGTCCTGCGCCGTCGCACGAGACCCGAAGCTTACTTGCCCAGGCGTTCCTTCAAAGCCTGCGTCAGGGGCGGCAATACGTCGAACAAATCACCGACGACGCCAAAACGGGACAATTTGAAGATCGGCGCGTCGGCGTCCTTGTTGATCGCGACGATCGTTTTCGACGTACGCATGCCGGCGAGATGTTGGATTGCTCCGGAAATGCCCGCGGCGATGTACAAATCCGGGGAAACGACCTTGCCCGTCTGGCCTACCTGACGGTCGTACGGAACGTATTTCGCATCTACAGCAGCCCGGCTTGCGCCGACCGCCGCCCCGAGCACTTCCGCCAGGTCGCGGACAAGTTTGAAACCCTGCTGCGCGCGCCAGATTTCCTGCTCGGCTTCATCGCTGATTTCTGCCGGGGGCACGAGCGAAGGCCGGTTGGAAACACCCCTGCCGCCTGAAACGATGATCGCCGCGTCGGTCAAGCTGACCCCGCTCTGCGATTCACGATATCCAATCACCTCGGTCGCCACATCGCCCGCGTCGACTTCGGCTTCGACGATCTCAGCGCTGCGGCCCGAATCGGCTTCCGGCCCGGGAAAGGCACGGCTCCGCAGGGTCAGGATTTGCGGTCGTCGCTCTCGGCAAACCACCTTGGTCAACAGCTTCCCGGCGTAGATCGGCCGCGTGGCGAGTACACTGGCGCCATCGAATTCGTAGTCGATCACGTCTGGGATGACTCCGGTCTCCAGATCGACGGCCACCAGGCCGGCCAACTCCCGCGTGCGTCCCGAGGTCGGAAAGAGCAGCACTTCTGCATCGGCGACGATCGGGGAAAGCACGTTGGCGTAAGCCTCGCCGCGGAAGTCCTTCAGCGCCGGATCATCCCCTTTAATGACCACATCCGCGCCGTACGCTGCTGCCTGTTTGACGACGTCATCCACGTCCTGACCGAGCACCACGGCCGACACACCGCCGCCGAGCGTCTCGGCCATCTGGCGCGCGACGCCCAGCGCTTCGAACGAAGCCGGAGCCACATGATTTTCGAAGTGATCGATGTAGACAAATACCTTGTTCGTCATTAGATCACCTTCTCCTCGAGCAAACGATCTGCCAGTTTGACCGCTTTCTGCTCAGGCGTATCGCCCTCGATCATTTCGACCACCGTTTCGACTTTGGGAGGCGCAAATACCTGCGGCCATTCGACGGCAGAAGGTGGCACCTCGCCCAGCCCGATGTCGTCTTTCGACCAGATGGGGATCTCCGCTTTCGATGCCTTGCGGATTCCCATGAAAGACGGATAACGCGGCTCGTTGATTTCCTTGACGACGCTCACGACGGCCGGCAGGGAAGCGCGCACCTGCTGCCGGCCCTCTTCCAGCATGCGCTCGACGGATATGCTTTTCCCCTGCAGATCCAGGGCCGTAATCTCGGCGACCAGATTGAGCGCCGGCCATCCCAGGCGGCGGCCGACCTGCGATCCCGTCATGCCGGTATCGCTGTCGACGGAAGCCCGGCCGAAACATACCATGTCGACATCTTCGATCTTCTGAATGGCCGCAGCGATGATCTTCGAAACCACGAGCGAATCCGCGCCTGCAAATGCCGGATCGCTTACGAGAATCCCTTCATCGCACCCCATCGCCAGGGCTTGTTTAAGAGCTTCCTTGGCTCTCTCGGGTCCGAGGCTGAGAGCGGTCACTTTTCCGCCGTGTTTCTCCTTGATACGCAGCGCCTCTTCGACGGCGTATTCATCCCAGGGATTGAGTATCAAGGGCGTATCTCCCCAGGAGATCTTCCCGTCTTCGACCGTGACCGTCGCCGCAGTGTCTGCGGTTTGCTTGACACACACTACGATGTTCAAGTGGTCCTCCTTCCTGGATTGAGTTTTCCCGAATTCTTCGATTCTGGAAGTGCATGTCTGATTGAGTTGTGGACGGCGCCTTTTCCACCTCCCTTCCTGCTCGAGAAATCGAGCCCATCCGGGCTTGAAAATTCAACGCCCAGGAAGATTACTGTTGATCTCCTGGGCATCGTGTCGGGTGCGATCGTCAGAGTTTCCCCTCGCCGGATTGAGCTGAATATATCAGACGTATGTAATAACGGATTCCCTCGTCCGCTCATTTCACTGTGGTCGAGCAGTCCGATGATCGTGGACCGCTCTGGCTTTCATTATCGATTATAGCTTCTCCCTCCTGCCACAACAACCTCTGGACTCTCATCGATGCAGCACCGAGTAGAGCGCTCGATCCCACGGCGCGAAAACCCGCAGCAACGGGATTGCGGTCGAAAGGCTATAATAGGCGCAAAATGTAGAGAGAAGCCTTTGCCCAAAGCTGTACGATCCCGCTGGCCACATATTTTCCTGGCGGTCCTTGCCCTGACCGCACTCAGCCCATCCGCGGTATTCATCCCGCTGAGCGAACACGTACGCGCTGCGAGCCAAGCGTTATCCAGAAGCAAATGGACCACCGCGCTCGACTCGCTGGAAGCGGCGATCAGTCTCGAGCCCGCACTCTGGAGCGCACATCTGCAGGCGGCTTCGATCGCGCTGCGCAGCGAGGAAGCAGAACGGGCGCTGCTCCACCTGGAACTGTACCATCCCCTTGCACCCGATTCCGGGATTTATTGTTTGGAAGCGCAGGCCGATATCATGCAGGACGAGATTCCAAGCGCCGAACAGGCATGGCAGAAAGCGAATGGATCCTGCCCGGACGAGACGGCGTACTACCAGGCGCTGCTGCGGCACTATTGGAATCAAAACGATCTCACTTCTGCCCGTTCCGTCCTCGAAGAATGGATCGAACTCGGCGGCGAAGATCCACAGTCTTATCTGCAGCTGGGAATCTTGCTCGCTGCAACGCAGCCCGAAGACGCCATCGACCCTCTTCGAAAAGCCCAACAGCTTTCTGAGGAGCCGATTCCCCTCGCCTCCGCCCTCATCCGCGCAATCGAAGACGCCCGCGAGGCGAATTTGCCCGCCTACACGCTCGCGAGTGTCGGACAGACACTGACACGGTACACCGAATGGACGCCGGCCGTATGGGCTTTCGAAGCGGCGCTCGCCCTCGACCCGGAATACGCGCAGGCCCATGCCTACTTGGGATTGGCCCTCGATAGAAGCGGCCAGGATGGTTTCGAACACATGCAAACTGCTGTTTCCGAACAACCTCAAAATCCCCTGGCATACGCTTTCCTCGCCTACCATTGGCAGATGAAAGCTCAGCCCACGATCGCCAAGATCTACCTGGAGATCGCCGCCCGACTCGACGCGACCAATCCGGCGATCAGCGCACAGCTCGCACAGGTATTCGCCGACCTCGGGGATCTCGAGGCGGCCAAAAACGCGCTGAGAATCTCCGTCACCCTCGCCCCCGAGGATGCACAGTTTTGGTACCTGCTGGCGCGATTTTCGATCGAACGCGGCATCGAGATTCAAACGCTGGGAATTCCCGCAGCCCGCAACGCACTGCTGCTCGACAGGCAAAACCCGGCCGGCCTCGTGCTGCTTGGATATGCACATTTAACCCTGGGGAATTTCGACCTGGCGGAACGGCTGCTCTGGCGAGCCGTCCAAATGAACCCCAAACTCGCCGAGACCCAATACTACCTTGGTCTCCTGCGCCGCATGCAAGGCGATCCCGACCGCGCCCGTGCAGCCTGGGAATATGCCCGGCTTCTCGACCCCGACGGCGCGATCCATGAACTCGCCGGGCGCATGCTCCAGACCCTTCAGTATTCACCCTGAGTTTGGAAGCGCGCCTGCATTCTGAAGCCGATAGCAGAAGCTGCATCGGAATCGATACACGATTCTCGTCGACCGTGCGGGCAATTTTTCTATGCTAGAATGCGGTCGCAAAGGAGACCGTATTGCAGAAAATACGCTATCCACTCCGGTTGTGCTGTCTCGTGCTGCTGATCCTGCTTCCAGCCTGCAGATGGTTTGTGCCCGAGAGCGAATCGGGCGCCATCCTGTTTCAGGACGACTTCTCCAGGCCGGAAAGTGGCTGGGATCGGTATCACGACGACGTTTACAGCGTGGATTACGAGCAAGGCACCTACCACGTTCGCCTCTTTGCAGCGGACACAGAGGTGTGGGCCCGTCCTCATCTCGATCTTACAGACGTGCGCATCGAAGTGATCGCCAAGAAGGTTGCTGGACCCGACGACAATATATACGGCGTCGTCTGCCGCTACCAGGATGCGGATAACTTCTACTTCTTCGTCATTTCGAGCGACGGCTACGCAGGGATAGGCGTGCACAAGAACGGAGAAGGCATCTTGCTCAGTGAGGACACGATGCAGCCTGCCGACGTCGTCCAAACGGGAAACACGAGCAACCTGATCCGCGCCGTTTGTGACGGTGAAAGACTGCGGCTGTACGTGAACGGCGTCCTCGTCGCCAGCGCAGAAGAAACCGAAAAATGGCCCGAAGGGGACGCGGGTCTGATCGTAGGCACCTTCGCTGAACCCGAGGTGGAAATCGAATTCGATAACTTCTCGGTTTCCAAACCGTAAAGAGCATCCAACTGGTTTCCGGAGTGCCATGAACGTACATCTCGACAGTGTAGGCTGCAAGCTGAACCAGAGTGAACTCGAACGCCTTGCGCGGGATTTTCAACGCGCAGGACATACGCTCGTCGCTTCCCCAGAAGAGAGCGATTTGATCGTGATCAATACCTGCACGGTAACGAGGGCCGCCGCCGCCGATTCCCGCAGCAAAGCTCGTCATGCCCACCGGCTGAATCCACGGGCGAAGATCGTGCTTACCGGCTGCTGGAGCAGCATGGAACCGAACGCCGCTGCGGCGCTGCCGGGTGTGACCTGGGTCGTGCCGAATTCGTCCAAGGAGGATCTGGTCGCTGAATTGGGCGGTGGAATCCCGCTGAAACGACCAGGGAAACCACCGACACGAAACCCTCTTCCGGGGAACCGGCGCAGGACGCGTGCCTTCATTAAAGTCCAGGACGGTTGCGATAATCACTGCACGTACTGCATCACCACACTGGCGCGCGGCGCAGCGCGGAGTGAACCGCCCGATACAATCCTCGAGGAGATCCGTTTTGCGATCGACGGCGGCGTAAAGGAAATCGTACTCAGCGGCGTTCAACTGAGTGCCTATGGGAAGGATTTATCCGAAGACATGGATCTGCGTTTCCTGGTGAAGCGCATCCTCGACACGACGAGCATCGCCCGCCTGCGTCTGTCCTCTCTCGAACCCTGGGATCTTCCACAAGACTTTTTCGCGTTGTGGGAAGATCCGCGCCTGTGTCGTCAATTGCATCTGCCACTGCAGTCGGGTTCAGAGCGGATTCTCCACCGCATGGGACGTCCCATCACCCCACTACGCTACGCGGCGTTGATCCGTCGAGCACGCCAGGAGATCCCGGACCTGGCCGTCACGACGGACGTGATTGTCGGGTTTCCTGGGGAACGGGATGCAGACTTCATGGAAAGCCTGGATTTCATCGAGGCCATGGAATACAGCGGCATACATGTTTTCACGTACTCCCCCAGACCGGGTACGGCCGCAGTACGACTCCCCGGGTATGTATCGGCGCAGGTCGCCCGTGCACGCGCACGAAAGGTCAAATCGATCGCGGCAGCTTCCAGCCAGGCGTATATGTCCAAATTCATCGGTGAGGCGGTGCCCGTTCTCTGGATACGCAGCCAGCAGACGACTCCGCGACGATGGGACGTTTGCGGATTGACGGACAACTATATTCGCGTCCATGCTTCCAGCGAAAACGATCTGTGGAATCGGGTCACCACCGTCCGGCTGGTATCTCTCGCCGAGCAAGGGGGAATGCAGGCAGAACAGATATTCCACCCCGGCACGCCTGCGAGATGCTGATTCTAACGAAAGTCTTGCTATCTTTGCCGCCGCCTGGCCGGTATAATGTGGACATGAAGATGAAACAGCAATTACAAAACGACCTTAAACAGGCCATGTTGAAGCAGGACGACCTGCGCAAGAGGACGCTGCGTATGGTCATGGCAAGCTTGAAACTCGCAGAAGTCGACCACAAGGCGGAGCTCGACGATCCCGCCATTCTGGGCTTGATTCAGAAAGAAGTGAAATCACGGCAGGAAAGCGTCGATGAGGCCAAGCAAGCCGGGAGAGACGACCTGGTTGAACGCACGCAAGCCGAAATCGAAGTGCTGCAGGAATATCTGCCCCAGGCGCTTTCCGAAGATGAGTTGAAGGATCTGGTTCAGGAAACCATCGACGAAGTCGGGGCAGAAAGCCCGGCCGACATGGGGAAAGTGATGAAGGCCATCATGCCGCGCATCCAGGGTCGAGCCGACGGGAAAATGGTCAGTGAGCTCGTGCAGGGAATTTTGAGCGCATCCTAGATTCAGATGACGAAATCAACCAAGAACACTCGTTTCTCTTTTATGCTTCGGCTTAAATCAGCCTGGCTTGCAGCCAGGCTGTGGCTGATACTCGTGTTGGGTCTCGTCGGCACGATTGCCATCATCTCGCTGCCGTCTTCCGAACGCGGATCTACCTACAATCTCGAGGTCGGAAGCGTCTCCAGCCAAGACATTCTGGCGCCTTACGCATTGACCTACAACAGCGAGGTTTTGCTCGAAGAGGCTCGCCAATCGGCTGCCGCCGAGGTCAGCGACATCTACGACCCACCCGACACCAACGTCGCCCGGCAGCAGCTTGATAAATTACAAACCGCATTGCAATACATCGACAACATACGTGCGGACACGATCGCTACACCAGAGCAGAAGTTGTCCGACCTGGCTGCGATCGAAAACGTAACCCTCGATACGGACCAGGCCGAAGCGATCTTGTACTTCCCCGATTCGACGTGGGAATCCATCAAACTCGAGGCTACTTCAGTTCTGGAACAAGTAATGCGCAGCGAAATTCGTGAAGGGCGTGTCGAAGAAGCCCGCCGTCGTGTCCCCGCGCTTGTGAGCATCACACTGCCGAGTACGCAATCCCAAATCGTGAGCCAATTGGCCTCGGCCTTCGTGGCGCCCAACAGCAGGTACAACGCAGAAGCCACCGAGAACGCAAAAGCGGCAGCCCGGGAAGCCGTTCAATCGGTCAGTAAGTCTTACGCCAATGGTGAAATGATCGTCAATCGCGGCGACATCGTCACCCCGCTCGACGTCGAAGGATTACAGACGTACGGACTGCTCGACGCCCCCAACACGGCTCGTACGGTCGCTATCCGCGCCTTGTTGGTGCTCATTCTCGGCGGCACCTGGACGCTTTACGCACACCGGGTGCACGGCAGCCAAATCCGAAACGTGCGCCTGGCCACCATGCTGAGTTTGATTTTCATCTTCGTTGCATTCGTAATGCAGCTCATGCTGCCCGATCACACCGTACTGCCGTACATCTTCCCGGCAGCCACGGTACCGATGCTGCTCACCATAATTTTCAGTCCGGGCATGGGCATCGTTACCTCCATGGTCATCGGCGCACTCGCGGGCTTCCTGACACCCCGTGGCCTGGAGGTCAGTCTGTACATGATGGTCAGCGCCTCGCTGGCCTGCCTCGTCATCGGACGCGCCGAAAGGTTGAGTGCATTCTTCTGGTCCGGCCTGGTCGTAGCCATTTCCGGTGCCTTCATCGTCGCCATCTTCCGCTTCCCCGATCCTGCGACGGACCTGCTCGGAAAGCTTACCCTCTTGGGAGCCGCCGTGCTGTCTGGCATGCTTTCGGCAAGTCTGGCCTTTGGTTTTCTGCTCCTGGTGGGAAGTCTCCTGGGGATGACGACCAGCCTGCAATTGATCGAACTCTCGCGGCCGGACCATCCCTTGCTGCAGTTGGTCTTAAATAAGGCGCCGGGGACGTATCAGCACAGCCTTCAAGTAGCGAATCTGGCCGAGCAAGCTGCCCGCGCGATCGGTGCGAACGCCCTGCTCACGCGCGTCGGCGCGCTGTACCACGACGCCGGTAAAGCAATCCATCCACAATACTTCATCGAGAATCAGATTCCCGGGCAGAACGTACACGATCAGCTCGATCCGGAAACGAGCGCTTCCGTGATCATCCAGCACGTATCTGACGGCCTCGAGCTCGCTCGAAAATACCACCTGCCGCAGCGCGTTAAAGACTTCATCGCCGAACATCACGGTACTTTGGGAACGAGTTTTCAATACAATCAGGCGTTGAATGCAGCCAACGGCGATAGCAATCTCGTCAATCGTAAAGCGTTTACCTATCCTGGGCCAAGACCCCGGTCGCGAGAGACGGCGATTTTGATGCTCGCCGACAGCGTCGAGGCAAAAGCCCGCGCCGACGTCCCGACCGACGAGAAGGAACTCGACAAACTCGTACGCTGGATTATCGACGACCGGCTGGCGCAGGAACAGCTCTCGCGCACCGACCTTACCCTGCGGGACATCGACACCATCCGGCGATCTTTCGTCAGCACCTTGAAGAATTTCTACCACCCCCGTTTGCGCTATCCCGAATCCAACCAGGAAAACCAATCCCCCGCGACATCCGCGACAGATCAGAGATTATCCGCGACGCCGGAAGCATGACCTACCAAGTTCAGATCGTTCATGACCATTCCTGTGAAGACGAAATCGGAAACCTGGAAGCCGTGGCCATTTCCGTATTGGAACATGAAAATGCACCGCCGGGCGCTTTGAGCGTCGTCCTCACGAGTGACGAGAAGGTCCGTGAATTGAACCGCCGTTTCGCCCAGATCGATCGGGCGACCGACGTCCTGGCCTTCAGCGACGGGAGCCGGGATCCGGAAACGGGACAATTTTATTTCGGTGACGTCACCATCGCGCTGCCCATCGCAAAGCAGCAGGCAAAGCAGGCCAATCAGACCCTGGCAGCGGAACTGTCACTACTAACGATACACGGCGTGCTGCACCTGCTCGGTTACGATCACCAAGACGGTAACGAAAAAAACCGCATGTGGCGCATACAAGCGGAGATCCTGAGAAGTTACGGTCACTCATTCGAACCTTCGGAGCTCGAGGCATGAGTTCACGCCGGAATGTCTCCGCATGGATCGCCGCCTTCAAGCATGCTTTCTCGGGCCTGGGAAACGTGATTCGCACGCAGCAAAACGCCTGGGTCCATGCGCTGGCCACGATCGTGGTCGTCGCCGCCGGATTGTGGCTGCAGCTTGAAAAATGGAAATGGGCCGTATTGCTGGTGGCTATTGCCATGGTGTGGTTGGCCGAATGTTTCAACACAGCCTTGGAATTTGCCGTCGACCTTGCGAGCCCGGACGTACACCCATTGGCTCGTCAGGCCAAGGATGCCGCCGCAGCAGCAGTTCTGGTTGCGGCCATTTTCTCCCTGATCATCGGCTTGTTGATCTTCGTTCCTCTGCTCACGGCGAAATTTGCAGCATAGCGACGGCCCGTGTTTATTGTAAAAGCGTCAGACGGTTGTCGTACCTTTGAAAAATAACATTGCGGGTGCTCTTTTTCTATGCCATAATCCGCTTGTAAGTACAACATCCAAATCCTTTTTCGAGGTCTCAGGATATGTCATCGGAAGCAACCCGAGGTTCACTCTATCAAGCTTCTACGGCAACTTTCGATTTCAATAATCCCTCTCAGGCTTTAAGTGAACTGCTCGAACTCATCAAAAAGCTGCTTGATCTAGACCGTGTTGCGCTTTATGAATACAACGAAGAAAGCTCCGCTTTCTTCCCACGCATGTCGATCGGCGTCTCGACCAGCGAACTCGGAAAAGTCACATCGTCTTCTGAAAATCCCGTGCTCAAGGAAGCGCTTTCGAAGCACCACTCCGCCTTCACAAAGGACGGAAAAGGTACCCTTTCGCTGCCTCTCACTCCCGGCAATATTGCCTGCGCACCGTGTTTCACCGGTGGTCAAACCGTCGGATTGATTTTTACGGCTTCCGATTCGAAAAAGACCTACGATTTCCAGGAACTGGCAGTCCTCGACATCCTATCGACAAGGGCCGCGGAAATTCTATCGTTGTCGAAACAAAGTGCCAGCCAGAGCTTTCTGCTCCACAAGTTGTCGCTGCTGTATCAGGCGAGCCACGCCATCACCGGTACGAAAGATGCGGAAGAAGCCATTCGGCAAACCGCCATTCACCTGCTCAGCGCGACGTCAGGTGACAGCTGTGAGATTCTCATCCTCAATGAAAGCGGCAACGATCAAACCTATCGATACCGCCAACAGTTGGCGAAAGGCATGCAGCAAACCGTCACGCCGCTCTCGGATGATCCCATGCCGGACTATCCCATACACGAGACGATTCTTGAAAATTTACAACCAGTTTTTCTCAGCGTTTCTCCCGCCAAAGGTTCCGCGCAAGATATCGCCATCATGCAGTCCGAAGGAATTTCCGCAGCGTCCATCTTCCCTCTCGCCACCGGAAATAAGGCATTGGGAATCGTCCGCGTCGTATACAACCAGCCCGGCAAACAATACGATCCGCAGGAAATTGAACTTGGCCATGCCATCGTAAACATCGGCGCAGTGGGCATTCAGGACGCCATACATCTGAGTACGGCCAAAGCGCGCGCCAATCAGCTTCAGTTGCTCGGCGAGATCGGACGGGAAATTACCTCCACCCTCGATCTGGAGGCCGCGCTCGAAAATGCGATGATCAACACCCAGAAACTGCTCGATGTGGAAGCGTGCGTACTTTTCCTGCTCGACGAGCGCGGCGAGAAACTGGTGCTAAAAGCCAGTGGGGGAAGGCACGTCCGCATCCGCGATGTGGCCATCCGTCTGGAGGAAGGCATCGCCGGCTGGGTGACGCGCAACCAGAAACCGCTGATCGTAAACGACGTTCGAACGAATCCACTTTACCACAGCGCAATCGACGGTCAGACGGGTTTGCTCACCAACTCCGTGCTCTGCGTTCCGATGGCACAAAGGGACGAAGTGATGGGCGTTATCGAGGCCATCAACCATCCGGACGGCGCCTTCGGTATAACGGATCAGCAACTGCTGTCTTCCGTTGCTGCCTGGGCGGCTGTTGCGCTCGAAAACGCCAACCTCTTCCGGCGGGTGACGGAGGAGCGCAGCAAACTCGAAGCGACGCTCGTCGAAACCGCCGACGCCGTCGTTCTCACCGACCTGACGGCGAAGATCATGCTCATCAATCAAACGGCCTGCCAGGCGTTCCGCATCGACGCCGAAGATGCCATGGGGCAACCTGCTGCAAGCGTCTTTTCGGAAAATCCCCTGGGGGAACTTCTCTCGGACGATCGGATTGAATTGCCCATGCGGCAAGAAGTGACTACGCCGGGCGATCGTACTCTCCACGCCACGATCAGCGAGATCAGCGGCGTCGGCAAAGTGGTCGTCATGCAAGACATTACCGCCTTCAAGCAGATCGACCGCATGCGTTCCCATTTGCTGGGCACCGCGGCGCACGATCTGAAAAATCCCTTGAACGCCATTCGCCTGGGCGCAGATTTACTCATGGAAGCGAACCTCACCGATCAGCAGCGCAAGGCGCTCAGCATGATGCAGCGTGCAACGGACAGCATGGCGAATCTGATCACCTCCCTCCTGGAAACCATCCGCGTGGAATCCACCGCCACTTTGATCAACGAACCATGCCCGATCAACGATCTCGTCCGGCGTGCAATCGAAGACCTGCGGCCGCTGGCCAATGCGAAAGGCCACAGCGTTAAATTCGAAATTCCCCCGAAGGACCTGGTGATCATGGGGGACCCGGAACGCTTGAATTCCGTAATGAACAACTTGCTGAGCAACGCAGTCAAATTCACCCAGGATGGCGGAAAGATCGATATCGACGCCAGCTGGGACGATGAGACCGTAACCATCAGCGTAAAAGACAACGGACCGGGAATACCGGAAGAAGAACTCCCCAGAGTGTTCGATCATCTTTTCCGCGGCAGGATCGCTGTGGAGGATCCGGAAAACCCGATCGACGGCACCGGGCTTGGACTGGCGCTCGCAAAGACCGTCATAGAGCAGCACGGGGGTCAAATTTGGGTGGAGAGTGAAGAAGGCAATGGGAGCGCTTTCTACTTCACCCTCCCCAGGTTGAGTGACAGCGAGGTCGAGCAGCTTAAAGAATAGCCACGATCGCACCCGATCGTTTTCATCATCGCCCCACATCCCCATAATGTTCCGCCGCCCAAATCCTATTTCCGTACCGATTTTCTGATGTGCTATAAAAAGCCCAGACGTTCCCAGCACTGAGGCGTGGGACGGGTTTGGAAGATCGGGACGTTCCGCAAGCAAGACATGATAAGATTCTGGATTGTACGGATCTCGTGTACGACCGCGAAATGAGAGGGAATGCTGTGTCTGAAATCAGTTTTCGCTTCGGAACTGTAGGTACCCCACGCTCCACGCCCAAAAAGCCGGGAGGGTCGATCGGAACGATCCAGTATCTTGCGGATCAGAAACTGTTCAGCTTCGAGTTGGGCTGGGTCCGCTCCGTGCGCGTGTCCGAAAAGACGTGCGAGAAGATCAAAGAGACAGCCGCACAGGTAGACGTAGCTCTCAGCGTCCATGCACCCTACTTCATCAACCTCAACGCCGACGATGTGGAGTGGCCTAAAAGCCGCAAGCGCTTGATGGACGCCGCACATTACGGCCACCTCGCCGGCGCGACGGACATCGTCTTTCACCCCGGATCCTATTTCGAAAAGCCGGCCGAAGAAGTACTCGAAGTGGCCATCCCGCGCCTGGAAAACTGCCTGGAAGAACTTCGTGCTGCCGGGAACCCGGTCAGGCTGCGCCCCGAGACGATGGGCAAAGGCGCACTGCTTGGGAGCCTGGACGATTTATTGGTGATGTCGGCGAAAATCGACGGCGTCGAACCCTGCCTGGACTTCGCCCACCTGCATGCCCGGCCCGGCGACGGCAGCTGCAATTCGTATGACGAATGGGCGGCCATCCTGTCATCTTATGGAGAAACCCTTGGTGCAGCGGCGCTGCAGCGATTGCACTGCCATCTCTCCGGCATCCACTACGGTCCGAAGGGAGAACTCAACCACCTCATGCTGCACGATTCGGACTTCGATCTCGAAGGGCTCATGCGCGCTCTGGTCGAATTCGGCTGCGGGGGAAGAATCCAGTGCGAAAGCCCGGAGGACATGGACAAAGATGCGCTGGTCATTAAAGCCGCCTGGGAGAAAGCCGGCGGAGTAAGCGATTGATGTCTCCGGAAAGGGAAGACGCGCTGCGCCGTTTGCATCGACGCATGCGTACATGCCGGCTGTGCCTCGAACAAGGCTACGAGATCCAACCGCCGGCCATCTTCTCGGGGAAGTACGGCGCCAGAATCATGCTCATTGGGCAAGCGCCCGGTGTAACGGAAGTGGAAGCCGACCGTCCCTTCAACGCCGGAAGCGGCAGCCGCCTGTTTCAATGGCTCGCTGAGGCCGGTCTGGAAGAAAAGTGGTTTCGCAGCGAACAATACATGACTGCCGTGACCAAGTGTTTTCCCGGCAAGGCCAAGAATGGGAGCGGAGACCGCGTACCGACGCGCACGGAGCAAAATCTATGCCGGCCCTATCTGGATGAAGAACTGGTGCTGATCGATCCACACTTGATCTTGCCGGTCGGCCGGCTGGCGATCAACCTGTTTTTT
Organism: Anaerolineales bacterium; assembly: GCA_034430695.1. Taxonomy (GTDB): domain Bacteria; phylum Chloroflexota; class Anaerolineae; order Anaerolineales; family E44-bin32; genus WVZH01. The sequence continues at coordinate 1,054 of DAOUEE010000062.1, read as the reverse complement.
CCTGCGAAACAATCCTTGCATCAATTGATCGGAATTGAATTTCGAATCGACGGTCGTTGGGTGATCCCGCTGCCCCACCCCTCGGGCGCCAGCCGTTGGCACCAGACTCACGAAAATCGCGTTCTCATTCAAAAAGCGATCGAAAAGATACGCCGGCGTTGGAAACGACTGCAAGCCTAACTATCGGGAAATTCGATCTCTTCCCTGCCCAGCAGTTTATCGTGAATGCGCTCGACCACGATCTCCAGGTGTTTCGGCTTGTGGACGAAGTCCAGGTCGTCGGTGCGCAAGGTCAAGACCGGACAGATATCGAAGCCCCGCAGCCATTCATCGTAGAGCGATTCCAGCAGTCCGAGGTACTCGGCCGTGATGCCGCTTTCCATTTCGCGCCCGCGGTCGTGAATACGATCGAGCAGAACGGGCACCGGCGCCCGCAGGTAAATCAACAAATCCGGCGACGGCAGTTCCCCCACGATGATGTCGAAAACGCGGCGATAGGTGTAAAAATCGCGTTCACTTAGGCTGCCCAGGCTTTGCGCTGCCCGGGCGAATATTTCGGCGTCTTCGTAAATCGAACGATCGATGATCGCCGACTGCTTCGAACGAGCCAGTTCGAGGTGTTGGTCCGCGCGATGCCCGAGGAAGAATACGTTCAGGTGAAATGCCCAGGCTCCCATGTCGGCGTAGAAATCCGAGAGATAGGGATTGTCCACCACCGACTCGTACGCCGTCTGCCAGCCGAGTCGTTCACCGAGCCGTTCGGTGAGCGAGGTCTTCCCGCAGCTGATGTTACCCGCAACGAGCACGAAATGTTTTGCCATCGGTTTCCGATCCTCTCAGCGAAAATGTCGGGTATTCCGCCAGCTTTCGCCGATCCTTCCAGCGCAGGACTTTAACTGTCCCGTAAGTGATGTTATCATGGATTCATCGACCAGAATCAGCCGAATAGAGATCGCGGTCTGCGATCTCAACGAATTTCAAACAGGAAGAGGATAACCATGGCAAATTCGGTTTTAATTGCATACGCAAGCAAGTACGGCGCGACGAAGGAAAT
>DAOUEE010000061.1:0-7662 GCA_034430695.1 Anaerolineales bacterium | reverse complement strand
CCGTTGCGGTAATAGTCGATTTCGATGGGCGTATCGATTCGGACTCGGACGTCGAAGCTGGTTGCAGCACCGTCATGTCCGGTGGCGCGGACCTGCAGAACCGAGCCGGGTCGAATTTCATCATCGAGGCCTTCGATGTCGTAGATCTCATGACCGGTGAGCCCAAATTTCTGTGCGTTCTCTCCCGATTTGAACTGCAGCGGAAGCACACCCATACCAACGAGATTCGAGCGGTGAATGCGCTCGTATGACTCGGCGATTACGGCTTTTACACCCAGAAGCAGCGTGCCCTTTGCAGCCCAATCCCGGGATGACCCGGTTCCGTACTCTTTTCCGGCGATGACGATCAGCGGAACGTCGTCGGCCTTGTATTTCATAGCAGCTTCGTAGATGCTCGTTTGTTCGCCGTCAGGGAAGTGCAGCGTAAAGCCGCCTTCCACGCCGGGGACAAGCAGGTTTTTGAGGCGAATGTTGCCAAATGTACCGCGTGTCATCACGCGGTCGTTTCCGCGCCGCGAACCGAAGGAATTGAAATCTGCCGGTTTAACAGCGTGTTCTTGGAGATATTGGCCCGCAGGTTCGGATGCGGGTATTGCACCGGCTGGTGAAATGTGATCGGTTGTGATGCTGTCGCCCAGCAGGGCAAGCACGCGCGCGGCATGGATTTCCGTTACTGCGGGGATGTCCGGTCCCAGATCGATGAAGAAAGGCGGTTCCTGAATATAGGTTGAATCAGGATCCCAATCGTATAGACTTCCGCCCGTTTCGGGAATCGCATTCCATGTGGCGTTGCCGGAAAATACATCCGCATATCGTTCCCGGAAGATTTTCGAATTGACGCTTTGTTCGATCGTCTCCGCGATTTGGGATTGCAAAGGCCAGATATCCCGCAGGAAAACTGCTTCTCCCGAGTCGTCGTTACCGATCGGTTCCGTGTTGAAGTCGATGTCTATCTTTCCGGCCAGCGCGTATGCGACGACCAACGGGGGAGAAGCCAGGTAATTCGCCTGTACGAACGGATTGATTCGTCCTTCGAAATTGCGATTGCCCGACAGGATCGCCGCAGCGATTATGTCATTTTCTGTGACGGCCTTGGCGACTTCTGCGGGCAGCGGGCCGCTGTTCCCGATACAGGTCGTACAGCCATAACCGACGACGTTGAACCCGAGTTTTGCCAGTGGATCGAGCAGATTGGCCTTGCTCAAGTATTCCGTGACGACCCTCGATCCCGGAGCCAGGCTGGTTTTCACGTAGGGCTTGACCTGTAAACCTCGCTCCACGGCGTTCTTGGCCAACAATCCGGCGCCGATCATCACGCTGGGGTTGGACGTATTCGTACAAGAAGTGATCGCGGCGATCACCAAGGCGCCATGACCAACGGTCTCGCTGCTGCCGTTCGATTGCAAGGAGGCCTTCCGTTGGAGATCGGTTTCCTGCAGCCCGTATCCACCTTTCCGTGTAGGCGTGCTCAAGATCTCGTGGAAGCGCGATTTCATCTCGGAAAGTGGAATTCGGTCCTGTGGACGCTTGGGACCGGCGAGGCTGGTCTCGACGGTGCCGAGATCCAATTCGAGTTCGGCACTGAACGACGGCACGGGTGAATCTTGGGTGTGGAACAGCGCTTGCTCCTTGCAATAGCGTTCTACGAGATCGATGCGCTTTTCGCTTCGTCCCGTCAAACGCAGATAGCGCAAGGTTTCGTCGTCGACTGGGAAGAACCCGGCCGTAGCGCCATACTCGGGCGACATGTTGGAAATTGTGGCACGATCCGGAATGGAAAGGTTGGACAACCCGGGTCCATGAAATTCTATGAATTTGCCCACAACGCCGAACTGGCGCAGCATTTGCGTAACCGTGAGGACGACATCCGTGGCCGTTGTTCCTTCCCGGATTTGCCCGACGAGCCGGAAACCGACGACGTCGGGTGTGGGAATCACGAGTGGCTGTCCGAGAATGGCGGCCTCTGCTTCGATCCCGCCCACGCCCCAACCGAGCACACCCAGCGCGTTGATCATCGTCGTGTGCGAATCGGTGCCCACGAGAGTATCCGGAAAGGCGAGGGTATGTCCGTCTTGCTTTGCAGTCATGACCACTTTTGCGAGATACTCCAAATTGACCTGGTGGACGATGCCCGTAGCAGGGGGAACGATGCGCAGATTGTCGAACGCTTCCTGGCTCCAACGCAAGAATTCGTAGCGCTCTCGATTGCGCTGGAATTCAATCTCCGCATTGCGTTCCAAGGCCGCTGCAGAGGCGAAGTAATCCACCTGGACCGAATGGTCGATCACCAAATCTACCGGGATATGCGGGTTGATACGTTCGGGATTCCCTCCCGCTTTCGCGAGTGCGGAGCGCATGGCTGCCAGATCGACGATGGCCGGCACGCCGGTGAAATCCTGCATGACCACCCTCATGGGTTTGAAGGGTACGTTGGTTTGGTTGGTTTCATCCGGGCGCCATCCAGCGAGATTGATAACGTCTTCCGATTTGATCACGTATCCGTCTACCTGCCGCAGTACCGATTCCAGTAAAACACGAATGGAGTATGGGAGACGATCGATATTTGCGATTCCGGCGTCCTCAAGTGCCGCCAGTCGATAGATTCGAACCTTTCCCATTCCGGTGTCAAGTTGGGCTGCTGCGTTGAATTTGTCCGCTTTCATTCGTTTCTCCATTTCATCGCTTTCGTTCACTACCAATTTCTCAATTCTTGAAACTGTACTTAAAGAGTATAATCGAAAGGCGTTCGTCTCTGTTCGTCTGTTTATCATCTAATAATTCATGGTATGAACGTTAGTATATCTTTACTCATTTGCCTGTGGTTGCTCGGGCTATTGTTCATCACCCTTCACCGCATTGGAATCCGGTACACGCCGATGCTGCTGCGAGTGGCGTTATTCGCCCTCGTTGTGGTGCGTATTTGGCGACCGGTCTTGATTGCCATCTTCCAGGCTAATCCTTCCCTGATCTTTAAGGATACGGCGCTATCCTTTACCTTCATCTCACCGATTTTGGGTCCAGTGATTTTCATTACATTATTGATGGTCGCCACGTATGACGGGCCATTGCGGGCGAATCTATTGACCTTTAACCTCGGTGCGGTTGCTTTACTTTCAGGAGTGTTAACTGCAATCGCCACACATTGGTTTGCAGCACTGGTAATTGGTCTTGCGCCAGGTCTCGACGAGATTCTATCTTTACTCGAGTATCGACAATACGCTGCCAGCATCATTGCATTCGTCATTGGTATATATACGAATGCCTTGATTTATCAGCTCATTCTAAAATATTGGCAGCGCAAGGCTTTCTGGCTGGCGTGCCTCGGTTCCATCGTCGCCGGCTGGATGACAAGTATCTTATTTACCTTCGGGGGATATGCAGGGACGATGGATATTTCCTGGATTCTAAAGGCTGAGTTAACCGGGTGGACTTTATCTGGTCTTTTCTTATATCCCATGGCAAGTGTCTATCTCCGCTACCTTCAACGCCAATTGGAGCGAGGTCGATGGGGTCAGACGCAAGGGATCAGATCGTCGCTGGGAATCGTACGGGGTTCTCTAAATCTGCGCATGGCGTTCGAAGATCTAGAGTGGCAGTTGCTGCAGGAGAGCGGAGCCTTTCGTCTGCTCTATGAGGTGCGTGAACGTGTACTCCGTGCGCGGGCGCCTGAAAAGCTTATTGAAGAAGTCTGTCATTTGTTGCTGGCGTATGGGAGGTATCGTTTGGTGTGGGTAAGACTCGCTGACGATAGAATTTCAAATCTCGATATCGCTGCGTCGTGTGGAGAAGAAGCCGAAGGGTTGAGTGCTTTCGAAGAATTGATCGACGGTATTTGCTCGGCAGAAGATTTTAGAGATGTGAATTCCCAGTATGTCAATCCCGTTGTATTCCGCGACATGCAACGGGACCATCGTCTATCGGAGTGGCGTGAGGAGATCGAACGGCGGGGCTTTCATTCGACGGCAATTCTTCCTCTGCAGATGGATGGCCGCCTCATGGGTTCGATCAACGTTGTCGCAGCAGAGGCCGAAGCGTTCAACGGCGAAATGATCGAAGTGCTGCAAGTCGTCGCGGATGATCTGTCTCACGGAATCGCACGCTTGCAAATGGAAAAGCGCCGCGGAGAGGAATTCGAGGCGCTGCGTAAGGCCAGCTTGAGTATGATTTCGAGTCTGGAATCGAAGTCTGTGTTGGACAATGTGCTCAAGCATACGCTGGAATTCATAGATGCGGACGATGCGCACATCTTTTTGTACGACGGGAACGAGGTCTTTTTTGGTGCCGCACGTTGGGCTGGTGAAGATCACGATGAGCCATACTCGGAGCCGCGCCCGCATGGTTTGACATACAACGTGGCACGAAGCGGGAAGGCGATCGTGATCAACAATTCCGCTGGGCACGAGCTTTTTCAGGATAGTCCCTGGGAAGGCGCCATCGTCGGTATGCCGTTGAAGAGCGGTAAGCGCACCGTTGGGGTGATGAATGTCGCCTACCTACACCCTCACGAGTTCGAAGCTGTGGAACTGCGCATGCTGGAGATTTTAGCCGATCAGGCTGCAATCGCGATCGAAAACGTCCGCCTGTACGAGGCCAGTGAATCCGAGCGCCAACGAGTATATCTGTTGCACGACATCGCCCAGGTGGTTTCACAGACGTTGGATCCTGTGGAGCTTCTTCAACGCGCAGTGACCCTGATCAACGACAACTTGAAGGGGGAATCAACCGAAGCCTTCATGCTCGACCCGTATGGGGACCGGATGCATCTCCTCGCTTCTGTCCGTCGCGAGCGTATCTCGATTGCCGACTTGGACAGTCGCATCGACATGCGTGTCGGAAAAGGATTGATCGGATGGGTGGCGGAGCATGGCGAACCCATCCTGCGGGTTGATGTCCGTGGGGACGAACTTTGGCTGCGGATTCCTGGTGTGGGTGAAAATGTCCGTTCGGCGTTGTGTGTTCCCGTTTATGCAAACGCAGATCTCAGAGCCGTGATCGCCGTCTTTCACAAGAAAGCAGGGGCATTCCGCAACGAGCACCTCGATTTGCTCGTATCGATCGCGCATCAAGTCGGACTGGCGCTGACGAACGCCGAGCGATATCAGCAGATCAACCGACGGCTTTCGGAGTTGACCACTTTGCGGCACGTGGCGCAAGTCGTTAACCGCAGATTGAATATGCAGTCGCTTCTATTCGAGGTCGTCAGACAGGTGGGTGAAGAGCTGGGATATCCCGTCGTGGAAATCTATCTTGTCGAAGGCGATGATCTCGTACTGCGAGCAGCCCGCGGCAGCGAGGAAGCGATTCCCTTCCGATTACCCATTTCGCAGGGAGTGACAGGCCGTGCAGCGCGTCAGGCGGAAGCGATATTCGTTCCCGATGTGAGCCTAGATCCCGAGTACGTATCGGGTGGAACTCATTCTCAATGTGAAATCGCAGTCCCGCTGCAGAAGGACGATGTCGTCATCGGGGTTTTAAACGTGGAATCTCCGCTTCGTAACGATCTTAACGAAGACGACATGCGTCTACTCATGCTGCTTGCCGATAATATCTCGATCGCCATTGAAAATGCCGCTCTCTACGATCGATTGAGCCGGCATGCAGAGGAACTAGAAGCAACCATCGCTGACCGGACGGAAGAGTTGGCTGAAGCATTGAAGAAAGCCCAGGAAGCGGACCGCTTGAAAACGCAATTCGTTTCGGATGTCTCCCACGAACTGCGCACTCCACTGAGCAACATCTTGCTCTATTTGGAATTGCTGGGTATGGGAAAACCTGATCGCTATAAATCATATCTGGAGACCTTGAATCGCGAGACCGAGCGTTTGGTTGTCTTGATTGACGATCTACTCACCGTTTCCAGGTTGGATGCGAACACGATGGAACTGAAGCCCGATCTCGTCGATTTGAATAGCATCGCACGTGGTTTGGTAGAAGATCGGAAAAGATTGTTTGCGGAAAAGAATTTACAAGTGGGATTCGAGTTATCCACGGATCTGCCCGATGTTGTCGCAGATGATCATCTTCTTTCTCAGGTTGTTTCCAACCTGATGACGAATGCGATGAACTATACGCTTCCAGGAGGCTGTGTGACGATTTCCACAGCGATTCAGAAGGAAAATGGGAAGCGTTGGGCTACGTTATCTGTCAGAGACACAGGGCTCGGAATCACGGAAGAGGAAAAAGCGCGCGTTTTTCAACGTTTCTTCCGCGGAAAGGCCAGCCGGAAAGTCGGCACGCCCGGGACGGGCCTCGGCTTGGCTATTTGCGAGGAGATCATCGAACGGCATGAAGGGTGGATTTCACTGGAGAGCGTAGAGGGAGCCGGCAGTGCTTTCACTATCTGGCTGCCTCTCGGGCCGGATTCCACCGCTAAAGAACGCGCTTCTTAAGCGCCTTTGGATCAAGCGCTAAAACACACTTTGTAGATCGCTTGAATATCGACGTTTTCCGTCATGAGTTGTAAAAAGGTATTGATCTTTTCGGGTTGACCGAGCCGCGTCTTCCCGTGCGTTCGTTCGATCGAATCGACGGTCTCCATTGTATTGTCTTTAACCAGAAGAATCGGCACTTTCAGTGTTTCTGCCTGCTGGATGATCAACGGACTGGGCTGTAGATTTCCGGTCAGGATCAGGACGGAGGTCGAGGTCTCCAATGCCGCGAGTTGGATGTCCGTCCGGTCTCCGCCCGTAATCACAGCCTTATGCTGGTAGCGGCGGAAGCGAGAAAGGGCGGCATCCGCCGTCATGGCGCCGACGGTGAATCGTTCCACCAGCGCGTCCGGATCGATGCGTTTGGTGAGAATTTCGGCGTCCAAAAGATCGACCAGTTCGCCGATACTGAGCGCGGAGAGGTGGGGAACGCTGGGTAGAGAGCCCAGCACGCGAATGCCGTGGTCCTCGAGGTATGGACGAGCGTAGTCCTGGATGAATTCGTGGCCTTCTTCGGGGACGCGGTTGATGATCACGCCGCACAACTGCTCTCCAAGTCGGAACTTAGCCGTGAGTACATCGTCGACGAGGCGCATCTCGCCCGAATAGGCCACCAACACCAGGGCGGGCGCACCTAACATTTCGGCAACACGCAGATTCGACAGCCCCATGGCATACCCTTCCCTCAGGCTGGCGAGCCCTTCCAGGAGAAGCATGTCTTTGTCTTTTACGGCAGCATCGGCGGTATCCTTGATTTTACCCATTAGATCTTCATCGTCCTCGCCCTTGAGACGTTTCCGAAGAATCGAAGCGGTGACGATGACGGGTGCCGCTTTCGTCGGGTCGCCCTCCAGTCCCAATGCCTTATGGACGAACACGGCGTCCTCGTCGGCAAGTGTCCCATCCGGCGTCCGCCAGGGTTGTGTACTGACGGGTTTGATGTAGGCGACTTTGTGACCGTCGGATTGCAGTTGTTTACCTAGCGCAAGGCAAACCGCGGTTTTACCGGAATACGGTTCCAGTGAGGTGATATACAGTGCGTTCATGACGAACTCCCTAATTCCATTACGTGAACTTTTATTGGTCCCGCCTTCATTTCCGGATCCAAAATTAAACGCATGTCGATCGCGATGCCACCTTGACCCTGTTCGTATGTGATGAAGGGGTTAATGTCCAATTCTGCGATCTCGGGAAAGTCCTGTACCAGCTGTGCGATTCGAAGCAGGGCGTCGAT
>DAOUEE010000060.1:0-23693 GCA_034430695.1 Anaerolineales bacterium | reverse complement strand
CCGCCATCATGCGCCGTTTCTCCCGGTCCCTTAACCCGGCCGATCCGAAGACGGCGATCACCCGTCCCCGGCTAATTTCACGCGCCGTTTCCAACGCTCGGCGCAATGCATTGGGCGTGTGGGCAAAATCGACGATGGCGGTGAACGATTGTCCTAAATCGATACGCTGCATGCGCCCCGGAACGCGCTGGAGCTGAGCGATCCCTTCCGCAGCTGCCGGTGGGGCGATCCCCAACGCTTCGACGGCGACGGTCAACGCAGCCAGACAGTTAGGAACGTTATAACTCCCAATCAGTTTACTCTCGATCTTCACTTCAAAGTCAGCGCTGCAGGCCGTGAAATGCAGGCTTGCGCTGCGGCTTTCGATGTCCCTCGCATAGACGTCGGCGTTCTCCTCCAATCCGTAGGTCAGGCAGTGCGCATCCGCGACCCCGCGCAGGAAATCATAAGAAGCGTCATCACGATTGAGCACCGCCGTTTTTTCGGGCGCGGATGGCTTGCGTGCACCCCGCAATCCTTGCGAGAACAACCGGCTCTTTGCCTGCCGGTACGCCTCGTAGGAGCCGTGATAATCGAGATGTTCGTGGGTGATGTTGGTGACGACAGCAACGTCGAATTCGCATGCCCCGACCCTTTGCTGAGCCAAACCGTGGGACGTGGCCTCCAGGACGCAGTGCGTGATCCCTTCGTCGACCATCTGCGCCAGGTATCCCTGAACCTCGAGGGCGTCCGGTGTGGTTACGTGCAATCCCGTGTCCAGCCTCTGAGAGCCGATGACCACATTGAGCGTGGTGAGCAGGCCGGCTGCGCAGCCTGCATTGCGCAGTATCTGGTAGATCAAACTGGCGGTCGTCGTCTTGCCGTCCGTGCCGGTGACCCCGATGAGAACCAATTTGCGCGAGGGATGATCGTACCAGGCGGCTGCGATCTGGGCCAAGGCCAGGCGCGAATCGAGAACCTGAAAATAAGGGATGTCCAGTCCGGGAACGTTTTTCTCTCCGACGGCGGCAACCGCCCCTCTTCGTTCGGCATCGGCCAGAAAGTCATGTCCGTCATTCTCGCTTCCACTGAGAGCCACGAACAGCGCGCCTTCCTGCACGGTGCGCGAATCGGCGGTCAGCTTCGTGATCTCGAAATCCGGCTGACCGCCGAGGTCGATTCCGTCCAAATTGCGTAAAATTCGAGTTAAACGCATGTTCCGGAAAACACACGGTTAATACGTAGTGTTTCTACGAAACACAAACGCATCCCCGTATGAAGGATCATTCGAGGGACTGACGCAAGCTTTCAAGCTTACCCGCGACCGAACCGTCCAGCACCTTGTCGCCCACGCGTATCACCAACCCACCCAAGATACCTGTTTCCACGTGGAAACTAACCGTCGCGGTTCCGCCCAATTTACTCAGCACCTCGCGTTTCACGACTTCCTGTTCCTTGTCCGTCAGCGGCAGGGCACTGGTGACTTCAGCGCTGCTGCCGGTGAGTCTCTCATCTTCGAGCAAGACCACTTTACCGTCCCGCACTCCGCTGAAGAAGTCATTGATCAAAGCGCGCTGGCGTTTTTCATCGAGCGCCTCGCCGATGACCTTCTGGGCCGCGGCGATGGCCAAAGCAGCCACCTGCCCGCGCAGATCGCGCAGCGCCTGGATTTTCGCTTGTTCGCTTTCATCCTTGGCGACCTCGCGAATGTGCATCGCCTGCCGATCCGCCTCGTTTTTAATGTCGATGGCCGTATTTCCCGCACGCTCGCCGGCCTCACGCACGACTTTCGCCGCTTCCTGACGGGCTTTATCGAGAATCGATTCCGCTTCTTCTTCGGCGTTGGCGCGAGCTTCAGCCGCCTCGCGTGCATCCTGCAAGCCCTGCTCCACGGTTGCGCGCCGCCGCTCGAGAAGCTCGACGATGGGGATAAACACCCATTTGCGCAGCACGACGAAAAGAATCAGGAAATTTAAAACTTGTACGAGTAGATAGCCAAGGTTTATGCCTAACGCTTTCAAGGGTATCCTCCTACTCAGGATCGATCCGACCGGTCCATTATCCTACGAAGAGGATGAGCAAGGCGACGACCAGCGAGTAGATCGCCACGGCCTCTGCGAATGCGATGCCAAGGACCATGTTCGTCTGGATCATGCCGGAAGCGTCGGGGTTGCGCCCCATCGCCTGTAGCGCTCCGCTACCAACGACGCCGATCCCGAGACCGGCTCCGATCATACCCAGGGTAGCGAGTCCGGCACCAATGAGTTTTCCGAGAATGCGGGCGGATTCATAATCCATGTACGCTGCCCTCCTTTTTCGATTTTTCGAGTTTAAGCCCCTTCGTGGGCTTCATCTCCGTGTCCAGCGGTTGCCTGTGCCATGAAGATCATGGCCAGCACACCGAACACGATGGCTTGAATCAAACCGACGCCAAATTCCAAAGCAAGAAATATCGTCTGTGCAAATACCGGAACCAGACTGCCAATCACGAAAAGCAGGATCGATCCGGCAAAAATATTGCCGAACAACCGGAAGGAAAACGAGATGATGCGCGAGACTTCGCTGACGATTTCCAGTAGACCTACGGCGAAGTCGATGACCCCAAAGATAGGTTTGCTGAAAATGGGCTTGACGTTGATGAACTTCTTGAAATACGACAGGCCCAAGGCTCGAATTCCGTAAACCTGCACCATGACCACGGCGGTCAGGGCGAGCGCCACGGTGAAATTCAAGTCTGTCGACACCACCCGCACAAAGGGCACGATCGAATACGATCCGGAGGTCGATGCCTCAGCGGCTTGCGCGCTTTCCTTTACGATGGTGACGATCGACAGATTCCCAAGCTGTCCTAGTTCCCGAATAGGATACCCTTCACCTTGAACGCTGTGAACCAGCCCGATGCTGTCGACGCCGGGGATCAATTCCATCCAATTCGCCATGAGTACGATGAGGACGATGCTCGCCATCCAGGGGAAAAACTGCTTTGCCCATTTGCCCGCCGTCGTTTCCGCCAATTCGTACAGCGCTTCCAGTACGGTCTGTATCGCACCGACGACCCCCCTGAACACCAGCTCACCGCTGCGAATTGCACGATGCACGGCAAAAGCCAGCAGCAGCACAATGAGATCGACGATTAACGTGGCAAGGATTGTGTTGGTGAGATATATCTCGCCGACGAGGGGAACCGTGATGGGGCCGGCTAACTCTTCAGCCGGTAACTGTACGTGCGGCAGGATCGGAGGAAAAGCTTTGGCGGCAAACACACCCAGTATGATAAACAGGAAGACAAACCAGCGATTGACGCCCCAGCGCCACTTACGGGTTTCCTCCACGCGTAACCTCCTCGTGTTCAGAATCCTGAGACTCAGTTTGCTTGCCAAGACCAGCGGTGCTGTGCAGTACCACTCGATAGATCAGGAACATCGTTAAAGGGAAGCTTGCCAATACAAAAACGATTGTGATGATCGGCTGAGTGTTGAAATGCAGATCGATGAGCAAGCCGATGACGATTGGGATGATGACCAGGAAGAGGGTTAGACATCCAACTTTTCCGAATACACCGATAAGTGCCTGAGAGAATCCCAAATGGTTTTGCGCTGTACCGGGTGGATTACCGTTTTGGGCCATCGTCAGAGAATTCTATCACAAGCGTTTTTTAGGGTCAAAAGAGCGCACTTGTCCAATTAAAACAGCGTTTTTGCCGCTTCCACGGCAAGATTCAACCACGGTCCACTGATCGTTCCAATTCCGACGATCGCCAGCGAACAAAGCCCCAAAGTCACCGCAAGGGGTCTCGGCACGTCGATGGCCACGTGTTCTTCATCGGATCGATAGAGGTAAACCACCTTCAGGATCGTCATGTAGTAGTACAGCCCGATAATGGCATTCAGCACAGCGACGATGGCCAACCAAATCCAGCCGCTTTGCACCGCCGCGGCAAAGACGTAAAACTTGGCCACGAAACCTACGAGCGGCGGCATGCCGGCCAGGGACAGCAGTGCCAGCATGAGCGCCAAAGCCAGACCCGGCGAACGGCGACTCAATCCGGCATAATCCGCGATTTGCTCGGAACCGGCGGTCTGAGCAAACAGGATGACGATCGTAAAGGCGGCCAGGTTGGTAACCACGTAACCAACCAGGTAGAACACCAGGCTGGCAGCACCGAAACTGCTCAAGGCGACCAACCCGATCAGCGCATAACCGGCATGTGCGATCGAGGAGTAGGCCAACAGGCGTTTGATGTTCTTTTGAGAGATGGCGAGTAAATTCCCGAGCGTCATCGTTGCTGCGGCCAGGATCGCCAGCAATGTGGTCCAATAGGATTCGACCGTCGGAAATGCCACCAGCATGACGCGCAGCAGCACGGCAAATCCCGCAGCTTTTGAGGCCGTCGAGATAAACGCCGTGATCGGCGTTGGCGCGCCTTCGTAAACATCCGGACTCCAGAAATGGAAAGGAACGACGGATACCTTGAACCCGAATCCTACGAGGACTAACAACATCGCACCGAGCAAGACCCACGGCGAGAAAGCTTCCACGCGGATCATGGCTGCCAGGCGGTAGATGTTGGTCTCTCCCGTGAAACCGTACAGTAAACTGAAGCCATACAGCATCACGGCCGAAGTCAGAGCTCCGAAAAGAAAATACTTGATCCCGGCTTCGGTGGATTTATCGTCTGCCTTGATAAAACCAGCCAAAATATACAATGGGATAGAAGTGGTCTCGATCGCCAAGAGGAGCATCATCAAGTCCGCAGCCGTGGCCATCAAACACATGCCAAACGTAGCCACGAGCACCAAGGCGAAATACTCGCCCTGAACGGACAGTTCATCCAGATCAAGGCTGATGATACTGGTTACCGTCGCAGCGAAGATGATCACCAATGTGAAGGTGAACCCGATCCAATCGTGGCGCAGCATCCCGCCAAATATCAGCAAGGAATCGCCGCCGATTTCCGGCCGGCTGAACATCACCGTTGCGATAAACGTGAGCAGCAATCCGCCCGCGCTGACCCATCCGAGCAGTCGCCGCTGGCGCCGCCAGAATATATCGACCGCCAGAATCAAACCGGCGAGGCTGAGAAGCAGAATCTCTGGGAGAATAAAGAGTACGTGGGTGGATTCAAACTCCGCAAAGGCCACCTATGCACCTCCGAAAAGCGCCAGGACGGCATTTGCGCCGGATTCGACCAGCGGCGCCATAATCGTTGGGTATACGCCGATGAGGATCAATATACCGGCCAACAAGATCAATGCGAGGCGATCGAAATGGGTGATGCTCGGAATGTGACCCTCGAATTCCTCGGGGATCTTCCCGAAGAAAACACGGCCGATGACGCGCATGATGTAGGACGCGGTAATGACGATGCCCAGCGCGGCGATGATGGCCACGATGGGCTGCCGCTGCCACAGGCCCATGAAGATCGGGAATTCGGCGATGAAACCGGAGAAACCCGGCATTCCCATGGACACCAAACCGCCCACGATGAACGCGACGGCCACCAGCGGCATGGCCTTCGAAAATCCACCCAGCCTGGGAATCTCACGCGTGTGCGCACGATCGTACACCATTCCCACGACGGCAAAGAAGAGTGCCGTCATCACACCGTGAGAGAACATTTGCATCCCGGCGCCCGTCAGACCGTTCAGGTTGAGCGTGGCAAAACCCAACATCACCAGACCCATGTGTGAGACGGACGAAAACCCGATAACGTACTTAAAATCCCGCTGCACCATGGCGATCAACGCGCCGTAGACCACGTTGACCGTTGCCAGAACGAGAATCAACGGAGCAAACATCCTGGCGCCTTGCGGCATGAGCATGATCCCCACGCGCAGTGCAGCGAAGGCGCCCAGTTTCATCAGCACACCGGCGTGGAACATCGAAACCGCTGTGGGTGCGGCGACATGGCCATCCGGGGACCAGTTGTGGACCGGGAAGATACCGCCCAGGACGGCAAATCCGAAGAAGACGAAAGGAAACCAGAAACGCTGAAAAGCCGTTGAAAATCCCGCCTGCTGCAATGCGATCATGTCGAAAGTGTGCATATCAGCGGTGTAGTACATCGCCAGAGCGCCTACGAGGGCGATAACGGAACCGATAAAGAGATACAGGGTGAGCTTCATCGCCGCGTATTCGCGCGTGACTTTCCAGCCCCAAATTGCAATCAACAGATACATCGGGAAAACGGCGATTTCGTAGAAAAAGAACAATTGGAAGAGATCGAGCGAGATGAAAACACCGAACACACCTGTCGCCAGGATGAAGAGAAAGGCAAAGAATTCCCGCGGCCGATCGTCGACGCCCCAGGAGATCAGCACGCCGGTAAAAATAACCACGCCGGTAAGCAGAACGAGGGGCAGATTCATGCCGTCCACGCCGACGTGGTAGGAAATGCCGAGCGCCGCGATCCACGGGAATGGACCTTCCTCGAATTGATACCCACCGACAGTTTGATCGTAGGAAAAGTATGCCATAACGGAGAGCGAAAAGCAGGTTGCCGCGGCAGCCAGCGCAACCCAGCGAATGAGATTCTTGCGTTCGCCGGGAAGCAGCAGCAGAATCATCGACGTCCCGATGGGAATGAAGCTGATCACGCTCAGGATTGGAAAATTCATAAGCTACTCTCTAGCTTCCGTGAAGCAAGCCGCGTTATCGGGAAACAATCTCGTACACAGCAATTGCGAATCTCAATCATCCGCCAGCAACCTCGGTCACCCGAACAAATGGAGAATGGTGTTGTTGATGACACCCAATATCCAACTCGGCCACACACCGATCAGCAGCATGAGCAGCATGAGCGGCGCGATGGCCAGGATTTCCCGTCGGTTGATTTCGAGCCGATGACCCAGCCATTTCTCGTTCAGCGGCCCGTGAAGCACTTTCTTGATTCCCTTCAAAATATACGCGCCGGTGATCAACAGCCCGATCATCGAAAGCGCCGTATACAAGGTCAGAATTGGCCAGCTACCTCGTACGACGAGAAATTCGGAAACGAAGCCATTCAACCCCGGTAAACCCAAGGACGCCATGCCCGTGAAAATCAATATGCCGCCGTAAACCGGTGCCAGCGGAAAGAGTCCACCATACGAATCCAAATCGCGCGAGTGCGTCCGTTCATAGATCACACCCACGAGCAGGAACATTCCAGCCGCCGAGAGACCGTGATTGAACATCTGCAAGACCGCGCCGTTCAGGGCGATCACGGCATCCTGGCTGCCGTTTTGAACGAAAGCCGCGGCAGCAATTCCCAGCACGACGAAACCCATGTGGTTAACCGACGAATACGCCACCAGCCGCTTGAAATCATTCTGGCCCCACGAAGCGAATGCACCGAAAATGATCGCCAACGTACCCAGCAGTCCCAAAACGCCGGCAAATTGTTTCGCCTCGACGGGATACAGCGGCAGCACCAGGCGCAGGAAACCGTAGGCGCCCAGCTTGAGCAGCACGCCCGCCAGGATCATCGAACCGCCGGTAGGAGCCTCCGTGTGGGCATCCGGGAGCCAGGTGTGGAAGGGCCAGATCGGGACCTTGATGGCAAAAGCGACGACGAAAGCCCAGAAAGCGATGGTTTTTACCGTGCTCGTGGAAAGTGTGATCGGCAAACCCAGCAACTGCAAGGGCTGATCGAGCGCAGTCCATTTGGTGATTATCTCGAGCAGATCGAAAGTCCCGGCGGTCACGCCGATCAACTGAATGGCCAGCAGCAAACCGAGTGACCCGGCCATGGTGTAAATCAAGAATTTAAAGGAGGCATATTCCCGGTTGGCGCTGCCCCACTGGTTGATCAAGAAGTACATCGGAATCAGACCGACTTCCCAGAAGACGAAAAAGAGTAGCAGATCGAGGGAAAGGAACACGCCCAGCATACCCGTTTCGAGAAGCAGGAAGAGGGCCATGAACGTGCGCACGCGATCCCCTACGTTCCAGGAAATCAACAGCGCGAGCGGGGTGAGCAGCGTAGTTAGCAGCACCATCGATACGGAAATCCCATCCACGCCCAGGAAGTAACTCGATCCGATCGCTTCGTACCACACGGCGCGTTCGACGAATTGGAATCCAGGCGCCGAAGAGTCATAGGTGAACCACAGCCATACGGCCAATCCTAACGGAATCAGGCTGGCCAGAGTCGCTGCCCAGCGAATCAACTTCACCCGCGAATGCGGCAGCATCAAAATCAACAGCGCCGCGACCGTCGGTGAGAAGAGGATCAATGAGAGCAGATGATCTTGGATGACTTCCATTCCGGGTCGTCTCCCGCAAACCAGCTCATGGCTGGAAGAAAATCACATACGACAGCAACAAACTGGTGAACAATAAACCAATGACGAGGTACTCCTGCACCCGGCCGGTCTGGATCAACCGAAAACGACGGCCGGCGCGTTTCACGCCCTCTCCGACAGCGTCCCCAAGACCATTGACGATGGGCAAGTCGATCGCGTTGCGCAGGAACGATCCGAGCCGCAGTGCGGTCCGGCCTACCGCGTGCAGGACCCCGTCGATCACACCGCGGTCGAGCCAGCGGTAGACGAAGGTTTCCGCAAACCAGTAAGCAGGCCGCACGAAAAGAAGATCGTACAACTCATCGAAATAGTACTTGTTCTGAAGCAACCGGTAGATGGGTCCCAGCGGCCGCGAAAGCGGGTCCGCAGCACCAGATGGCAAGCGCCGATACACCAGCCAGCCCAGCAGCAAACCCGTCAGGGCGACACTCACCGAGGTCAGCAGCGGCACGGCGTTGAACGGCAGCGCACGGGGGTGTTCCAGCAGCGTGCCGCCCACGAACTCGTGGAACCAGTTCGGCAGCAAGCCCCCGAGCACCGGGAACTCTTCCGGAATCCCAATCCAGCCGGCGGCGACGGCGAAGATCGCCAGCACCAGCAGCGGCACGGTCATCGACCACACTGATTCGTGCGCCTGCCCAGCCGCCGGCGTGCGCGGCTTCCCCAGGAAGGTGAGGGTGATTTGACGCATGGTGTAGAACGCAGTGAGAAAGGCCGCCAGCGCCAGGACGATAAAAACCGCCTGATGGTTGGCGAAGGCGTCCGCCAGGATCTCGTCCTTCGACCAGAAGCCAGCCGTGAGCAGCGGAAATCCGGAGAGGGCGAATCCACCGATCAGAAAAGTCCAGAAGGTGCGCGGCATCTTCCGGCGCAGGCCGCCCATGTTGAACATGTTCTGTGCGTCCGTGTGTTCTTGGGAGGCATGCACGCCGTGTTCCATCCCGTGGATCACCGATCCGGAGCCTAAAAAGAGCAGCGCCTTGAAAAAAGCGTGCGTGATCAGGTGGAAGGCACCCGCAACGTATGCGCCGATGCCCACGGCAGCCACCATGTACCCCAACTGCGAGATCGTCGAATAAGCCAGAACACGTTTGATGTCGTTCTGCGCCAGCGCGATCGTCGCCGCGAACAGCGCCGTGAAGGCGCCAATGAAGGCCACCGTTGTAAGTGTGGGTGTCAGCGGCATGCCCTCGTGCCATCCGGCAGTCAGCAGAGGGAAGAACCGCAGCACCAGATAGACGCCGGCCGAGACCATCGTCGCGGCGTGGATCATGGCGGAAACCGGCGTGGGACCTTCCATGGCATCCGGCAGCCAGACGTGCAGCGGCCACTGTGCAGACTTGCCTACGGTGCCCATGAACAGCAGCAAGCCGATCAATCCGGCCGTCGAGAATCCGGCGATCACGGAAGGAGTCGCAGCCAGGGTATGCAGCACCTCGTCGTTGAAGAGGATCTGGCGGAAATTGAGCGTCCCCGTCTCGGTGTAGAGATAGGCCAGTCCGAGCAGCATGAAGACATCTCCGACCCTCGTGGTGATGAAGGCTTTGATCATCGCCCGTTTGGCCGAGTCTTTTCCGTACCAGAAACCAATCAGCAAGTACGAACAGAGGCCCATGATTTCCCAGCCGATGAACAGCAGCAGCAAGTTGTCCGAGATCACCAGGGTCAGCATGCCAAAGGCGAAGAGCGATATAAAAGCGAAGAAGCGGGCGTACATGGGCTCGATCCCACCGGCTTTCGGCGGCAAGCCCGCTCGATCCTCGGGATCTCTTTTCTTCCCGAAGTTGTGATAGCCGGTGCTGTATACGAATATCGCCAGGCAGGTCCAGGCGACGAAGAACAACGTAACCGCGGACAGCGGGTCGATCAGTACGCCGACGTTGAAGTAAGTCTCCCCGGTCTGCAGCCAGGGGACGGAAGAAACTATGGGATGCTGGCCGAGGTGTTCGCTGGTGATCGCCATGCCGAAGACGGTCATCGCCAGCCCCCACGAGATCAACATGGCGCCAACGGCAAGCGTGTGGCTGAGGCGGTTGTTCCGGTTGGCCCATAGCACGATCAGAAAGAAGGCCAGGATCGGGGGAAGTGGAATGAGCCAAGTCAAGAGTTCTGGTTGCATCGTTACCCGCCTACCACTTCATCATGTCGATATCTTCTACGGCAATCGTCGTGCGCCGACGGTAGATCGAAATGATCAACGCCAGACCGACGGCGGCCTCGGCCGCAGCGACGGCGAACACGATCAGCGCAAAAACCTGGCCGCGGATGGCCAGGGTGCCGTAGCGCCAAAAAGCAACCAGGTTGACATTCGCAGCGTTTAGCATGAGCTCGATACCCATCAAGATCGCCAGCGCATTCCGACGAGCCAAGGCGCCGTACAAACCCACGCAAAACAAAATCGCAGCGAAGATGATGTACCAAGACAAGGGGATCATGTCTCACGTTCCTCCTCAGACGCGGAACCCCGCGGCCAGGCGATCATGATCGAACCGATGAGTGCAGCAAGCAGTAAAACCGAAGCGACCTCGAACGGTATGATGTAGCGGTCGGTGTCGACGAGTGAGAGTCCCAGATCGTCCAACAAGATCTCGGCGTCCAGCGCAAACGGAGGCGCCTGCGACTGCAGCGCCGGCATCTGGTTGAAAAGCGCCAGCAATCCCGCAAAGAGCACGATGGCGGTTAACAACGCCACCCCCCAATTTCGATTGACGTGCATCTTCGTCGGGCCCATGGCGCGCTGCGTCAGCATAACGACGATGATGATGAGGATGGCGATCGCATCGATGTATACGGCCACCTGTACGACGGCCAGGAATCCGGCATTCAGGAGCACGAACAGCACGGCGATTCCAGCCAGGACGAGGATGAGCCACAACGCAGCGTGTACCAGATGTTTGCTGAGGACCACCATCAGCGCTGCGAACACAGTGCCGGCCGCGATCAGTAGAAATACCAATTGAAGGGAGGTCATTGAACGTTCACTCTCATGGCTGTGTCTGCGAACTTCCAGTCTGAAGATTGGACTTACGAAGCGCCAAACCTTCCTGTTCACGCCTTCTGGCTCGCGCATAACTTCGCAATGCGGTCAGCACGATCGCGAACAGCAAGAGATTACTCCCCAGATGCACGAGCATCCGGTTGAGCGAGAATTCGGTGACCATCTTCTCCGCTACGGCCGTGAACATCAAGGCGGCCAATGCGATCGGCGTAAAGAGCTTCCAATTGAGGCTGTTCATCTGGTCGATGCGCACACGCGGGAACGATCCCCGAATCCAGATGACGACGAAGTAAACCGCCGTGGTTTTGACGAAGAAGTAGAGCAATCCCAGCAATGGATATTCACTGGCGCCCGGTCCTTGCCATCCACCCAAGAACAGGGTTGCGGTGAGCGCAGAGATGGTGAAAGCGTGCAGGAACTCGGCCACGAAGAACATGCCGAAACGAAGCCCGGAATATTCGATATTGAATCCTGCGACGATCTCCGATTCCGCCTCCAACAAGTCGAACGGGGCGCGTCCCACCTCGGCGATCGAACTGATAAAAAAGATCAGGGCGGCGAACGGCGTCAGTACTATGAACCAATAAGCGTGCTGCGCTTCGGTGATCTGAACCATGCCCATCGATCCGGCCAGCAGCACGGGCACGAGCAGCGCCAACACCATCGGCACGGCGTACGAGAGCATTTGCGCGACCGTACGGAACGCGCCCAGCAAGGCATATTTATTGTTGGACGACATCCCCGCCAGCATGATACCCAATGTGCCCACCGCACCGATCGAAACGGCGTATAGAACGCCAACGTTGATGTCGGAGCCGGTTAAACGCGGCGCCAGTGGAATGACCGCCCAGACACCCACCACCGACATGACCGCCAGCAGCGGCGCCAGATTGTACGGCACGATGTCGGCACCGGTAGGGGTGATCAATTCCTTGGTTACGAGTTTGAGGGCATCTGCAAAAGTCTGGAAAATGCCGTAGGGTCCCACTCGATTCGGCCCAAGACGATCCTGTATTCGAGCGACGAGTTTTCGCTCCGCCCAGATGAGAAAGAAGGTAGCAACGAGGGCGGCGGTGCCCAACACAAATGCACCCAAAAGGGTCTGTATAAACTCGACAGCGCCAGGCGCCAAACCAAGGTTTTCGAGCAGCCCACGAAACCATTCACCAAACCAGACGAACGGATCGTTGATGTCAAATGGCATGCCTCGCTCCTACGCGTTCAAACCAGGGTGACTTCCCGGAGGAATTGCGAATCCCGAGCCGCAGAAACCATGCAAAACGAAATGGCTGATGTGTTGCTACCATCAGCCACCATTTGGTTGCCTTGGATTTAGAACCACTCCAAAGCGCCTTTCCGCCAGGCATACACCAACCCGGCAGTAAGGATGAAGATAAAGAGAACCCCCTCCAGAACCATGTACAGGCTCAGTTTGTCGTAAGCTACAGCCCATGGAAACAGAAAAACGGCTTCGATGTCGAATACTAAAAACATGAGCGCGAAAATGTAGTATTGGCCTTTGAGTTGAACGTACGTTTCCCCCACGGTCTCGATGCCGCATTCGTAGATCGACTGCTTGATCGCGTTGGGTTTTTTCGGCGAAACAATCCAGTTGGCAACGATGGCAACACCCGGCAGTATCAGACCGACGATCAACAAGATACCCAAGAAAACCCAGGGTCTGAGCATCGACGCTCACTCCTCCGAATACCAGCCCACAGTGAAATTCGGGGCTTTCTCTCCCATCAAACTGGACATAGCTTATCACGTTCATCGTTTACAGTAAAGGCGCAAGGTTATCGGTCGATCATGATGAAACTCACCCGCCCGAGTGCTTCTTTCATCTACCCACCGGAACGGTCTTTGGCGCGAACGCCGAACGCAAAGGCATCACGATGGTATAATCCCGACGTGTCGCCCCGATGTACGTCCGAGGAATGGGAAACCTATCTCCACACGCAACCAGACGCACATTTACTGCAAACGCCGCAATGGGGTTCCCTGAAAAGTGCGTATGGCTGGGAGGTGGTACGCGTCCTGGGAGAAGGCTGCGGCGCGCAAGTCCTCTTCCGCCGCCTGCCGCTGGGATTCACCCTGGCCTACGTGCCCAAAGGCCCGCTGGGCAACTGGCTGCCGGCGCTTCTTCCCGAACTGGATTCGTTGTGCAGACAAAAACGCTCGGTCGCACTCAAGATCGAGCCTGATGAAGATATCGATCCGGCGCTGCAAACTAGACTGCGCGAAAACGGGTTTCTTCCCAGCCCGCATCTCGTTCAACCGGCGACAACGTTCCTGGTCGACCTGCGTGCCGAGGAGGACGAGATTCTGGCCCGCATGCATCAGAAAACGCGTTACAACATACGCCTGGCTTCCAGGAAAGGGGTCAGCACTCGACCATGGAACGATCTGGATGCATTCGGGCGCATGATGCAAATGACTGCACAGCGCGACGATTTCGGGGTTCATGTCCCTGCGTATTACCGGCGGGCATACGACCTTTTTCATCCATCCGGCGCCTGCGAACTCTTCGTTGCAGAGTATGAAGATCAACCGATTGCGGCGATCATGGTTTTCGTGCGCGGCAGTCGTGCCTGGTATCTCTACGGCGCGTCGACGGATATGCACCGCAGCCGCATGCCGACGTATCTCCTGCAGTGGCAGGCGATTCAATGGGCGCGCCAGCATGGCTGCACGCAGTACGATCTGTGGGGCGTCCCCGATGAAGACCAGGAATCCCTGGAGGCCAATTTCATGCACCGCAGCGATGGACTGTGGGGCGTCTACCGCTTCAAGCGAGGCTTTGGAGGAAACCTGGCACGCTCCATCGGCGCCTGGGATCGCCCCCGCATCCCCTGGCTCTACTGGCTCTACCGCATCTGGATGAGCAGACGCAACGGACGAGAATGAACGATGCCGCCGGAATCGATATCTGATCGTGCCCAATGGAACGCCGCGGTTACTTCCCTTCCCGGTGCACATTTGCTGCAGTCCTGGGAATGGGGAGAGTTAAAAAGGAAATATGGATGGGAGGCGCATCGGCTGCTGTGGAAAGATGCGCGCGGAAATCCGTTTGCGGCCGCTCAAATCCTGCAGCGCAGCCTCCCGCTGCCCGGAATCGGCAGACGTTTCTCGATCTTCTACTGCCCTCGAGGACCCGCATTGCAGTGGTCCGAAGCTGCGTTACGCTCGAAGGTGCTCGAAGACCTGGGACGTTTCACTTTGAATCAGAAAGCCGTGTTTCTGAAGATCGACCCCGGTTTTCCACTTTCCTTCAGCGATGCGAATTCATCTGAAACGCTCGTGGAGTATCCTGCAAGCAGGAGCGTTCTGGCATCACTTGAAGAGCTTGGTTGGCGCCCATCCGGCGAACAAATCCAGTTCCGAAACACGTTTCTCCTCGACCTGTCCAAAACTGAAGCCGCCATACTCTCGGGGATGAAACAGAAAACCCGCTACAACATCCGTCTCGCCGACCGACGAGGGGTGTCCGTACGCCAGGGGGATGTCAACGACTTCGACCTGCTCTACCAGATGTACGCAGAGACGTCCATCCGGGATGGATTTGCCATTCGAGATCCGGCGTACTACCGCGAGGCTTGGGGAAGTTTCATCCGGGCCGGCTTGGCCCGGCCGTTCATCGCCCAGGTGGACGAAACGCCGGTGGCGGCGGTCATCGTATACCGCTACGCGGACACCGCGCTGTACATGTACGGCATGTCTCGAGAAGTGTATCGCGATAAAATGCCCAACTATCTGCTGCAGTGGGAAGCGATTTGCTGGGCGAAGGAACAAGGCTGTAGCAAATACGATTTCTGGGGCGCGCCGGAAACGCTCGACACGCAGGATCCGCTATGGGGCCTGTACCGATTCAAATCGGGCTTCGGAGCGCAGTACGTGCGTTCACTGGGCGCCTGGGATTACGTCACGAGACCGTTTCTCTATTGGTTGTATACGGTATTGAAGCCGAAAGCACTCGATCTGATGCGCGTCCGCGGCGTGCGCAAGACGAAGCAGAGCATCGACGATTGAAGATCCCCGGTCCCGGGGTATACCGCCGATGCTCACCCAAAGGATGTGGAAGATGAATGCACCAGCCCTACCCCGCTTGAAGTTCGCCCATTTGCCGACTCCAATAGAACCACTACCGCGCCTGAGCGCTTCCCTCGGCGGCCCCACATTGTGGATCAAACGCGACGATCAGACGGGGTTGGCGTTCGGGGGCAACAAGACTCGCAAACTCGAGTACCTCGTTGCCGACGCACAAGCCCACGGCGCTCGTACGCTGATCACTCGAGGCGCCGCGCAATCGAATCACTGCCGCCAAACCGCGGCCGCCGCAGCCCGATTCGGATTCGACTGCATTCTCGTCCTCACCGGCAGCCCCGCCGAGCGCTGGACCGCGAACTTGCTGCTGGACCGACTGCTGGACGCAGATATCGTGTGGTCCGAAGGCGCCGCCCCCGACGAGCTGCTCCAACAGACGTTCGACGCAGCCCGTGCCGACGGCCGGCGCCCGTATCTCATTCCCTACGGAGGGTCCAATCCACTCGGCGCAAGCGCCTACGCCACAGCGATGCTGGAATTCCTTTCGCAAGACGTTCCCGTTGACCGCATCGTACTGGCATCCTCCTCCGGCGGTACACAGGCCGGTTTGATCGCCGGAGCCAAATTGGCCGATTACCAGATTCGAATCAGCGGCATCAGCGTCGATCCGAAAGCCGCGCCGTTGAAAAACACGATTGCGGATTTGGCCGCGCAAATCTGTGAGCTGCTGGGAGAACCCCACAAGATCGAACCGGATGACGTGGAAGTTTGGGACGATTATCTCGGAGAAGGATACGGCGTTCTCGGCGACCTCGAACGCCATGCGCTGACAGACTTCGCCCGCACGGAAGGCATATTACTGGACCCCGTCTACACCGGCCGCGCTGCGGGCGGCATGTTGGATCTCATCTACAGCGGCGATTTCTCCAGCGACGAGACCATTTTGTTCTGGCACACCGGCGGCACGCCGGCGCTGTTCGCCTACGACGATTTGCTAGGTTAATTCACGCCGACGATCTCGTAAACCTCGATCGGCTTTTCTTTCCCTTCGGCCACGATGGGCGGAAGCTCGACCACCTCGATCGACTTGAGAATGGCTTTTGCCGTCTCGCGGCTGATCAGTATTTGTCCGGCTGCGGCGTTTTCCTGCAGCCGCTTGGCCGTGTTGACGCAATCGCCGATGGCCGTGTATTCCACACGCTGCTGCGTTCCCACAAGCCCGAGCAGAGCTTCACCGGCATGAATGCCGATCCCAAACGCAAGCCGCCCATCCTCAGAGAGTTCTCGATGTAACGCTTCGACGGAGGATTTCAAGGCGATGGCCGAACGTACGGCACGCAGGGTGTGATCCTTCTGAGGCATCGGTGCGTTGAACCACGCCATCACCGCATCTCCGAGGAACTTATCGATCGTGCCCTCCTCGCGCAGTATGGCTTCTGCAGCCGCCGCCAGATAACGATTGAGCACCGCCATCAATGTCTCCGGCTTTTCCTTTTCACTGAAAGCCGTGAAACCGCGGATGTCGGCGAAAAGGGTCGTGATCTGTGCCCGGTGACCTCCGAGCTGGAGGGCGTCCGGGTCGAGTTGATCGATCACCGCCGGCGACACCATGCGCTCGAAGAGGCGCCGCTGCGCCTCCAGGCGACGTTTCTCGGTCAGGTCATCCAAGACGATGGCCACGCCGCGAGTGGCATCTTCTGCCGTTTTCAAAGGAGAGAGATTGAGACTCAAGTCCACAACCCCGCGATCTTCGATCTGCGTATGAACCTCCAGACCACGAAAACGTTTATCCTTTTTCTCGACTTGCTCGATTTTCGTCGAAAGGTCATCTGAAAGAGACGCCAATTGCTGCCGCAAGGAGGTTCCAAGAATCACCTCCCGGGTCGTGGAAAGGATGTTCTCGGCGGCCCGATTGCACAACGTGATGGCGTCCTCGACATCGGACGTGAGCACACCACTTACGATGGAATTGAACACATCTTCCATCAAGTTTTTAAGTTCCGACACTTCATCCAGACTGCGCTTTACAGAATCGAACAGGCGCGCATTTTCGAGTGCGACCGCCGCTTGATTGGCGAAGTCCATCAACAGTTTGCGCTCTTTCTCTTTAAACAACCCTTCCCGGGCGCGGTTGTCGGCGTAGATGACGCCAATGAGTTTTCCCTTCACCTTCAAAGGCACGCACAGTATCGAGCGCAGCGAAAAGGAAACGATGCTTTCCATCTTGTCGAACCGCGGATCGGTCTGCGCGTTGGTCGTCAACACGGCATCGCCGCTGGTCACCACTTGTCCAACGATCGTATCACTGATCTGGATCTCCTCGTCGTCCAGCGACACACGTTCCCAATTCCGCGCCACGAGGATTTCCATTTCCCCGCTGTTCTCGTCACGCATCATCAAGAAAGCACGCTCTGCACCCGTGAGCCGGATGATGGTATCCATCACCTCGTTCAAAACCGTCTGCAAATCCAAGGATGAATTGACGACCTGGCCGATTTCCGAAAGCGCCTGAAGGTTGCGCCGTTCTTGTTCGTGAACCTCGGCTTCTTGCTGCAACTCCATCAGTGTACCGCTGATCTGTCGCAATTGATCGAGCACACCGATCGGCAAGTCGAGCCGGGCGCGCTGCAGGGTCTCCCGGTAGCGCTCGAGTTTGTTCCTTATTTCCTCTGCTTTACGGCTGATGCGTAGTAAATGATCGCCGAGACTGGGACGAACCGTAGGCGTGCTCACAGTGTATTTTCCCCTACCTTCTAATCGTGAATTGTCAAGCCGATTATATGCCAGCCACGATGGGCACACAATCGCAGGTGATTATTTACGGAGCAGACCAGTCACATTCATGGGACTCAAAACGAGAAATGCTCCCGCGCCTATTCGTTCCGGGTCTTCGAACGGTCAATGATCCTTAATTTCTTGAGCCATGCATCGATGATCCGGTGCAGCCAAGCCTTCAGCATTCGCGGCCATGAAGCATGCCAGGCACGGCGGACGGGACCCGTCGCAATGGTTTTATTCCCAAAGCGCTCCTGCGTATAGGCTTTCACGATCGTCTGCCCCGGGCCGCTCAATTCAGGCAGCACAGCAGCAAGATGCTCTACCCGCTCGTGGGGTGTCTGAGTCGGGCGCACCGGCACGCCTGCGCGTCGAAGCATTTTGCTCCAGCGGCGGTAGATGATCCCCGTGGGAGTGGTTTCGATTCGCGAGTTGAGCAGATCATCTGAGCTTTCGAATCCCATGCGATTCATGCTCTCGAATACGGCTCGACGCACGACGACTCGCGATTGGGGATCGACGTACAGCCAAACAGCAAACAGAAGCCCGAGTGAAGCCACGTTGAGAACCGCCAAGAAATACACGATACCTCGATTAGGCGTCCAACGATCAGCAGAAAACGGGATTTGATCCTCAGGGCCGCCCAGCGGCTGCACGATGTCCCGGCCTTGATTCATTTCCTTCGGACTTAAAAATTCTCGATCCGTCAACATGTCCACCGGTAACTGCATGGGACGATCAAGCGCATCCTGAGAGGCCGTCGGCTCGAATTCCACCCAGCCGATTCCTGGGAAAAAGACTTCCGGCCAGGCATGCGAATCTTTCGCCGTCACGAGATAGGCATTTTGTTCGACTTCGTATGTTCCGCGTGCGTAGCCGGCCGCCAACCGTGCCGGGATTCCCAACAACCGTAACATCATCACTTCTGCGCTGGCGTAATAATTGCAGAATCCGGTGTGATAATCAAAGAGGAACCAGTCCAACGGTTCGACTTCGGGTGGCGGGGCTGGCGTTTGACGGTTGTAGGTGATATTTTCACGCAGCCATGCCGTAATCGCCACGGCCTTATCGTATGGCGTATTCCGTCCTTGCGTGATGCGTTTCGCCAATTCGACCATCCGATCCGTAATCGTATTTGGCACCTGTAAATAATATCTGCTGACCCAGTCCGGATAATCCGTTCCAGCGTTTCGCAGTTCGAGACCGGTTGGCGTGGCGACCAATGCGATCGTGCGATACGTCTCCCCTCGCATGATCGCCTCGTTGGCTATCATACTTGTCAGATCGACAACAGCATCCTCACTAATTACCACGTCCATATGTGCACCGCGGTTGACCCAGAGTGGTTGGGAGGGCAGAAACATCAGGACCATCGCATCTCGGACCGGCTGAAGTTCGACCTCAATTTTCTCCCGTCCAATGTAATTTGGAAATTGGATGTCACCTCCCGCCGGATCGAAAGGGACGACGTCCGTTATCGTAGAAGACCAATTGCCATTCTCGTATCGATCGTACACGCGTGAACGCCAATAGAAACGTCCGTTGTTTTGAGGAAAGCGATCCGGAATCGCCTGGAGAACCGGCAGGTCATCTACTTCCGTTCCCGCATCGAGATTCAGCACTTCAGCATAGTATTCAGGAATCACACTTACCGCACCCCGCAAGTCGCCGAACGCATCGCCAATGCGGATTCGCGTCGCATCCAACGGGTTTGTAATGCCATCCCAGAATTCCGCCAAGTTATCATATTTCGAGTAGGCCGGCGCCACCCACGCCACCAGGATCAACGCCAAGGCCAGAAAGGCTCCCATGCGGTTGACGAAGAAACTGGTTTCTGCCGGCACCCTTGCACGCATCGAATGCCAAACTCCGCTGCGCTGATTGATCTCGGAACGGACGATGAGCAGCAGCGCAACAAACCAATATGCCGCTACAGTAGCGTTGACCGCAGCTTCCCCATCATAGAGATACGCGTTTGTGAAAACGACAATCCCGCATGGAATGATCGCTCCCCAAACCTCTCCCCGGCGAAATAAAGACCAGGCAGCCAAAACGCCGAAAATCCAGAACAAGACAGCCATGATCAAAACGAAGATCAACGCATCATGATTCGTTTGACCACGCGCAACCACGTTGACGAAAGTCCCGATTCGCTCCCCAACGTTCACGATCTTGTCGCGCCAGGTTAAGCTCGGATCGAGGCTCCGCGCGATTTGCCACCCGGTGAAGAACAAACCGTAGAACGCCGCGAATAAAGCTGCCGTCCTGCCTGAAAACACGCTGCGGGCCAGGGCCAAACCTGTAATCACCGCCAATTGGACGATCGTGACGACGAGACCCAGGTCATCCGTCCAATTCGCAATCCGCAAGGACCACGCAGATATGCTGAGCATGATGACAAGCAGGATCAAAGTGAAGAATTCAAATCGAGGCCGCAAGCGCACTTCTACCGTCATCCTGGATACCTATCCCGTTTCCGTATACAAAGATTATAAACTCAGAATGACTGGCTTTGATTCCAATCTGAGGGCTGCGTTGAATCTCAAATCCCAATGATGCCGGCCTGTGGACGATCAGGCGATGCTTGCTGCATCATCGTATCCTTGATATGATCGAGCGAGTATGGAATTTGTCGCAGAATTACTTCAGGATAGCAAAAAACGACGCTATGCACTGCTGATCGTGATCGTCCTGATGACGATTCCCTGCTACTGTGCAGGATTTACCGCGCTCCGGCAAGCGCCGGATCGATTCACGCCCACACAATCTCCCACCAGCATGCCGTCTTCCGAGACGCCACAATACCATACCCCGCTTACGACACCCGAAACATCCACCATCACGCAGAGCCCCACGATCACGAACACCGGGTTCGTGCCTCCCAGCCACACACCGAGTTTCACGCCCGGCCCCACCGCAACGCAGAATATCACGCCCTTCATCCTCGACACCGAGACGCCCACGCTGACACTGACACCGGTTCCCAGCGACACCCCGACTTCGACCCAATTTCCCACCACTACGGATACCGTATCACCGCCCACTTCGACTGCGACGGAAGGATCCGGATAGCGCATCGCGATAGCATACGTCCAACATGTTATCGTGGAGAGACGCGCGAGATTCGAGTCTCCAAGTAAAAACGACGCCGAGGGTGATGGACCGCACTGCGATTTACGGCGCCGGACTACTCGCCCCAATTTGGCAATAACGGATGGAATTTCTCGACTCGATTACAGAACGGAGGTCAAATCCGGAGGAGGCGCCTGACCGAGGATGCTCCCCGGCACGCGTTCGTTGAGCAGACCAAGGATGGCCTCCTTGTCGCCTTCGTGCGCCAGTCGTACCAGTTCGTCGATCGCCGCGTCGAGTGCTTCCCCAACGAGCTGGCCGTTCTCTTCCAGACAAACGATATCCGCGTGTTCGGTAGGGCGGTAATCCAAACCCTCGTCCCAGAGTGATTCGCTGAGTTTTTCGCCCGGCCGGATTCCGGTGAACACGATCTCTATATCTTCACCAGGCTTGAATCCGGATAGCCGGATCAGGTCCTCGGCCAAATCGAGAATGCGCACCTGATCGCCCATGCGCAGCACGAACAACTCTCCCCCGACCCCCATACCGGCCGCCTGCAGCACGAGATGGACAGCTTCGGGGATGGTCATAAAATAGCGCCGCATTTCCGGATGCGTGACCGTCACCGGCCCGCCGTGGGCAATCTGGCGTTTGAAAATGGGCACGATGCTGCCGCGACTGCCCAAAACGTTGCCGAAACGCACCGAGACGAACGGACGTCCGCTTCGGTCCGCAGCATCCCGCACGATCATTTCCGCCATCCGTTTCGTCGCGCCCATCACGCTCTTGGGCTGCACGGCCTTATCCGTGGAGATGAGCACCAGCCGTTCCGTTCCGCAAGCCAACGCCGCCTCAACGACACTTTTGGTTCCCAAGACGTTGTTAGTGACGGCTTCCTCGATGTTCAGCTCCATCAAAGGAACGTGCTTGTGCGCTGCCGCGTGAAAGATCGCTTCGGGGCGGAAACTCGATAGAACGTCGTGTATGCGATCGACGTCGCGTATGTCGGCGATAATGGGAACGAGCGGCAGATTGGGATGATCCTCGCGAAGCTCGAGTAAGGCGTCGAAGATGCTGTTTTCTCCGTGCCCCAGCAGCGCCAGCTGCGCCGGTCCCCAGCGGGCGATCTGGCGGCAGAGCTCCAGGCCGATCGAACCGCCTGCACCGGTCACCAAAATCCGTTTGCCGCGCAGCACCCGTGTGGGGGAATCGTCGTCGATCCACACGGGTTCGCGCCGCAGCAAGTCGCTGATGTCGACGTTACGCAAACGACTGACGCTCAGACTGCCACCGATCAATTCATACATGCCCGGCATCGTGCGGAAGGGGATGTCCCTCGAGCGGCACAGATGGGTAACCAGACGCACCACATGTCCGGGCGCCGTGGGGATGGCGATCACGACTTCGTGCGCGTAGTATTTATCCACGACGGACAGCAGTTCTTCAAGCCGCCCCGCTACCGGAACGCCGTGTATCTCCTTGTCGATTTTCTCCTTATCGTCGTCGACGAAACCGACGGGCAGCATGTGCAGTTGAGGATTACGCTGCATCTCGCGTACGACGAGCACCCCGGCGTCGCCCGCACCTACGATGACGACCCGCCGGGCGCCAGCCAGACCGTCTGACTTTTGACTCACTTGCCCGCTTTCACTCAGCACGCGCACGATGATGCGTAAGCCGCCGACGCTGAACAGCGAGAGAAGCCAATCGATGCCGATCACAGAACGCGGAAATCCCCTGGGCATGCCGCCGGCCGCGTAAACCAGTAAAACCACGATGGCCACGCTCGCCGAAGCGCTCAGTGTGGCGAAAAGGATCAAGCGCATTTCCCGGATGCTTGCGTATACCCAATACCTTCGGTACAGGCCGAAAAGATAATAGACCGTCGGCTTGATCACCAGGGCAGCGATTGCCATGATCCATGCCGAAGGGAGGTAATACATGAACGCGTTTCCCAATTCGAGGCGCAGGGCGAAGCTGGCCAGAACGGAGGTGACGATCAAGAACAGGTCGACAGCGAGTAAATATCGATTGCGAATCTGAAGAATCGGCTTAGGCCGCATATACTGACTTCACTCCTTATCTCGGAACCATTGTACCGTGTTTCGCAGGCCATCGATCAAGTCGGTATTCGGGCGGTATTCCAACGCCGTCCGAATGCGCTCGATACTCGCTTCGGAGAA
Organism: Anaerolineales bacterium; assembly: GCA_034430695.1. Lineage (GTDB taxonomy): Bacteria > Chloroflexota > Anaerolineae > Anaerolineales > E44-bin32 > WVZH01. The sequence continues at coordinate 357 of DAOUEE010000060.1, read as the reverse complement.
GCGAATATCTCCCTCACGAGGCGCCACATGGATCGGAGGCTCCGCCCCCGGTAAGATTCGCTGCAAGGTTTGCGCCAGCTCGAGTATGGTTATCGAACGTCCGCCGCCCACGTTGAAGACACCACCGATCGCTTTCTCCCGCGCCGCGGCGATCATCAAGGCACGCACGATGTCGCCCACGAACACGAAATCCCTGGTTTGTTTCCCATCGCCTTCGATCTTTATGGCCTCGCCATCCAGCATGGCCTGGATGAAGAGTGGAATCACAGCCGCATATGGCGAGTCGGGGGATTGCCTGGGACCATAGACGTTGAAGAAACGCAGCGCAACGGCAGGCAATCCGTAGGCAGATGAAAA
>DAOUEE010000059.1:0-6562 GCA_034430695.1 Anaerolineales bacterium | reverse complement strand
TCCTCAATGCCATTGAGGCGCGCTCCCAACTGCGCCATGGGCCCGGGAGTGGACCTGGCGGGATTCGAACCCGCGACCTCATCAGTGCGATTGATGCGCGCTCCCAACTGCGCTACAGGCCCCCGCCGAGGTGTTGGCATTGTACTTCAGCGCCATATCACTGTCAAGAAACGCATTGATCTCCACTTCCGCCGCAACTATAATGCCATGTAGGAGGAGCGCATGCATGCAGACCGCATCACCCGGCTGAAGCAGGTCATTAAGGACAGTGAACTGGATGCGCTGGCGCTCAACCCAGGCCCCACGCTTTCCTACCTCACGGGTCTTTCCTTCCATCTACTGGAACGGCCCATTCTGGCCCTCTTCAGCGCCGATGCCGATCCAACGCTCATCGTCCCAGATCTGGAACGCGGCAAAGCCGAGTCCACTGATTTCGATCTGCAGCTTTTCAGCTACGATGAATCGGCCAGTTCGCGCGCAGAAACGTTCCAGAAAGCCTGCCAATCACTCAACAGTTATCGGGTGGGCGTGGAACCGCTGCGCATGCGCGTGATGGAGCTGCGTCTGCTGGAGGAACACTCGCGCCAGGCGACGTTCGTTTCCGGCGAGGTGATCCTCAATGAACTGCGCATCATTAAAACGCCAGAAGAAATCGAGATCATGCGCAAGGCGGTCGTGGCGGCCGAGGAAGCGCTCGAAGCGATCATCCCGCTCATCCGCATCGGCATGACCGAGCGCGACCTGGAAGCGGAACTCACCCTGCAGCTGCTGCGTGCCGGCTCGGAATCCGAATTCCCCTTCGATCCCATCGTGGCCGGCGGAGTCAACAGCGCCCTGCCCCACGCCACGCCCACAGAGCGAACGCTCCAGACGGGCGACCTGCTGATCCTCGACTGGGGTGCTCGGGTGAACGGCTACATCTCCGACATCACGCGCACGTTCGCGCTCGGCGAGATCGACGAGGAATTGAACACCGTCTACGAAGTCGTCCGGGCCGCCAATAAAGCCGGGAGGAACGCCGTGCGGCCGGGGGCCTCATGCGGCGACGTCGACTGCGCCGCACGCGACGTCATCGAAGACGCCGGCTACGGCGCGTTTTTCATCCATCGCACCGGCCACGGCATCGGTCTGGAAGCGCACGAGCCGCCCTTCATCCGTGCGGATAATCCGCGTATTCTGCAGCCGGGAATGACATTCACAGTCGAACCCGGAATCTATCTTCCCGGCCGCGGCGGCGTGCGCATCGAGGACGATGTATTGGTTACATCGGACGGAGTCGAGAGCCTCACGACGTACACACGCAAGCTGGAGACGATCTCATGACCCTGATCATGAAAGGCGGTCAACCCTTCTTCCTGCACGGCGGGAAGACCGGCTGTCTGCTCCTGCACGGGTTCACCGGCACGCCCAACGAAATGCACTGGATGGGAGAGTACCTCAATGGCCGTGGTTTCACCGTTCTTGCGCCGCGCCTCTTCGCCCACGGCACGCAGCTCGCCGACATGTACCGCGCCCGCTGGCAGGACTGGGTCGCCTCCGCGGAAGATGGTTACTTCCTGATCGAAGACGTTTGTGAGAAGGTCGTCGTTGCCGGATTGTCGCTGGGAGGGTCATTATCACTCTATCTCGGCACGGAACTTCCCGTTTGGGGCGTGATCGCCATGGCCGCGCCGTATGAAATCCATGATCCCACGGTCCGGCGGCTGCGGCCAGTATTGCCGCTCCTCAGCACCATTTACAAATCCAGAACCAAAAAAGGCCCCTCCGGCATTTTCGACCCGATGGCGGACAAGCTGCACGTGGACTATGCAGGCTATCCCGTGCGCGGCGGATACGAGCTTCAGGAATTTCTGGCGGAAATGCGCGGCAATCTACGCCGACTTCAGAAACCGCTCCTGCTGATCAATTCCAAGTTTGACGACACGGTAACCCCAGAAGATGCGCGGGCGATTTGCGATGCCGTACCCTCCACGGACAAGCAGATCCTGATGTTGGAAAAGGGCGGACATAACATCCCGCGCGATCTGGCACGCCAGACGGCTTTCAAGGCCGCGGGAGATTTCATCCAGCGTGTGACGAGTGGACCCGGATGAGCTACGTCCAGGCCGGAGCGGAACCCTTCTTCATTCCCGCTGGAGAGACGGGGTGCCTGCTCACCCACGGTTTCACCGCCTCACCGCAGGAAGTGCGTGAACTGGGCACACACCTGGCGCAGCATGACTGCACCGTGTTGGGTGTGCGTCTGTTCGCTCACGGTACAAAAATGGAGGACATGAACCGCGCCCGTTGGACGGACTGGCTCGGAAGTGTCGAAGACGGCTATTGTTTACTCCGCGACTGCTGCAAACGCATCTTTTTCATCGGCTCATCCGTCGGCGGATCGCTCTCGCTGATCCTGGCAACTGAATTCCCGAACGCCGGAGTCGTGACCCTGGCCACGCCCTTCCGCCTGCCGCCCAACCGGCGCCTGGAACGTCTCAAGCCGTTCATGAAGCCGTTGAGCCACATGCTGCCCGCCATCGCCAAGGGATCCCCGGACTGGCACGACCCCAAAGCCCAGGACGAGCGTGTGGCCTACTCGGGCTACCCGCTGCGGGCCATCCTCGAGTTGGAGCCGCTGCTGGCCGCCATGCGGGGCGCGCTGCCGAAGGTGCGCGTGCCGGCGCTCCTGATGCACTCGAAGAACGACCGTTTCATACCGCCCGATCACATGCAGCAGATCTACGAACTCCTGGGGTCATCCGATAAAAGCATGGTCTGGGTCGAAGACAGCAGTCACGTGATCACCTGTGACGCCGAACGGACGGTGGTGTTTAAGAACGTGACCGCGTTCGTCCAGCGCATCGCCGCATCTAGCCCAGAAGGAGTTTGAGTGATGAACCCGTGGCTCGAGTGGGGTATCCCGGTCATCGAATGGCTGCAGTCGCTTGGGGAGTGGCTCGTCGTGCCGATGAAATTCTTCACCTACCTCGGCAACCAGGAATTCTACATCCTGATCATGCCCACGATCTTGTGGTGCTTCGATGCCGTGCTTGGATTCCGCATCGGGCTGCTCCTGCTCACCAGCGGTTCCGTCAACAACATCTTGAAAGTGGTTTTCGGATTTCCCCGCCCGTATTGGGTCAACACAGAGATCGACGCCTTCGGCTGGCGGCCGACCTTCGGGCTGCCTTCCGGTCACGCTCAAAACGCCCTGGCTGTCTGGGGCGGATTGGCCGTCTGGCTGCGCAAACGCTGGTTGACGGTCGTCTGCATCCTGCTCATCTTTTTTATATCCATCTCGCGCCTCTATCTGGGCGTCCATTTTCCTACGGACACGTTAGGCGGCTGGCTGGTCGGAGCGATCCTGCTGGTGTTGTTCGTCAAATTGGAAAAGCCCATCCGCGAACGGATCAGCACCATGAAAGCCGGGATCCAGATCGCGATCGCCTTGCTCGTCTCCCTCGCCTTCATCGGCGTCGGTCTGGGAGTAAACCGCCTGGCGGTGCAGCGCTCCATTCCGGAAGCGTGGCGCGAAACCGCAAGCCTGGCGCAGCCCGCAGGGCTGGTCGACCCGCTGGCCCTCGACGATCTGATCACCGCCAGCGGTTCTCTGTTCGGACTGGCGGCCGGTGGGGTGCTGCTCTTTCGTTGGGGTGGATTCAGCGCCCGGGGCTCGTGGGGGCAGCGCGCCCAGCGCTACTTCGCGGGCATGCTCGGCTTGCTGGTGATTTACGTCGGCCTCAAGCTCCTTTTCCCCGACGGCCACAGCGTTCTGGCGTACAGCTTGCGCTACGTGCGCTTCGCCGTCCTGACGTTCTGGGCGGCCTACCTGGCGCCGAGGTTGTTCGTCCGGTGGGGGATGGCGTAGCAATACACCGATTTATAGTTTGAAACGTTGGATTCCCACGGAATGGTATCGCAGATAAACTAAGACCCTTTTTGTGCTTCCATCTCCCGCAGCAAGAACCAATGTCCCATGCGGTCGGCGGCCTTCTTCGGCGCACGGTCGTAGTACACGTCGAAGACGCGGCCGTCTTCTACCTGCAACCGGAAGAAAAACCGCCCCACACCCCACGAACCGCGGCGTTCGGCGACGCGCATGTGCTCCTCGGACATGTTGCGGGCCATTTCGCCCCGCCGGCGGGTGTCGAACCACGCCGAGATCACTTTCGTAACACGTAGATCTTCATCGCCCCAGATGATCGTGTCCGGAGCTTTGGGTTTTTTGCGTAATGTGGGAGGCCGATCGAAGCCGACCTCGATCTCGTCATCGATAAAGCGAAGCGGAATCCAGTCAGATTCCATGCGCCTCACCGAACTGCGTGATCCAGCGGCGTGTCGTCGCCGCGGTGTGGCACGCCAAACCCAGCAAAGCCAACAGCGTGCCCAGGCCGAAGATCGACAGGGAGAGCACGAACAGCCCGACGACGCAGCGCGAGGCCCAGGGCATGCCCAGCCAAAGGGCCGCCAGAACGCCGGGCCAGGTAAGGCCCAAAACGAGAAACGGCCAGCCCACTTTATCCGCTGGGACCGGCAATGAAACCGGCGAGATATTGTCCTGCCCGGGTTCGTGAAACCACAACAACTGCACGTCTCCCAAGTCGAGATAGGACTCGAACCAGAGCACGTGCAGGCTGTTTACGACCGACCAAATCGAGAGGAGCGCCGCGATCAGGCTTAATAGAATCAGGCTTAGCGGAGGTTTCTGCACCGTGACTCCAGTGAAGCACAATGGGGAGGGTTACTCCCTCCCCACGTCATAAAAACTGCCTTCTAATCGCTTTCTTCTTTGCCGAGTTCCTTCTGTCGAGCGGCGATGATCTCCTCGGTGATGTGATGGGGCACGACTTCGTAATGACTGAGCGATAAGGTGTAGTAGCCTCGCCCGCCGGTAAACGAACGCAGATCGGTCGTGTAGCGCTGGATTTCCGCCAGGGGAACTTTGGCCGTGACCACGCTGCGGCCGCGCTCCGTCTCCATCCCCTGGACGCGGGCCCGGCGGGTATTCAAATCTCCCAGCACGTCGCCCATGTTGCTCTCGGGCACGATCACGCGCACGTCCATGATCGGTTCGAGCAGCACGGCGGCGGCGTCCTTCATCGCCAGTTTAAAGGCTTCACGCCCGGCGATCTCGAACGCCACGGCCTTCGAATCTACGGGATGCTCCTTGCCGTCCGTAATCGCCACCTTGACCTTCTCGACCGGATAACCGGCGAGCACGCCCTGCTTCATCACGCTGCGTACGCCCTTTTCGATGGCGGGCATGAAGCTGTTAGAAATCGCCCCGCCGAAGACTTCGTTTGCAAATTCGAACTCCTCGTCCTCCAGCGGTTCGACACGCATGTGTACTTCAGCGAACTGGCCGGCCCCACCCGTCTGTTTCTTGTGACGATACTGTGAAGTGCCTGCCTTCGTGATCGTTTCCCGATAGGGCACCTTGGGGATTTCGGTATCCAGTCCAACCTGGAACTTCGATTCCGCCTTGCGAATGGCGACGTCGATGTGCTGATCTCCCATGCCCTGCAGAATGGTCTGATTGGTGCTGGATTCCTGGTACCAGGAAAGGGTTGGATCTTCTTCGCTCAGACGCGTCAGCGTAGGGCTGATCTTGGTCGAATCGGCCTGCGTCTTCGGCGACACGGCGACCGCGTACAACGCCGTAGGATACTCGGGCTGCGGCAGCAGAATGGGGTGCCCTTTATCACCGAGCGTGTCGCCAGTTTCCGTTTCAGCCAGCTTCGCCACCGTTCCGATGTCTCCGGCATGGAGACGATCGACGGGGATCTGCTCCTTGCCGCACATGACGTGCAGGCTTCCCAGCCGCTCCTCTTCGTCGCGGCTGTGGTTGTACACCTTGCGATCGCTGTCCAGGAGCCCCGAATATACCCGCATGTAGGTGAGTTTTCCAACGAAGGGATCGGCCGTCGTCTTCCACACGTAGACCGCCAGCGGTCCGTTGTCCGACGCCGATAACTCCTCCTCCCCGGAGGTGCCTTTGGCGACCACCGGCGCCACATCCGCCGGCGAGGGAAACAAATCGATCATCGCTTCCAGCAGCGGCGCCGTGCCGAAGTTTTCGGTTCCGGCAGCGACGAACACGGGTACGAAGCGGCCCGACTGCACGGCGCTGCGAAATCCTTTGGACACATCTTCCGCACTCAGTTCCGCACCGTCCAGATATTTCTCCAGTAAGGCGTCATCCCCCTCGGCTGCAGCTTCGACCAGCATCGTGCGCGCTTCTTCGACGCTGTCCGCATACTCGGCGGGGATGTCTTCCGTCTTGGTGCCATCTCCGGGACGCGCCTTCATGCTGAAAAGATCGATCACGCCCTCGAAATCCAGTTTTTCGCCCAGAGGAAGTTGGACGGGAATGAAGGTGACATCGCTGGATAGTTCCTGCATCGCCGCCAATGCCGCCTGAAAATTGGCGTTCTCGCGGTTCATCTTGCTGATCACGACGAAGCGCGGCAGCTTGAACGTATCGCAGTAATCCCAGACCAGCTCGGTGCCAACCTCCACACCAGCGACCGAATCGACGACGATCACGGCGCCGTCCGCCACCCGCAGCGCTGAAATGACT
>DAOUEE010000058.1:0-9059 GCA_034430695.1 Anaerolineales bacterium | reverse complement strand
TCGAAGAAAAGCATCGCGGCCGTTGGAAAGGCCGCACGCGCACCAACAAACTGGTGTTCTTCGACTCCGAAGCGGACCTGCTGGGCAAACTGGTGCCGGTACGCGTCGAGTGGAGCGGTCCCTGGTCGCTGATTGCCGCGCCGGCCGACGTCCCCCAAGTCCAGGCAAAACCCGTACACTCGTAATTCAACAGTCGATCTACCACATGTTTATGTAATACATCAACCCCCAACTGTGACTTCACGTTGAACTTTGTGAAAAAAGGCGCGAGAATATCTCATGCGCTCCCAATAGCCTTCGGGGTTGTTTCAACGGCAAACGATCACTAACCACGCTCAAATAACTGCAGACAGCAGCATCAGTGGATAGACCTGCAGATTCAAGTTGGTATCGAATTGGAATCAAAAAGACTTAACGCACTCACCAATGGAGTATGCGTGCGCGCATGTCACAAAACGCCGGTTGCAGCCGTTTCAGTAATGTGTAAAAGATCAACCGAGTTGGGATTCATCGCCAGCTGAAATTTTAATCGCGATGTGGGATTCTCATGCCCGGATCCAATTCAAGCCGAACGTGAAGATTAGCCTACGAACGGGGTGAACTATGAATAAAACAATCATTGGCATCACACTACTACTTCTTTCGATGTTCATCTCCTTCGTCACTCTTACCGACCCACCTCCAGCGAGTGCCGACGGCGGCAAGATCATCGTCAACACCGATGACGACAAAGAAGACGGCAGTTGTGACGATGTACACTGCTCTCTACGCGAGGCCATTGGCCAATCGAACGACACGCAAGGAAGGCAAACGATTGTCTTCGAAATGCCGGACCCTGGCAACTACTACACGATCCAACTGTGCAGTCCGCTTCCGGACATCGCCGATCCGGTTACCATAGACGGCACCTTGCCACCCGGGACGTTTGGTCCACCCAGTGTCGTGATCAAACCTTGGGATATCAACAATCTTCCCCCATGGCCATGCAATCCGCCACCCTACGGATTCTGGGTCGGCGCTGATGACGTTATCCTACGCGGTATGAGCATGGTTGGATTCCTCAATTTCCAGGCCGAGACGTCCGGCGCGATCATCGTCGACAACGCCTCAAACGCACTCATCGAATACAACCAACTGGGTGTGTATCCCAATGGAGTCGTAGAGGGAAACTATAATGCGATCTACCTGACAGATGAGAACCACATCGTTCGTAATAATTTGATCTCGGGGAATTGGTATGGCATCAACAGCTTTGCCTCGGATACGACCATCCAGGGCAATTACATCGGCACGGACATCTCGGGAACGTCTACAAGCTTATTGTTAGGGAATCAAACAGGGGTATTTTTGTGGTGTCCCAGCGAATCCACGACCATCGGCGGCGTGAATCCGGATGAAATGAATCTGATCTCCGGAAATTCGATCGGTATATCCATTTGCTCGGACAGCACGATTTATGGCAATCGCATCGGAACGGATAGAACCGGCACCATGGATCTGGGAAACTCCAACGGAATCATGATCGGTGGAGACGACAACATAATCGGCGGCCCGTTACCCGGCCAGGGCAATCTGATTTCGGGCAACGGATTGGCACTCAGCTTCGCCAGCGGCGCAGATGACAACATCATCCAGGGCAACAACATTGGAGCAGATATCAGCGGAAACCAGGCACTTGTGAATGCGGCCGGTAACTGGCATGGAATGATCGTCTTTGGCGATTCCAACACGATTGGCGGGACCAATCCCGGAGAGGGCAACCGGATTGCCTTTATCACGGGTGAAGGGATTGACTTCGATCACGGTGCCACCTCCAACCACGTCGTAGGGAATACGATCTTTTCTAACGTAACCGGCGTGCTTGTTGAATCCGATCAGTGGTATACGGCGTTGATGAACACGCTGTCTCAGAACAGCATCTACGATAACATGGGTTTGGGAATCGACCTCGAACCCGCAGGGGTATCACTGAATGACATCGGCGATACAGACAGCGGCGGCAACACGGTGTTGAACTTCCCGGTTTTCAGCGCAGGTTTCAACAGCGTAAGCGGAACTGCGTGCCCGGGCTGCATCGTCGAGCTATATATAAGCGACAACGACTCCTCCGGCTATGGCGAGGGCAGCACGTTTATCAGCCAAACCGTCGCCGAAGATGACGGCGACTTCACAATCCCGGTGATGTTGGCGTATTCACACTGCACCCGCCTCACGGCAACGGCGACGGATATCCAGGGAAACACCTCCGAGTTTTCCAGGAACGTTGAGTTCGGACTGTGTATATCCCACCATCCCTGGAACCTCTTCATACCTATGCTGTCCCTTGGGTTGAGTCTGCTGGCCGGCGTGCTGTTCGGACGTTCACCCAAAATCAATGGCCGCGCCGCCCTTGCCGTCGCCGGAATCGTCGGACTCGGACTGGCGGGCGGCCTGTTTCTGATCCTGCGAAGCCCCGCCGAGATCCCCGTAGAACAACCAGCAGAATTGGATCCTTGGGCGGGTTTGCCACCCTGCAGCGATTACATCGAACCGGATAGCCTGTCCCCGGACGAAGAAGTGTTTGCGCTGGATGACGATCCCGTGTTTTCCTGGTCGCCGTTCGCAGACATGCTCCCCGATTCAGTTCGCTGGACAGTCGAGCTTTCGCGGCACCCCGATCCAGCACTGAGCCAGACCACAAGCGAAGATCATCTGGCCTTTTCCAGCTTTGCGCTACAGCCTGAACCGGGCGAGATTTACAAGTGGCGTCTCAGCGGAGAGACAGGCGGAGCCGAAGACCGGCCCTTCTGTGCAGCCACCGATTGGCTGCCCTTTCAGTTTGAGCGCCCGGTCATTCCTATGGAACCTTCCGACACACCCGAACCGTCGCCCACACCTACGCAAACACCGACACCCGCGCCGGACGTGTGTGTCTACACAGCGATCCGAAACGCGAATTGCCGCTCGAGCGACTATTCAGAATCGGAGCAAATTAATATTCTCATGCAGGGAGAAAGCGCGGCGCTGCTGGCGCTCAACCCGGAATTCACGCATGGACAGTTCGAATTGGATCAGGAGTTGTGCTGGATTTGGCTCGGTTTGCTGGACGGACCCGAAAATCCATTCGGCACGTGCGACGTGCCGATCATCGATCCCGCACCGGCTTGCACACCGGAACTGGATGAGCAAACTTGTGTCCTCGCCGGCGGGCAGATGAGTGAAACGCGCACGACGGCGCCCTTCTGCGTCTGCCCGGATTGAGCTGCGCTGACGCACCTAGCAACGTATTTCGAGACGGGCATCTCCTCACCGGGGAGGTGCTCGACAGCAAGTCAGAAGGTTTGGAGATGAAAATGAAGAATAAGCGGATCTTGTACCTTACCCTCGCTTTACCGCTGGCGGTCTTCGCCCTCGTTATGCAGCCCACGCATTCCGGCTACGCCGGAGGGGGCATTATCGAGGTCAACACGGTAGACGACAACGATGACGGTGTCTGCAATGCGACGCACTGCTCGCTGCGCGAAGCGATCGACTGGGCCAACACCATGCCGGGTACGCCTACGATCACCTTCGACATCCCCGGCGCCGGCCCGCACGTCATCAACCTGTGCCACGCGCTGCCGCAGCTGACGAGTTCAGGCACGACCATCGACGGCACGACGGAACCGAGTTATTCCGGAACGCCCGTCGTCGTACTGCAGCCGGCGTTCCTTTCCGATACGCCGCCGCCGCTCACCCACGTCCCCCTGTGTATTCCACCTTCGGTCGGCCTGTGGATCGAAACCGACGACATCACCGTGCGAGGCTTGAGCATCGTCGGTTTTCGCCAGACCTGGCCGGCTATCGCCGCCGGGATCGTGGTCGCCAACGGCAGTAACGTCCTCATCGATGCCAATTCCATCGGTCTGGACGCCAGCGGGGCACCGGACGGCAACCGCGATGGGATTCTCCTCGGCGCAGCCGGCCAGGAGATTCGGCACAACACCATTTCCGGCAACGACAACGGTATCCACGTCCGCGCCGGCGAACAAAAAATATACGCCAACCGCATCGGCACCGATTTCTCCGGCAGCACGAGCGGAACCGGCATGGGCAACTACCGCGGCATTTATATCGAAGCTTCAGCGGGTGCCAACATCATCGGCTCCTCCGATCCTACCCACAAGAACGTGATCTCCGGCAACACCGCCGTCGGGATAGAGGTGGAATCCGACGACAACATCATCCAGGGCAACCACATCGGCTGCAATTTGACCGGCGATACCGCCCTGGGCCAGCAGGAAGGTGTGAGCCTCGGAGGGAACAGCAATCTCCTCGGCGGCAGTAACGCCGGTGAGGGGAATCTGATCTCCGGAAATGACATCGACGGCGTCATCATCGGCTGGAATTCCAGCGGCCACCAAATCCTGGGCAACATCATCGGGGCCGATGCCAGCGGTACCGCATCGCTGGGAAATTTCGTCGGAATATTTACCATCGGCGGGAACAACATCGTTATCGGCAACAATTCCACCGGGGGGGGCAACCTCGTCGCATTCAACGGCCACCACGGCATCATGCTTCTGGCTCAGGCAAAGACCTATCATATCGCCGGCAACACCATCACGCAGAATGGCGGCGATGGGGTGATTTTAGGAACCTTCTCGGCTATTCCAGACGAACCCCAGCAGATCACGCTCAACCGCAACAGCATCTTCGACAACGTCGAACTTGGTGTGGATTTGAATCCGGATGGCGTTACGCCTAACGACCCGGGTGACGCCGATACGGGTGCCAATACGCTGCTCAATTTCCCCGAACTCAGTCAGGTGACCGCCACCAACGCGCAGGGAACCGCCTGCACCGGCTGCCGCGTGGAAGCCTTCATCGCCGACGGCGATCCCTCCGGCTACGGCGAAGGCATGACCTTCGTTGGGGAAGCGTTCACCGACTCCTCTGGTAACTTCAGCGTTCCGCTGGATGTGAACCTGGTCTCCACCTGCGACCTGATTACGACGCGAGCGACGGATGGGTCTGGGAACAGCTCCGAATTCTCGGAAAACATGCGCGTTTCACCCTGCTTCGTAATGCGCCGCCCGTGGCTGTTCGCACCACCCCTCCTGCTGGGCTTGCTGGGTCTGCTCGGAGGCCGCCGCGCAGGCCGTGGTAAACCCGGGCTGGCTTCCGCCGCCGGCGGTGCTGCCATCGGCGCCGGGATTGGCGGCGGACTGATCGTCCTGGCCATCGTACTGCCCTTCGTCCACATCGAAAAACCACAAGAAGACGTGGGCTTGCCAGCCGTGCAGCTGCCCTGCGATCGCTTCCTCGATCCCGACCAGCTCTCACCCGCGGACGGATCGATTTTCGAGGTCAACCCGGGCGACTGGGATTTCACCTGGAGTCCCTCTCCCGAGATGCCCGATGGAGAGTTCCGCTGGCTCGTCGAGCTACTCGGACCGGATGGCAGCATGCAGCAAATGTCTACAATCGGTAACTCACTGCCCTTCCTTTCCTTTGATACTGAAATCTCACAAGGCGCCGTATTCTCCTGGCGCCTCAGCGCCGAGCAAGCAATCCCCGGAACGGACCGTTGGGAACCCTTCTGCCAGCAGATCGCCTGGCGCACCTTCCAGTTCGGCGAGCGCCCGCCGCTCAACGCCCCACCCTGGACGCCCGACGATTGGAGCCAGCCCGAAGAGAGTCCCACTCCGACGCCGACTTCGACTCCCACAGCGACCTCCACACCGACTCCCGAAGAAATGACCTGCGTATACGAGGCGCTGCAGAACTCGAACTGCCGCGCCAGCGACTACTCGGAAGCGGCCCAAATTTCGATCCTCATGCAGGGCGAGACGGCCGAACTGCTGGCTTTGAATCCCGAGTTCACCCACGGCCAGTTCAACCTCGGCCAGGGTGCGTGCTGGATCTGGCTTAGCCTGTTGGACGGGCCGGAAGATCCGTTCGCCAACTGCGACGTACCGGTCCTCGATCCCCCACCGCCGCCGACGGAAACGCCTACGCCTTTGGCCTGCAGCCCGGATTTGAACGAAGAGATGTGCCTGTTAAGCGGCGGAACATGGCCGACGGGTGAAACGACCGCACCGCGTTGTGTTTGCCCGGATTGAGAAAATCGATCATCGAGGATGAGGTTTAGTAAGAGACGACGACTCGATTGTGGAGGAAGATCATGAAATCACGACGCGCGATCGTTTTGGCAGGCTCCGCCCTGTGTTTGACCTTGATTCTTCAATTCGCCTCACCACCCGCGACCCAGGCCGGCGGCGGGGTGTGGATCGTCAACACGGTCGACGACCTCGACGACGGCGTGTGTGACAACACGCATTGTTCCTTACGCGAAGCGATCAACACGGTGAACGCCGCTCCGGGCACGCAGTACATCTACTTCGACATCCCCGGCCCAGGACCGCACGAGATCACGCTGTGCTCGATGCTTCCATCCTTGAGCGACGACGGAACGTTGATCGACGGCACGTCAGAACCCGATTATGCAGCTGGCATACCTTCCGTGGTGATCAAGCCGGGGGCATTTAACGTGACCACTTATCCGGGCTGCACGCCTCCGCCCATCGGGATCTGGATCGCCGCCAGCGACATCACCGTGCGCGGCCTGAGCGTCATCGGTTTCATGAGCCCAACCTCGTCCGTTGCCGCCGGCATCGTGGCCCACATGGGATCGAACGTAACGATCGAGCAGAACTTCATTGGTCTGGATCCTTCTGGAGCGCCCGTCGGAAACCGAGACGGAATCCTGATGGGCTCCGAAGCATCGCAGATCTATTCCAACCGCATTTCGGGCAACGTCAACGGCATTCACGTCTTCCGCAACGACCACGTCATCCGTTTGAACTTCATCGGAACCGATCCCACGGGCACTTCGACCAGCCTCGCATTGGGGAATTCCGTCGGCATCCTGGTGGACTACCCTTCAGGCAACGTGCAGATCGGCGGACCCAATCCCATGTTTATGAACCTCATTTCGGGTAACGACACGGGCGTTCAAGTCGTGACGGACGGCAACTTCGTGACCAACAACCGCATCGGCTCGGACGCCAGCGGCAGCGCGGGCCTGGGGAATGATACCGGCGTATGGGTAACGGGCAGCAACAACGTTATCGAGGGCAACCAGATCAGCGACAGCCAAATCGGATTGCTGCTGCTTGGCAGCAGCAATCAGGTGTCGGCCAATTTCATCGGTACGGATTCCAGCGGCAACCTGGCGTTGGGCAACGATACCGGCGTTCACATCAACGGCGATGGAAATGTAATCGGCGGAAGCATACCTATCATGGTTCCACCGGGCACTACCGCAGGCAACATCATTTCCGGAAACGGCACGGGCATCTTCCTCGGCCCGAATGCACAGAATAACACCATCAAAGGCAACAAGATCGGCGCCGGCAACAGCCCCGACTCGAGTCTGCCGAACGATACGGGAATCCTGCTTGATGGCGCCGACAACAACACCATCGGCGGCACGGCGCTGCCGATGGAAGCCAACTGGGTGATGTACAACAACCTCGATGGCATCCAGTTCATCACCACCGCCAGCGACAATCTGGTTCAGAACAACTACATCGCCTGGAACGACCGCGGCATCACATCCGGCGCCACGACCGGTATCCCGATTCAGAATACCTTTCACTACAATAACATCTACTACAACGATCAACTCGGTATTGACCTCTTCCCCTGGGGCGTGACCCCCAACGATCCGGGTGACGCAGACCTCGGTGCTAACAACTTGCAGAACTTCCCCGTGATCACTTCCGCCACGACGTCCACGGTGCAGGGTACTTCTTGTTTGGGCTGCACGGTGGAGATCTTCGAAAGCGATGAAGATCCTTCCGGATACGGAGAGGGCATGTCTCCGATCGGTGAAGGGGTCACCGACTCATCAGGCAACTTCAGCATCAGCGTCGATCCGCTCTCTACCGCAGGCGTCTGTGATTACGTCACCGCCACAGCGACCGACGCAAACGGCAACACCTCTGAATTTGCTGAAAACTTCCTTATCGGACCGTGCTTCACGTTTTCTCCATACCTTTTCCTCTTCCTGGGTGTGGTCTTCCTGGCGGGCGGCGCAGCCGCTGGCAATCGATTCGGACGCAGCCGGGGGGCGCGGCCGGGTTTGGCGACCGCCGCTGGCGCCGCGCTGGGCGGCGTGATCGGCGCCGGTTTACTTCTCGCTACCTCCTTCATTCCGATCTTCCGACTTCCGCCAGAAGAAGAACACGCGGTCAGCGATGGCCTGACGGCGCTCATTCCCTCATGTAACACCTACCTCGATCCGCAGGCGTTTCAACCGCAAGATGGCGCCATCGTGCTCGATGAGAACTTCGACTTCGAATGGGGCTGGTTGAACGTGCCTTCGGATGGAGACTTCCGCTGGATTGTCGAATTAAACGGAGCCGGCCAAACCGGGCAGGGTACAACCGACGGAAACTCGCTTCCCTTCACCACTTTTGGCTTTGCTTTCGAAGATGGCGATCATTTCTTGTGGCGCTTGAAAGCCGAGCAGTTCGACAATGCTTCCGAAGAATGGGATGCTTTTTGCGCACCCTCTGCCTGGCGAACCTTCCAGATTGGATTGTCACCGTTGCTGGCACCGCCATGGACACCGGATACCCCGGAGGGACAACCACCGACTCCCACGAGCACGCCCGAGTCTCCAGCGGGAGTCTGTCTATACACCGCGATACGCAACAGCAACTGCCGCGCCAGCGACTATCCGGAGTCGCTGCAGATCGATATCCTCATGCAGGGGGAATCGGCCGAACTCCTGGCCCTGAACCCCGAATTCACGCACGGCAAGTTCGAACTCGATCACGGGCAGTGCTGGATCTGGTTGGGACTGTTGGACGGCCCTGAAAATCCGTACGGCACGTGCGGCGTGCCTGTCGTCGATCCACAACCGCCGCCGACGGAAACGCCGCTTGCTTGTACACCAGATCTGGATGAGCAAGCCTGTATATTGGCCGGCGGGCAGATGAGTGATACGCAAACGACGGCGCCTTATTGTGTCTGCCCGGAATGAATACGTGGATATTCGTATTTGTTAGCGGTAATGAAATAGCATTTCG
>DAOUEE010000057.1:0-10395 GCA_034430695.1 Anaerolineales bacterium | reverse complement strand
CCATCAGGCTCGGAATGTTGATTGGCTTTAACGCACTCCGACAGTTGTCGGTCAAAACATAATTCCAAAGTCAGCCATTCTCTTAGTGCGACATGTTCCCAGGTCTGGAGGATGTCATCCATTCCTTCGAAATGGAGCTGGAGGGACAGGCCGGAATACGCGGCATCTTCTAATTCTGGCAGCGCGTTATTCGTAAACGCGGAAGCTATCGATATCCAGACGTCGCCGCGATACACATCATGAAGGTCGAGCGTTTCGAATTCCGCAAGCGTATCGACGATGGGGCCGTTCCAGGCGACTACTTCCATGTCCGGAAGCAGATGCCATTCCCCCATTTGTCTAGAATCAGGATGCATCCAGACAACGTCTTCGACTTTGTTCGAAAATGACCCATCATAGATATTTTCGCCAGTCAGTTTCACCAATTCGATTTGCTCTACCGGAACGTCGGGAGCGAGACAGAGAAGCCAACCCTCTCGCACTTCACCTTGATTGATCTCCCATGAGGGAGATAGATACCATGGTTTTGGTGGAAGGTACGAGGCCGGGTCGATCATTTCTCCCGTGTCGGGATTCTCGTATGGTTCCATCAGGTTGAGGACTTGTTGAGGCATGCAAGGGAAAGTGAGGTCGCTTTCTGAATCGGAGACAGCGAGATAGCTCCAAGGGATCCAGTCTGGGTAGCTACTGACTAAATCGCCAAGTTCTTCATCCCAGATTTCAACCATCCAGTAATCCAATATGGGATCGCGGATATAGAAGGGATCTAGTTGATTACGGGTCATTAATTCGGTGGGTGAGTACTCATCAGCGTAGCTCTCATATTCGTCTACGTCCCCTACTGTACGCACATACACAGCAAT
This sequence comes from Anaerolineales bacterium, assembly GCA_034430695.1. Classification (GTDB taxonomy): domain Bacteria; phylum Chloroflexota; class Anaerolineae; order Anaerolineales; family E44-bin32; genus WVZH01. Next base: position 9,532 of record DAOUEE010000057.1, on the reverse strand, counting down.
CGCACTATGGGCCTCATCCTTAAAGCGACCGAGGATCTGGTCGGCATACGGGTAAGAGACAACTTGGTCGGAGAGTTGAATCCTCTCTTGATAGATTGACCTGTCGTGTGGATCTCGAAAGGTTCGACTTGGCAATTGCCCCCTTGGATGCTTGTAATATAGGAAGCGTTCGATGGGGATCTTCCGTGGGTCTTTGAGTACTCGTAGTACTTCAGACGATGCGTATTGATTGTCATAATCTGAGAATGAATGCCGATAGACATCAATGTTGGGTTCTGGGACTTGGTCCAGCGGCAGCACGGCGATATCGTAGGGTGACATGGTTTGCTGTTCGGTAGTCGATCGTTTGCGGCTTTCCCCTACGGAAATCGGTAGGAGCGTGAGGACCAACGCGAGCGCGATGAGAGTCGTGGATTTTCGGTTTTTAAACATCTATCTGTCCCTCTTAATTTCTATATTGTACAGGCAAAGTGAGTTAAGCAAGAAGTCGAAATTCTCAAGACTCCACTCACCAGAAGGCGCTGAACAAATTCCGTGTGCGGCGTTACCTCAGAGAACAATCCGCGCGGGACGCGGATGTCCCGTCTGAGTGACGCTGGCGTCCCGTACAGATTCACACAAGGGTGCTACATTGGTAACAGATGCGAATGAGATTGTTTTTCGGAGGTGAATCGCATGAATAACGCAGAAGCATCGCAGCAGAAGGTGAATCAGATTCCGGCCGGGAACGGAATTCGAATGGGTATGAGTGGGCTGGCACGAGAATTTAACGATCGACAACGCCCGTGCGGAATCGACGTGGAAATCGCAAATCGCCTACATAATCTGGGCCGAGAATCTGTGATGGTAGAAAGTGGGGAGTGTCGAAGCCGGTTTTTAAGTACGAGGATGGAGCAGGTAAGAATTCGGATGCGGCTGAAGCAGGTGGCGGGGTTGGTAATTGGGTAGGTACTCGGGGGGACTTGAGTAGGCGGTTGGCAAGAGACCGGCACTGGTAAAGGGGGAGAGATCAAACGGTATGAAACGCCAGCTCAAGCTCCAAAACGAGGCAACTCTTGAGATCGCGTGCCAGATGCCGGTCTCTTCCGCCTCTCAGGAAGAGAAACTCCGCCCATTTTGTAGAAATGGGCGGAGTTTCTATATCCTGATTTTTGTTTACGACGAACGGAAAAGCTGATGTGTATCGGTACGGCTCGAAGGGAGCAGGCAAGCGTGGAGCGAAAGACGGAGTTTATTTGGGTGACTCATGAACGATTGGATCACGATCCGGATAATCCGAGAAGGTTATATCCGAAGAAAGACTTACAGAAATTGGCCGAGTCCATTCTGGCAGGCGGCGGTGTGGATCAAGCTTTGCTCGTCACGCCGGACGGAAATTTACCGGGTGGCAAGGAGAAATTCCTGGTCGTTGATGGAAATTTCCGCCTCGCGGCAGTTCGCCTTCTCGGTGAGAAAGCACCGCTGCTAAAATGCGAAGTCATACGCAGTCTTAGCCGCAGGGATAAGCTGCTGATCATGGGAAGGACCTCCGAACATTACTATCCCAAGAACCCCATCGATCGAGCGAAATTGTTCTATCAACTCTACGCCGTCGAAGGGATGACGCAGCTGACGATTGCAAAAGAATTGGGTATATCCAACGTAACCATCAGCAACACGCTGCGGCTGCTTGATCTGGACGAGTCGATCCAGAATCACATCGCCCGCAGGCGATTACCGTCCGATCGCCGAGTGGTGGATGCGTTCATGAGTATTGAGAATGAGAGTGATCGGATTTCGCTGGCGGACCAACTGGCGCAGCGGAGAGCGTCGATCAAGACCATCATGAAGACCTGTAAACGTTGGAATGAGCATATAAAGGAATCGAATCACAATGGCCGGGCAGATAAATTGCTTCGGAGAGGCGACCCGCCAAGTGTGGCGCATGCAGTAGCCGCGTTGGATCAGGATTCGTTGGGAGAATCAGGGATCGACAACTGGGGTCAAGTGCGAGAAAGTCTGAAACAGGCATGTGCCGCATGTGATCTCAAGATGGAAAACCTCGCAGATATCGCAGAGCCGGCATGGGAATTTATCAGTCACGGAGCAGAAGAAACCTGCGGGCTCTGTCCTATGAAGGGGGTAAAAGCGATTTGTCGCGGCTGTCCACTGACGGAATTCCTGGTACGACTCGAGCAAAATATGCGTATAACGATGGATGAGAGGAATAGCGGTATTTTAGGTAATCAATCACTCCGCTCAGGATGATACGGGAGGATGGCTTCGTGCTTTTTGCATACCTACTGGCGGCTCTCTCGTCCCCAATCCAATCATCCTGAGCGGAACGAACCGTGAAGCGGTGAGTGAAGACGAAGGAGGACATTCCTTTCCCAACCACAGAAGATAAAATCCTTCGACGAACTTGGGTGAGTATCAAGCTTGCACCAAATAAACCCACAGCCTCTCGGGTTCTCCCCAATTGATCCCTAATTTCTCTCCAGCATTACCTGCCCAGATATCGAAGTATTCATCATCACGCAGGGAAACACTTCCTTTTTGTATGCCCCTCGTGTTTCGTCCCAGCATTGGTGTCTCGATTCGCATGTTCAGTAATTTCGAAGCGGGATCTTTCCCATTGGGTTTCTTTCCGGCAAAAGCTTTTTTCATGGCGCGGAGATCGAGCGGCGAAAAAAGAACACGTTGACCGCTGCTCGCTAAAAACTCCAACACTGGTGGACTGACATTTTTTCGCCCCGCTTCCAACAATTGGACGTCGAGTCCTAGAGCAATCGGCACTTGTTTTTGAAACCACGATAGGGGTTCTCCAATTCTGATCCGGGAAGCGTCTTGTTTGCGCCAGAGCTTGGTTTGACGCATGTAACGCTCCTCTTCGATTTCGGCTACCTGTTCGAGAGCGACCGCTTGACGGCGAAAATAATAAATTGCGATGATGATGAATATTGCCATGAGTAATACGAGCGCGATACCAATCGTTATGTCCATGGTTTGTCGTCCTCCTCTTTTTTCTTTCTGGATTTTTCGGCCAGCAGGGCTAGATTTCGAATTTCCGACAATCTTCTCCATGCCGGGGGGCGTGGATCGAAGATCCCCGCAACTCCGAGAACCCCTGCGAGACCAACAATCACGAGTAAAGGCCACCAGGCGGTAGGCGCTGGTTGCAGCGGAATTTCTACGACTTGAGGTGCCGTGAGGTCTGGATCAGCAGGTCCGATCGCCACCTGTATCGGTGTGGGTTCCCGTTTGTGCCTCGAAGGCTGTTTTGTGGGTGCAGGGGTGCTGGTCGGTTTGAGGGTAGGTGTTGATGTCGGTGGTTCAGGGATGAGGATGGTTCCTGCATCTGAACCGCTGTTTCCCAGTCGATCCCACGCCGTGAGTACAACGTGATACTCTCCGGGCGGAGCCAGCACTTCTCCAAAACGCCGATCCCAGGTAAAACGGCTGGGGATGTTTCCCGAGCTCCAGCGATACTGTCTCTCACCGTAAATACCACCGTCAATGACCAACGTCGCATTGCGGATGCCAATGCCTGCATCCTTAACGCTCATGGATGCCGTTTCCCAGATCATCCACTGCTCCGTGATGTCTACGCGCGGGCCCTCGTTATCGACGACGACCGTGATCTGTGCCGTCGTCTCGAGATTCCCAGCGTTGTCCGCGGCGCGCACGAGTACGTTATACGTTCCATTCGGAACCGTACGCGTGTCCCACGCATAGTTCCAGACTCCTCCCGTCAGGGGCAATCCAATCCATGTCTCCCCTCCGTTCAAGGAGATTTGTGCGCTGCTAAGTCCCGACGTCGCGTCGGTACTGCTGCCGCTCATCTGGAGTACCCCGTTTGTCGTCATCGTACTCCCTTCGGGGGGAGATGCGAACATGGATACTGGTTCGACCGAATCGATGTTGATGATCTGGGATTGAACTGCACTGTTGCCGGCCAGATCCGTGATTTGCCAATTCACGGTGTGTACGCCTTCGCCGGTTACGTTAGCACTCGCACCGGACTGCCACGCGCCTCCATCTGCTTGGAATTGGCGTGAGCCGATTCCGGATAGCGCATCCGTTCCGGACTCGGTCGCCGTCACGGTGGAGGATACGTACCATCCTCCTGATCCCGCGGTTCCGGTTGCTCCCAAATTCGGAACGGGTGGGGTATTGTCCAGTCCCACTCCGGCCGAGTCGCTTGAGCTATGACCGGCCCGGTCCGTTGTCAGTATGTCGACGCTATACCATCCCTCGGCCGAGATCGCCGCGGAAGGGGCATACGCAGCGCCGCCAATCGATACCTCAGAAGAAGCGATGCCGGATCCAGGGGAACGGTCTGTCCCGCTGCCCGAGACGTTCAATGGTCCGCCGCGATGCCAGCCGCCGCTGCCCGGTGTTCCACCGGAAACGTTAATTCCCGGCGTCGGTGGAAGCGTGTCCAACCGCCAGGCTATTGATCCCTGGTTGCTTGTATCGCCGTAGGTGCTGTGTGCCCAGAAGGTGTAGGACTGTTCACCTTCGCCGCCGCCGGACCAGGTGCATGATACCGTTGGGCTGTCCGGAGGATCACAGAATACACCTGATAAGCCCTCGATGGTTTCGATTTCATAAGGAGGGACCGGCTCTTCGGCGCTGAAGGAGATCGCCGCCCCGGCGACACACCAGCCGTTGTTGCCCGCGGTTCCACAGGTAAAGTTCCCACTTACCGTGGCTGGATCGAGGGTCGTTGTGCTTGTGATCTCCCTGCATCCTGTGGAACCGGGCGAACAGGAATCGAGACTGGTACCTCGAAAGGAAATATCGCAGTTAATGCCGGCATCCGTACAACTGAAGGTCCACCCCGCACAGGATGTTGGATTAAAGTAAGTCGCCGTGCTGTTTGCCGCATTGCAGCTCGATCCGGGCGTTTGATACAGCCTGAGGGTGCAGCTAAAGGATCCGGAACCCGGAGGGTCATATACCGCTCGATAACGACACACGCGCCGGCGCCATTCGGTTGTGGTTACCGTCCGGTGGGGTCCGGTGTAATCGGCCCGGGCGACAGTGACGGCGATGGAGATCAGATATATTGTGCTGATACATAAAGGAAGGCAAAGACGTTTTGTTTTCATGGTGATTGCTGTTACACCCCCTGGCAAGGGATAACTCGATCGGTCAGGCATCGAGTATGAGCACCTGTGGCACGTAAAGACCTGGTGCTCAAAATGCGAATGCAACTCGCTTTTATGTATTTAATTTATCGATACGGTCGAAGAGGCTGTGTTCTTCAATCGAGCGCAGGACAACGTAGTTGAAGCAGCCAACACATCCCCCGTCTTTACAATCTAAAAATGTATAACACCATTACCTTGGAAAAAGTTACCGGTGTGCGCCTAGCCATCCTCCCCTTGAGTGTAGGTACTACCCAATATACTAACGGTTTTCGCAGTGGACCGTCAAGTTCTGATTTAAATGAAGCGGGGATCGCTATTATCTGCGGCCAGGATCTGCCGGGAGTCTCGCCGGGCGTCGGCGGCGGATATTTCGCATCGCCTCTCGTAAAATCCTCGCTATACTTGCCGAAATGCCGCATCGGGGTTAAAAAATGCAAATCCGCCCGGGCGATTGGTTCGCATCGCCCGGCCATCGCATGGGAGACCACACATGAGCGCAACCGCGCGGATCAAGTCCCTGTTTTCCCGCCCCCGCACCATCGTCAATTCCGTCTTGCTGGCCGGCTTCGCCGCCATGCTGCTCCGCGAGGTGCTCTTCTGGCTGCCCCAGGACGTCTCCGGGACCAGCCTGAATTACTGGGCCTACACCGACTGGCTGATCGACTATTCCCAGGGATTCATCCGCCGCGGGCTGTCGGGGGAGATCTGGCACCTGGTGCCGGATTCGATCCCGCCGCTGGCCTTCGTGGGGGTCTTTTCCTGGATCCTGATCCTGGCCGTCGCCCTCGGATACCTGCGCCTGCTGCTGCGCTGCCGCAAAGCGCTTCATCCGCTGACGCTGTTCGGGCTGCTCTTCCTGCCCTCGCTGTTCTTCTTCTACCTGCACGACCACAACGCCATCGGGCGCAAGGAAATCCTGGGCTACCTCACGCTGCTGCTGCACCTGCTCGTCGTCGAAAAGGCGTTTCCGCTCGGGGAGGGCGCCTCGCTCCCGCAGGGGAACCTGCGGCGCTACGTGCGCGGCTTGCTGCCCATCGCGGCGATCCTGCTCCCGGCGATCGTCCTGGTCCACGAGGGAAATTTCCTGCTCTTCGTTCCGCTGCACGGGATGATCACGCTGTCGGTCCTGCGCATGGACGCCTCGCGCGACTTCAAGCGGGCCGCCCTGTGGACCGGGCTGCTCTACTTGCCGGTGCTTTTGGCGTTTGGCGCCGTCTTCCTTTCCGGCACGCCGGATCACCAGACGCTGTTCGACGTCTGCGACAAGTGGGCGGCCGCCGGCGCGATTCGCGAAGGCAGCTGCAACCTGCCGCGCGAGCGGCTCAGCGGATCGACTCTTCCCGGATCGTTCATTCCCATGTCCTGGTCGTTGGGGCAGGCCTTCGGCATCACGCGGATGATCGTTGCCATGCACTGGAAGGAGTGGATGCTGATCCTGCCCACGTTGGGTATTTCGCTCTGGTATCTCGTGCGTCAGGCGCTGTATGCCATCCTGCGCGCCCGGTCTACGGGGTCCTTTTCCCCGCGGTCGGCGCTGCGCTACACGGGTGTCTTCTTCCGCAAGTACTTCTTGATTCCGCTGCTGCTTTCGCTGCCGGTCTACTTCACGGCCTACGACTATGGCCGCTGGTTCACGGTCACGTGTTTCAATTTCGCCATGGTTGCAGTCTCGGTCAATCTGCCCTTGCGGGAGTTCGCGCTGCGGAAGAAGGAGGCCGACGAAAGTCCCGCCGCCGCCGACGTGCGCGCGTATGCGGATCATCCCCTGGTCTTCTACGGCCTTTCGATCGGCATTGGCGTCCTGGCGCTGATTCTCTGGGTGCCGCATTACTGTCTGTTCGAATGCGACGTCATCAAGAGTCCGCTCGAGTTCTTCGAGCACACTTTCTTCGCGCGCTGAGGCAGGGAAACCCCACTGCATAGAGCGGAACGACTCTCGTGGCGGCGTATGATCATTCAAATAGATAAACCTCCGGCTTGCGATACAGCCGGAGGTTTTTTTGTTTCCCATTCACGGGCGGCGTTGGATGAAGGTGGTGCTGTGAATTTAATGCTGGCTCCATACACCGAATGATTGAAAGAATGCCGGCAGCGGTACGCTGGCCGGCAAGCCGGTTAAATGGGCGCCCCGGCCAGGTTGCGTTGCAGGGCGGGAGGGGTGAAGCTGAGATGTGAAGTGCTGCCGGGGCGCTTCTAGTATACACCAAATTGTGAAATATTCCACAATAAGGCGCGAGACAAATTCCCTTTGCGTTGGGTTACTCGGATCGTTTCGGATAGATCAATACTGGAAGGTAGCGCGGTGCGGCACGATTTTACGCTTGTAGTTGATCACGAATTCCCGCAGGCGCCGCTCGAGGTCCTGGAAATCTTCCGATTCGAGCACTCGCTGCAACGCGTCGCGATCGGAGGCCAGAAAACCCGCCAGCCGCAGCGGATGCGAGCCGTATGCCGTGTACCAGGCGTCGCACATAACCAAACCCAGCTGCTCGAGCGCGGGTACGAATTCCCCGCGCACGTAGCGCAGGTACGCCTCCCGTCTCTCGGGCAGCGGATCGTAGCTGATCAACAGTTTAACGCTGTTTTCGTCGAATTCCATATTCGTCGATTACACGCGCCGAGGTCCGCGATAGAAAAGGTCGGAACGTGAACTCAGGCGAACTTTATCGGCCGAATCGGGCCACACGCCGGCGATCTTGGCGTCACAATTCGGGCAGCGGCCGTCGTCCGTGATTTGATAATCCAGGATGAGATATCCAAGGCGTTCGATCAAGCGTGTGCCGCACTGCGGGCAGACCGTGTCCTCGTAGGGATCGATTCTTCCGGGCAGGTTTCCCGCGTAGACGTAGTGCAGCCCGGCCTCTTTCCCGATTTCTGCGGCGCGGATCAATGTGTCGGCGGGCGTGTTGTCGGCGTTGGTCATTTGATAGTCCTTGTGAAACGCCGTCACGTGCCAGGGGATGTCGTCGGAAACCGAAGCGATGCAGCGCGCCGCATCCATCAATTCATCGGTGCTGTCGTTGAAACCCGGTATCACCAGCGTGACCACCTCGACCCAAAAACCCATGTCGTGCGCCATCTGGATCGTGTCGAGTACGTGCTGCAGCACGCCGCCCAGGTGCCGATACTGCTTGTCCTGCATGGTTTTCAGGTCGATTTTGTAGCCGCTCAAATAGGGACGCAGATACTCGAGCACTTCGGGAGTGGCGTTTCCGTTCGAAACGTAGACGCATTTCAAGCCTTTTTCGACGGCCAGTTTGAAGATCTCCACGGCCCATTCCGAGGTAATCAGCGGCTCGTTGTAGGAGGAACCGACGACGCTGGCGCCCATGTTCAAGCCGTGTTGTACGACCTCTTCCGCCGACACGCGGCGGATAAATCCCACCGAGCGATCTGAGGCGGGATCGCGCAGCGTTTGGGAACTGAGCCAGTTCTGGCAGAAGCTGCAGTGGAAATCGCAGCCCAGCATGCCGAAGGTCAGCGTATCGGAGCCGGGAAGGAAATGATAGAAGGGTTTCTTTTCGGTCGGATCGCACTGCAAGGCGCCAACGTATCCCCAGGGGACCATCAGCTTGCCGTCGTGGTTGAAACGTACCTTGCAGATCCCCCGTTTGCCTTCCCGAATCAGGCAGCGATGCCCACATGCATAGCAGCGCACCGCCTCGTCCGGCATGCGTTCGTAGAGTTCCCCTTCCCTGGTTAATTGGTCGAGTTTGTCCGCCAGTGTCATTTTCGCGTCCCAATACTATTCTATCACTTCCGACCGTATGCCCGAGACAGGTGGGCGTAAAGATCGTCTGCGGCAAGATCAAGGTACAATGAAGCTATGATCACGACGGCCATCCAAGCCGGCGGCTCGTCGAGCCGCATGGGGCGTGATAAGGCGTTTGTCGAGTTGAACGGCAGGCCGCTCATCGAGCACGTGATCCGGCGCATCGCGAACCTCGGGGACGAGACCCTGATCGTGACCAATCAACTTCGGGCTTACTCCCACCTGGGGTTGCGCACCGTACCGGATGCGGTCTCCGGGACCGGCGCGCTGGTGGGCCTGTACAGCGCCCTGTGCGCCGCGCAGGGGGACACCGTCCTGGTCGTCGCCTGCGACATGCCTTTCCTGAACCGCGCCTTACTCGAACATCAACTTCGGCTTGCCCCCCAGGCGGACGCCGTCGTTCCCCGTCATCAAAGTCAATACGAGCCGCTGCATGCGGTGTACGTCCGCCGGGCGTGCCTCCCGGCGCTCGAAGAATCGCTGCAGGCAGGGGAGGAGCGGGTGGTGAGTTTTTATCCGCGAGTACGGGTTTTGCCGGTCGACGAGGCCGTACTGGATCGATTGGATCCGAGCGGACTATCCTTTTTCAACGTCAACACGCCCCAGGATCTGGCGCGAGCCGAGC
>DAOUEE010000056.1:0-5900 GCA_034430695.1 Anaerolineales bacterium | reverse complement strand
AGCAGATCCGTCTCGCGCGTCCCCGGCGCGCCGCCGCGCTGATCGACCCCGCCGATGGCGCCGTCCGTGCAGAGCAGCACCGTGCACCCCGTCAGTGCCTGGGCATCGTCTGCATGGCCGACCATGATTCCCGCCACATCGGTGATCGAATCTTTGAACTTCATGCGACACCCCTAACTCCCGCAGTTAGGATCGAGCCCGGCATTCGGACCGAACCGCGCTTCGCCATCCCGACGCCGTCAACTTGTTCCCCGCATGCAGCGGTCATCCGCGGCATCGGGAAAATTCGTTCATCCCAACTTGTAACCAAACCTGCGCAGCAGGGACATGCGTTCCTGGATTTCCTTCTCGCCTTCGACGCCGGCGCTTTTAACGCCATCGATTACGCCCAACACGCCGCGCCCTTGTTCGCTTTCCGCCAGGATCACCTCCACGGGATTCGCCGTGGCGCAGAAAACGCTGCAAACTTCAGGTACGGCCTTCACGGCATTGAGCACGTTGACCGGGAACACGTTCCCCAAACATATAATGAACACGTGCCCCGCGGAGAGCGCCAGCGCATTTTCCTTCGCCAGGTCGACCAGGTCGTCGTCCGTGCCGCTGATACGTACGAGCGCCGGTCCGGAGGACTCACAGAAAGCCAACCCGAACTCAATCCCCGGCACAGCGCCCACCAGCGCTTCGTGAAGGTCCTCGACTGTTTTAATGAAGTGCGATTGCCCGATAATCACGTTCACCGCTTCGGGCTTTTCGATCTTGACGGTCAACAATTCCATTCGCTCATCTCCTCCCTGGCAGTCAACCTATGAGATGCATAGTCTTGCTTCATTGTAACCCAGGCGAAGGCACGAAGACCACATTTTTTTATGCCCCTAATTCAGCTAAACCAGCCCCGGACGACGCATCCAGTCCGGCGTTGCCAACATCACAGCGGGAGATAACACACCTGCCAGCGATCGCCACGAGTGCCAAGCCCGAAGAAAAGCGCCTGGCTTACTGCGGCGCGAAAGAACGGGGCTGTGGAAATTACAATCCATTGTTCATTTTCAATTCGGTCGACGGGCCTCGGCCATTTCGAGACATGTTACGCAGCCCAATTGTTAATCAAACTCGAGGCCCAACTGTCGATCCGGGCCAGCAGATCGCGGTGGATGAATGGGCCGGCCGAGAATCGCGGCGAATTGACGCACGCTCGCAGGGCTGTGGCCCGCAAAATGGTTGTTGAAGAACCCGTAAACATCCACGCCGGCGTCCAGAAAACCGGCCACGATATCGGCCCAGGTTTCGAGCTCCTTCGTCCGATCGATCTGGATGCGGTCGAAGACCTGAATGTCCTCCCGTCTGCCCAACCAGCGAATCTCGCTGAAATCCGCCGTGACCCAATCCAGCCGTGGCATGTAATGTAAATCTTGCAGCACGAGCGCCGCGTTGTGACCGGCGAGCATCTCGCGAAACGCCGGCGTCAGCCACTTGCGGTTGCGCACTTCCACGGCGTAGCGCGGGCCAGCCGGTAGATCCCCCAGGAAGCTGTCCAATCGATCGAAGAATTCGGGTGTGAAGTCGTAGGCAAATTGCAGGGTGAGCACGGCCAACTTTTGCTTCAGAGCCTGCATGCTGCCGACGAACGCCTGCGCGTCTTCAAGCGCACCTTCGAGTTTTTTATCGTGCGTGATCAATTTGGGGAATTTCGCCGCAAATTTGAAGTCCGCCGGTGTGCGCTGATACCAGCCGCGTATCGTCGTCGCTCGGGGCATACCGTAAAACGTGGAATCGATCTCCACCGTCGAAAATTGACGGGCGTAGGCCTCCAAATAGGCTCGCGGGGAGGTTCCCTCGGGATAGAAAGGACCCACCCAGTCTTTGAATGAAAAGCCCTGCGTGCCCAAATACAGATTCCCCGTTCGACCTTCCATAATGAAAATTAGATCACATTCTTGTGAGGGGTGCTGAATATTGATTTTTCTGGACGCAGGACGACCGTGAAATCCGCGGCCTGAATGCGAAGATTCTCAATCCGCCGAGGCCAGCAATTTCACCACGTGACCCAGGATGTACTCGGCAACCTGGGACTTGCTCATTACGGGCAACTCTATCGGGTCGCCGTTTTTGGTCAACACAGTTACACGGTTGGTGTCCACACCGAAACCTGCATCGACAGCCGTTATGTCGTTGGCGGCGATCAGGTCCAGGCCCTTCTGCTTCAGCTTCGCCCGTGCGTTGTCGACCAGGTCCTGACTCTCCGCAGCGAAACCCACAATCACGGTCGGCTTTTTGCGCTTCTTGCGCTGCGCCGACACGAGCGCAAGGATGTCATCCGTGGGCTCCAACTTCACTTCGGGCGCTCCCTCTCTGCGTTTGAGCTTCTCATCGACGGAGCGGTTTGGCCGGAAATCGGCCACCGCCGCGGCCATGAGCAGCACGTCGGCGCGCTCGGTTCTCTCCAATACCGCCTGGCGCATTTCCTCTGCAGTATCGACATCGATACGCTCGGCTCCGACCGGTGTTGGCAGCATGGTTGGCGCGCTGATGAGGATCGTCTTCGCGCCGCGATCGATCGCTGCTTGTGCCAGGGCAAAGCCTTGTTTGCCGGAGGAACGGTTGGCGATCACGCGCACCGGATCGATCGGTTCCTGGGTGCCGCCGGCCGTCACGACGACGGTTCGCCCTCGCAGCTCTCCACCCTGTCCGAGAATGAAGCGCACGTAGCCGAAAAGCTCCTCCGGCTCCAGCATGCGGCCCTTGCCGACCAACCCCGAGGCCATACGGCCTTCGGCGGGTCCGAGAATATAAACTCCTCTTTCTTCCAGGGCCGCGAGATTCGCCTGTGTCGCCGCGTTGGAGAACATCCCCGCATCCATGGCCGGTGCGACGGCCAACGGGCAGGCTGCGGCCAGCGCCGAAAGGGTGAGGAAATTGTCGGCTTGCCCGTGAGCCAATTTGGCCAGGCTGTTCGCCGTCGCCGGCGCCAGAATGCATAAGTCGATCTCGTGCGTCAGACCGATATGAATCACGTGCGCTTCGCTGCCCCACAGGTCGTCGTCCGTGTACGCCCGCCTCCCGGTCACGGATTGGAACGTCAGCGGGGTGACGAAGCGCTGCGCCGCCCGCGTCAGAATGACGTCCACGACGACGCCCGCCTTCGTCAATCTGGAAGCCAGGTCTACGGCTTTATAGGCCGCGATCGAGCCCGTCACGCCTAAAAGAAGGTGCCGATCCTTTAAAACCGGGATCCCGTCGTTCTGCGGCATATCATCGACCTCGTGATCGAACGCTTCGCGCTTTCCAGCACGTATCGGTAAGAAACGATCCTGTACCCATTGTACAATGAACCAACCCCGTTGGGGACGATGGCGGTGGGAATCAGAAAGTCAAGTTGTACTTCAGGGTCATGATCGCAGTAATCTTTCAATGAGCAAACCCACTGCTGCGAGGCCGTCCGGGGAATCTTCCAAACGCGTATCGACCACTGCTATTCGATAAGGTACCAAACGCTGAAATCATCGAAACTCACACCGGCGTCCGGCTTCTGTGCGCTTCCCAGGTAGAGTGCAAACTGCCCATGAACGCTCTCATGCCAGCCCGCAGGAATCGAGCGATTGTCCACCCACTTCCCGTTGATATAGAAATCGACGTCCGTGCCCTTCACCATGACGCCGATGCGGTTGACCGCCCCCGCGCCGCTTTGGATCATTTCACTGCCCGTCAACATTCTGCGATCGCAGTCGAGCAGCGTTCCCCCAAGCCAAGAACACACCGGGCTGTCGGTCGGGGGCCAGTAGGTTTTGCCGACGAAGTACTCCCCACCGCAGCTGACGCCGAACATCAGGCCGCGGTCCGCAGCCTTATCCCCGCGAAAGACGATACCGGCAGTATCGCCAGGGACGCATCGATCACCGTTGAATATCAGAAAATCGACGTAGAAATCCTCGGCGTCGATGAACGACCAATACCAGGTCCATAGGCCCCGCGAGGTGAAGGTAATTCTATAGCGGCCGTCTTCGTACCAGGCGTTCGCCGCACCTGCGGAATTGGTGGGGAATTTCCCCGCACCGCCATCGAAATCGTCCCCGTCCTGAGGCACCCCCCAGCCGAAGGCCGGATCGAAAACGGCGCGTTCCAGACTCCCCGCAGCCTCTTCCTCGCCATCGCCAGTGTCATCATCCGTAGGCGTCGCCGTGTATTCGATCTCCGCTTGCGCCGTGGCCGTGGCGGTGGGGTGAGGCGAATCGGCCCGCAGTTCAACTTCCTGAGTGAGCCTGGCTTGCTCCAGCGCCAGCGTCGTCGCCTGTACTTCGAGTGCCGTCTGGGTCGAGGCGATCGATTCGGCCAACCGTTCTGACGGCAAGCTGCACGCCAGGGAAACGATGAACAATGCGGCGAAACCCAAAAGGATGGGGATTTTGTTCACGCTCGAACGCATCCCCATCCCTTTCCGAGTCCTTGTTCCCCTTGGTAATTCACATCAATTTCAGCAATGCGATATTGACGACGTACCTCAATCGAGATACCAGATATTGAAATCGTCGAAACTCACGCTGGCATTCGGCTTCTGCGCCGTTCCCAGGTAGAGCGCAAAATTGCCATGTACAAACACACCCGGCGTATAGTTCGCCACAGAACGATTGGCGACCCATTTACCGTTGATGTAAAAATCGATATCGTCCCCGCGTGCCATGACGCCGACCCGGTTGACCGCTCCCGGACCAGGCTGGATCAGGTCGCTCGGATACAATGTCCGAGCAGTCGGATCAATGACTCCGGCTTCTGAGAAATCGAAGATAACGCCGTCCGAACCCGGAACGGCGGTGAACCCGATGAAGTACTCTCCACCGCAACTGATGCCGAACATCAAACCATAATCGGCGTCCTTATGACCACGAAAAACGAAACCCGCCGTGTCCCCGGAGACACACTGGTCGCCGTTGTAGACCAAAAAATCGGCATAGAAGTCCGCGGCGTCGATGAACGACCAATACCAGGTCCAGCGGTTGCGCGAGGTGAAGGTGATATTGAAGCGTCCGTCTCCATACCAGGCCGTAGCTGCTCCCGCACTGCTCGACGGGAACTTACCTGTCGCGCCGTCGAAATTATCACTGTCATGTCCGGCGCCCCAGCCATAAGCCGGATCGTACGAGGCGCGCTCCAGGCTGCCTTCCACTGCCCCGGAAGATTCTTCCTCGGCCTCTACCGTAGATGTGGGGGTAGTATCCGCTGCCTCTTCTTCCACCGCAGGCTCTTCCACATCCGGTGGAGCAGCCGATTCCTCCTGCGATTCCGCTGCCTGGGTGAGTACGGCCTTCTGCAGCGCCAGGGTCGTGGCTTCCACCTCGAGCGCTAGCTGTGTGGCCTCCACCGAGCCGGATGATTGATTGGCGGGAAGAGCGCAGGCCAGGCTGGCGAGGAACAGGAAAACGAGGCACATCCAAGCTGCAGCAGACTTACGAAAGTAGTAGCTATTCATGAGAACCTCCTTGATACGACTCGATCGCGTGCGAAAAAAGCGTGCTCGCGCCATCATTGGCCGTCTTTATGAATATAACGAAATGCATCCAGCAATTGTGACGTTTCACAGAATCCCGGGCAGTTCTATCCCCATAATAGACTTAAGCCGGGTAGTCGGCAAATCCGTTTCTGCCCCAAACGAAGCGCCCAAGAGCGGCATCTCCGGCCGGCTGACGGGGGCAATCGTCCATCCTGATCCTCTGATATACTTCATCACTGCGTTGGAATCAATCGCGGAACGGAGTCAGGCATGGCAGAAGATCCGGAAACCTTCATTCACGAAGTCGCCGAACGGCTACGCACGCTTCACATCCAATTCTCGGGCGCCATGTGGCAGTCCGCGACCACGGGCACAGAACAAGCGGCACAGCGTGAGAAAGACACCAAAGCCGAGTTGA
>DAOUEE010000055.1:0-13240 GCA_034430695.1 Anaerolineales bacterium | reverse complement strand
CGCGCTTCATGGGCTTGAAGTGCGTGACCTTCACCGGCTTGTAGCGCAGCGAGATGCCTCCCGGCTCCAGGAAGGCGAGGCTGTGCTTCATCCAATTATCGTCATCCCGCTCGGGGTAATCCTCGCGGGCGTGAGCGCCGCGGCTTTCCTTGCGGGCCAGCGCCGAGGCCGCGGTCGCTTCGGCGATGTCGAGCAGACAGCCCAGCTCCCAGGCCTCCATGGCGTCCGTGTTGAAAACCTTCCCCGAATCCTCGACGCGAATCAGCGAGAAGCGCTGCTTCAATTCTCTCACCTTCTCCAGCGCCTGCTGCATGCCCGCTTCCGTGCGGAAAACGCCCACGTCCTGGAACATCACTTCCTGCATCTCGCGCCGCAGGGTGGCCGGGTGCTCCAACCCCTCGCCGGAATGCAGCTTCTCCAGCCGCCGCCGGACGGCGGCCTCGGGGTTCTTGCTCAGCGGGACGTAGTCGGATCCCGCGGCGTATGCCGCCGCCTGCTTCCCGCTTTCCTTGCCGAAGACGATGATGTCCAGCAGCGAGTTGGTCCCCAGGCGGTTGGCTCCGTGCACGGAAACGCAGGCGCACTCCCCGGCGGCGTACAGGCCGGGCATGACCGTGTTCTTCTCGTCGATCAACACGTGCCCGTGCATGTCGGTGGGGATGCCGCCCATGGCGTAGTGCGCCGTGGGCTGCACCGGCATGGGCTGCGTCAATGGGTCGACGTGCATGTAGGTGCGGCAGAAGTCGATGATGTCGGGCAGCTTTTCCAGCACGTCGTCGGCGCTGAGCTGGTAGGGCGAACCGTCGGGGTTCGTACGGCCGTCGCGCTGGGCGTACTTGTTCACCGTCTCAGGGCGCACGTCGAGGTACAGGTAGCGCTTGCCGCCGATGCCGCGCCCGGCGCGCATTTCCAGATACATCGCCCGGCTGACCACGTCGCGCGAAGCCAGGTCCTTGACCGTGGGCGCGTAGCGTTCCATGAAGCGTTCGCCCTCGTCGTTGATCAACACGCCGCCCTCACCCCGCACGCCCTCGGTGATGAGGATGCCCATGCGGTAGATGCCGGTGGGATGGAACTGGAAGAACTCCATGTCCTCGGCGGGAATGCCGTGACGCATGGCGATGGCGCAGCCGTCCGCGGTGAAAGAATGCGCGTTGGAGGTGATCTCCCACACGCGCCCCCAGCCGCCCGTGGCGAAGATGACCGCCTTGGCGTGGAAGACGTGCAGCTCGCCCGTGAGCAGTTCCACCGCCACGACGCCGCAGGCCCGGCCGTCCTGGACGATCAGATCCAACACCTGGAACTCGTCGAAGAAGGTGACCTTCTCCTTAATACACTGCTGGTAGAGCGTCTGCAGGATCATGTGCCCGGTGCGGTCGGCGGCGTAGCAGGCGCGCCGCACGGGTTTCTTGGTTTCGTTGTTGGTGTGCCCGCCGAAGGGACGTTGGGCGATCTTTCCCTGCGGGGTGCGATTGAAGGGCAGGCCCATGTGCTCCAGATCGTAGACCGTGTGCACCGCCTGCTTGCACATGAATTCGATGGCGTCCTGGTCGCCCAGGTAATCGCTGCCCTTGACCGTGTCGAAGGTGTGCCATTCCGGGCGGTCCTCTTCTTCGCTGCCCAGCGCCGCGCCCACACCACCCTGTGCGGCGCCGGTGTGCGAACGGATGGGATAAAGCTTGCTCAACACGGCGGTCCTGGCTCCCTTGGAAGCCTCCAGGGCTGCCCTCAATCCCGCCCCGCCTGCGCCGACGATCACGACTTCGTATTGATGCTCCATCTACGCCTCTCTCCGTTCGGGAATCAGCCGGCTCACGAAGCCAGGATGACGAACACGGCGACCACCAGTCCGCCCAGCCAGAGCACGACCAACGCCGTGCGGACGAGCTTGACCAGCAGCGGCCGGGTGATGTAATCCTCGAGCACCATGCGCAGTCCGTTGAACGCATGGCCGGCCGCCAGGAAGATCATCGCCATGCTGTAGATTTGCCAGAAAGTGTTCGACCAACCCTGTTCGACGTCGGGGATGTTGCTATTGATCACGTGATTCGGGTTGGGGAAGAATATCCAGCGGAACATGGCCGGCATGTCCAGCTCCGTCCGGCCGCCGAGCACGAAGGCGGCGCCCAAGCTGACGGCGCCGAACAGAAGCAGAGTCAGCCCAGAAAGCCGGGTGAAGAGCCACATTCCGTATTCGAACAGGCCTTTGGGTCGGACGGATGGTGATGATCGCATGCTGCTCTCCTCCGCTGTCTGCAGGCGTATGGCTCAGGCACCCGTCAGGGTATTCTGGATCATGATGAACGATGGCAGGCCGTACGTGGGAATGAAGATCAGCCACTGCAGCCAGATCAATTCACGCTCGAAGCGGATCAAACCCGGAAAGAGATCCATCACGGCCAGGCGGGCCCCGTTGGTGGCGTGGAACAACACCGAGAAGTAGACGAACAATTGGAAGGCCCAGGACTGGTAGATCGCATTGACGGTAAAGGCGGTGTTGTCGGCGTAGCGCTGGCCGAGGAACCCCATCACGACGTGGATGCCCACGAAAAGCAGAATGCCCAGGCCGGTGATGCGGTGCAGGAGCCAATTCGCCATGCCGAGTCTGCCCTTGTAGCGCAATCCCGACCGAACGCTCACCCTTCGATTCAAAGTCATGCCGCCTCCGGATACGCTGCGAATGCTCGTTCCCTGTTTCAACCCGTGTCCTATTATACAAGCATCGGCGGCGGCGCATAAAGGGATGCTCGTCCGGGTTTTGCGGAGAATCTTTCCTCCGCCGCCCGCCGCGATCCGGCCGCACGAGTCCCCCTTTTGTCTCCAATTCAGGCAGTGTACAATGTGGGATGTAACCCTGGGCAACGGTTGACGCCGGGCGACGGCAAGCATCATCCTGGAGGACATCTATGCGTGAAGCGGGTCACGAACACGGCATCAGCCGCCGTAGTTTTGTGACGGGCGTGGTGAGCATATTGGGCGGCATCATCGCCGCCATCGTCGGCCTGCCCGCCATCGGTTACCTCATCTCCCCCGCCCTGAAACGCGAAAGCGCGGACGAGTGGGTCCCGCTGGGACTGGTCGAAGATCTGCCGGAAGGAGAGCCCACGTTGTTCTCCTTCACGCGCACCAAACAGGTCGGCTGGGAACGCACGGCCAACAGCTACGGCGTCTACGTCATGCGCATGGCGAACGGCGAGCTGGACGTGTTTTCCAACGTGTGCACGCATCTGAGCTGCCGTGTGTCCTGGAAGGACGACGTCCAGGAATACGTCTGCCCCTGCCACGACGGCCGTTTCGCCAAAGACGGGGCCGTCGTATCCGGGCCGCCGCCGCGCCCGCTCGATCGCTACGAATACCGCATGGAAGAAGACGGCCGGCTGTCGATCCATCTGCAGGAGGGATGACGTGATCGCACGAGTTCTCAACTGGCTGGACGCCCGGCTGGGCCTGCGCACGATCTACGGTACGGTCCTGGACCGCAAGGTTCCCAAGGTCAACTGGTCCTTCACGCTGGGCAGCGCCACCTTGTTCCTCGTGGTCATGCAGGCCGTTACCGGCATCTTCCTCACCGCCTACTACGTGCCCCATCCCGACCAGGCCTACGACAGCATCAACTACATCATGAACGAGGTCGCCTTCGGCTGGCTGATCCGCGGCATCCACCACTGGGGCGCCACGTTGATGATCATCACCATCGTGCTGCACATGCTGCGCACGTTCTTCTACGCCGCCTACAAATACCCGCGCGAGCTGACCTGGGTCACGGGCGTGCTGCTGCTTCTGATCACCCTGGGCATGGGCTTCACGGGCTACCTGCTGCCCTGGAACCAGCGCTCGTATTGGGCGACGACGGTGGGCACCTCCATCACGGAAACCGTCCCCTTCGTGGGAAATTTCATCAACCAGGCGCTGCGCGGCGGCGAAGATCTGAGCACCCTGACGCTGGCGCGCTTCTTCAGCGCCCACATCTGGATGCTGCCCGCGGCCTTGATCGGCCTCGTCGGGATTCACCTCTATCTCGTGATCCGCCTGGGAATCAGCCACATACCGGAGAAAGACGAATAGGAGCGCCTGCGTGAACGAGCAAGAAAAACGAGATTACAAAGCGCGCTACGACGCCGCCAAACAGCACGGCGTGAAGTTCTTCCCCGACATCATCTACAAGGACATGATCGTGTCCTTCGGCCTCTTCCTGCTGCTCGTCGCCCTGGCCACGTTCGTCGGCGTCAAAGCCGAACCCCCGGCCGATCCGAGCGATTCGACCTACGTCCCGCGCCCGGAATGGTATTTCCTGTTCCTCTTCGAGCTGCTGAAGTTTTTTCCCGGCAAGATCGAGTGGGTGGGCACGGCCGTCGTGCCGCTCGTCGCCGTTCTGGCGCTGCTGCTGCTACCCTTCTACGACCGCCGCCGCTTCCGCCACTGGCGCAGCCGCATACTCGAAATCCTCATCATGGGCTTCATCGTCGCCGGCGTCCTGGCGCTGACCGTGGCGGCCGCGATAACGACCCCCGCGCAGGAGGAGTTCAGCGTGGCCGGATCGATCGGCCAGCAGTACGCCGCCGGGGAGGAGCTCTACGGCATCCAATGCGTCGAATGCCACGGCCCGGAAGGCCAGGGCGGTGAGATCACCACCGTCGAAGGGCTGGAGGGCGTCGTCGTGCCGCCCTTGAATGCACCCGACTTCATCTACACCCGCACCGATAAGACCATTTATCAGATCATCAATTACGGCCAGCAGGACCTGGGTATGCCGCCCTTCGGACTGGCTTACGGCGGCGAACTGCAAAAGGCCCAGATCGACGCCATCGTGACCTTCATCCGCTACGCCTGGGACGATCGCGTCGAGTTGCCCAAGGAAGCCGCCGTCGCCGGCGTGCCGCCGCTGGGTCCGGATGAGATCCCCACCTTCACGGTGCACGTCGAGCCCGTCATCCGCCGCGCCTGTCTCTCCTGCCACCGGCCGGGGAAGAAGAACGGCAACTATTGGATGCGCACCTACGACGAGGTGCTGACCACGGGCGACTACGCGCCCAACTTCGTCGCCGGCGACCTCGACAGCAACGCCATCCTGATGATCAATGGAGTGGAGACCGACGCCGGCGGGCAAATGCCGCCCACAGGTGCGCTCAAACCGGAATGGCTGGATATCTTCGAGCGCTGGGTGCTGGCCGGCTTGCCCGAGACGCCGGAGGACCTGCCTGCAGCTTCACCCGCGGGTTCAGAAAACGAATAAGTTACAGCCCCCTCGTTTGGAGATCGCTTTTCAATGGGATTCCAAAGCGTTGTGATCCTCCAGCGGCAAACCCTCACGGGCCCATTTGACAACCGAAACCGAACACGAACTGCCGATCCGGTCCGAGTCCGAAAGTATAGGTTGCAGGCCGTGTTTCCACCGGCACACCACAACACCATCCGGCAGGGTAATACACGTGGATCCAATACGTCCCCGGCGGAATGCCGGAGAAGCTATATTGCCCGTTCGCGTCGGTTAACACCGATCCCATGAGCGTGCCACCACAGTCATCTTCGCGCAGATCGACCTGAAAGTTGGATATGCCACTCTCACCCGAATCGCGCAGACCATTTTCATTGTCGTCGTAAAAGACGAGACCAGAGACCGCGTATAGTTCCGGCGTCGGCGTGTATTCGGGAGTCGGCGTAGGAGGTGGCGTGAGGATCGGTATTCCGCTCGTGTCTCCCGTGATCTGGGCGTACATGCCCCAGATCCAACAGTAGGGCGGCGG
Source organism: Anaerolineales bacterium (assembly GCA_034430695.1). GTDB lineage: Bacteria > Chloroflexota > Anaerolineae > Anaerolineales > E44-bin32 > WVZH01. The sequence goes on along the minus strand of DAOUEE010000055.1, from coordinate 7,496 downwards.
CGCATCGGGATTCTCGATGTACCAGAAGGACTCGTCGGCCAGTTTGCCCACAACAGGAGATTCCTCGCCGACCAACAGCGCGCCCAGGTAATCGTACACCTCTCCCGGTCCGAAGCGGCAGTTGGTGTCCACGCTTACGCTCACCATCGGCGCCCTTAGCGTGGGTGTCAGCGTGATGGTCGGTGTCAGCGTTGCAGCCTCACCTTCCGACTCGGCGGCCGCCGGTTCATCGGCGGAAGGTTTTTCATCGGCGCTTTCCGCCTTGGATTCCTGAGTCCCTGCCACCTGCGTCGCCAAGGCCTGCAGGGTTTGCGTGGCGCCCAGGTTCTCCCCCTGCGCAGAAAATTCGACGGGCAAATCACAAGCCAGCGAGGTGATCAGAAGTGCGGCCAGCACGACCACCGGATACATGTAACGCACGCGCTTCATTTTGCGGCCTCCTTCCACCGACCGGCGTCTTCATGTCAAAGCAATGGATCGAAAACAGCGCCGCCTTTCAAGTGTGTCATAAACGTTCGGCATTCACGGTACCGTAAACGTTGCCGTCGCGCATTCACCGGCCAGCCCGTCTTGGGTGCAGACTTTTACCGTGGCTTTGAACTCATGATTACCGATGACCTGGAATCCACTGGTGAACGTGTATCCGACTTCGCCGGGCTGCAGACGGGGCGTCGTAGCGGGAGTACAGTCGACGGAAGTCGCAAATATGTTGTTGAAATGCGAGTTCGTCAGATTGATCGTCGTGTCTACGACGTCGAGTTTCAGCGATTCGATGGGCAGCGTGCCTGTGTTCTCGATGCGTGCGAAGAAGGCATACGCACCGCATGAAATGGCGCCGGCAAATTCCGTGTGAAAGGCGATCGGCACCGGTGTGGCCGTCGGTGTGGGCGGCGGGGTGAGAATGGGTATTCCGCTTTGATCGCCGGTCAGCGCGGCATACATGCCCCAAATCCAGCATTGCGGCGGCGGTGCGTCGGGATTCTCGATGTACCAGTAGGATTCGTCGGCCAGTTTGCCCACCACGGGAGCTTCTTCACCGACCAGCAACGCGCCCTCATATTCGTACACGTTCCCCGGCCCGAAGCGGCAGTTGGTGTCCACGCTCACGCTCACCATCGGCGCTCCGAGCGTAGGCGTGAGAGTCACTGTTGGGCTGGCCGTGACCGCCGCTTCCGGCGCCTCGTTTTCGGATTCGGATTCCGATGCGCTCTCCCCCAGTACGGCGGTATCCGGATGCAGCGTCAGCTCCACTTCGGTGGCCAGCGCCTGCATGGTCTGCGTTGCGGCAGGTCCCGCCTGCGAGGCGGCGTTATCCGGCAGTTCGCAGGCCAACCCGGCCAATGACAACGCCAATATCGGCATGAGGTAACGAAAACCAGATTTACGCATGACAACCTCCAGCGTGAACCGCCTGTCGTGAAAGCCTAGGGTTCGTAGCGGAAGTTCACGTTCACCACGTCTTCGCCCGGCCCCACGGTAACCGTGTGCCGGTCGGGATAGAGCGTCTGCTGCAGGAAATCCCGCTCCACGCAGTAATCCCCGGGCGTGAGGCCGTCGAAGCGGTACTCGCCGTGCGGGTGGTCTGATTCCGTCGTGGCGATGTCCGCCCCGCCCGGGCAGGCTCCAGGTTTCAGATGGATGATCGCCCCGTTCACGTAATCGTCCACTTCGGAAGCGTCCCGCACGCCGTTGTGATTGCCGTCGATGAACGTGTATCCGCTGATCGAACCCAGGGCCGGCGTGGGTGTGGGCGGTGGGGTGAGGATCGGGATGGCGCTTTTATCACCGGTGACGCTGGCGTACATGCCCCAGATCCAGCAGTACGGCGGCGGTGCATCCGGATTTTCGATGTACCAGAAGGACTCGTCGGCCAGCTTGCCCACAACAGGCGCCTCCTCGCCGACCAGCAGCGCGCCCAGGTAATCATACACGTCTCCCGGTCCGAAACGGCAGTTGGTGTCCACACTTACGCTCACCATGGGCGGCGAAAGCGTGGCCGTGGCGCTCGGCTCGGGCGTGTCGCTGGAAGCGGCTGCCGCAGAAGCGTCTTCGCCCGGGCTTTCGGGCGTAACTTGGCCCTCCGCTTCTCCCCCGGCTTGCAGCGTTCGTTCAACGACGGTGCTCAACGCCTGCATGGTCTCGGTCGCCGCTTGCTCGGCGCCCCGATTGGGCCCGCAGGCCAAGATCGCCAGTACGAGCAGCGTAGCAGATAGTACCAAATAGTGTGCGTTTCTCTTCTTCACCATCCAACTCCTCGAGTTTCCCTTAGGTATCAGATAACCGTGGCTTCGAAATAGAGTACCTTGCAAACTCCGCCGAGGCCATCTTCCGAACAGACCTTCAGCGTGACCTTGTACAACCCGCCGGGGATTTGGAATCCCTCCAGCACGATGAATTCGAAGCTACCGGCCGGGATGCTGTAGGCGTAGGTATAGCCGCAAATCGGTTCGTTGGCAAAGAAGTCCTGTACGTTCACCAACGTAATGCCGTCGTTCGGATGAACGACGGTGATCGAGTAGGACTGGATCGTCACGGTCCCCGTGTTCGTGACCTTCGTTACGAAGGCATGGTCGTTGCAATGAAGAATGGTATATTCAACCGCCGCGAAACTCAGCGGCATCTGCGTGGCGGTCGGCGTTGGGATTTCGGTGGGCGTCGGCGGCGGTGTGAGGATCGGGATACCGCTCTTATCGCCGCTAACCGAGGCGTACATGCCCCAGATCCAACAGTAGGGCGGCGGCGCATCGGGATTCTCGATGTACCAGAAGGATTCGTCGGCCAGTTTGCCCACCACGGGAGCTTCTTCACCGACCAGCAGCGCGCCCAGGTAATCGTACACCTCTCCCGGTCCGAAGCGGCAGTTGGTGTCCATGCTCACGCTCACCAGCGGCGCCCCGAGCGTGGGCGTGGCACTTACGGTAGGTGAAGGACTCGACCCCGCTGACTCGTCTACAGAAGGCCCTGGAGGTGCACTTTCAGAAGATGCTTCTTCGCCCATGGAGGCGGGCTCCAGCGTCCCCGCCACCACTGTAGCCAGAGCCTGCATCGTCTCTGTGGCGCCGAGATTCACCGCCATTTTGGAAGTCGTTCCCGGAACGTCGCAGGCCAGGGAGGCGGCGAGCAGCACGATGAGCGAGATGGCAGCTCGGATCCCATAAGAGCGTCTCATGCTTTCCTCCCAATTTCAGACGCATCGCTGCGTCCGGCATCCCCGTCCATACCTGTAACGCCCTGAATGCGAAGAATGTGACAGCCGTGGAAGCCAGACCGAACCTTCATTAAAGAGTATACAATTTCTTTCTCTGAAAACTAAAGTGGTAGCTAATAAAGGCTGTCCTTACAGGGCAGTATCCTCAACTTACTGGGCAGATATTCTTATCTGCCTATCTCCCTGTCACAAAAAGCATTTGTTGGCCGCTTGATTACGCATGCAGCCAGGTCTATGCTGCGCCAAATGTCGACATAACGCCTCCGAAGATGTATTACCCGTCAATTTGCCCGTATCTATACACCTCAGGGGGAATATTCTTCACATTGGCAGACGACACAGCGAAAAAGGTGCGAAAACGAAGCAGATATAATATTAGTTAGGCTTCGGCTTTTTGTTTTATTTGAAATAGCATGATAACCGTGATATCGTGACAACATGATCGTGTCTTTCGCAAATCAGGCGACGGAAGATGTGTATAACGGGAAGAATTCGAAAGCGGCGCGGCGCTGTTGTCCAAGTTCGATCTGGAGAGTTGCGTATCGAAAACTCGATCGGCTTGATGCCTCGACGGATATAATGGATCTTCAAATCCCGCCGGGCAATCGTCATGAAGAACTGAGTGGTGATCGAGAAGATCAGCACGGCATCCGAATAAACGATCCTTACCGGATATGCTTCGTTTGGACAGAAGCCGGGCCGGAGGATGTCGAAATAGTAGATTATCACTGATAAAGGGTATGTAATAATAAAGTAAGGAGTGTTGAAGATGGTGCGTATTCCAACCGATCGTCGACCGATCCATCCCGGCGAAATATTGCTTGAGGAATTTCTCAAACCGATGGAGTTAACCCAGCGTGAATTGGCTGAAGGAATTCATGTTCCGTATCAGCGAGTGAATGAGATTGTCAATGGAAAGAGGGGAATCACTCCGAGTACGGCTTTGAGGCTATCAAGGTTCTTCGGTAATAGCGTAGGTTTTTGGATGAATCTTCAATTGCGTTGGGACCTGTACAACGCAAAAGAATCTGAGGCGGATGAACTCAAGAAGATATCAAAGGTCCGAGTGTAAAATTTACCGATGCCTAACCATTTGCTGGAGCAGACTCGAGATTCGGACGGATTTGCCTGGAGCTGGCGTAAGGCCGTGGAGGAAAGCGAGCTGCTCCCTGGAAGAACACCCGGATCTACGACAGCTCAAAGCCGTTATACGCCATGTTAACTGTTACTCACGAAAGGATGAAAGCAATAGATTATGAACAACAAAACATCCACTCTTCTGGTAACACTCGTCGGCGCGATATGCGGTCTCTACATCATCAATTCATTCGTCTTGGGGCATTTCTTTAGCAATCCAAGAACGGTGCGTACCATTGTGCTGCAAGGTTTCCTCATCGGCTACGGGCTGGCGTTCGTCACGATTTACATATATGCGAGAACCAAGGCTACGAAGAAGGTCAACGGCTGGATCACCATGTTCGGTTGCGGCGAGCCCGGCAATGGTATGTTGCTGCGCGCCGCGCACACCCTGATATTTCCCGGCCCGGTGAACGTACCCAAAGAGGCCATGTACTGGACGACTTCCATAGATGGCGCCGGTCACACACTGAGCGGCCGGAATAACTACATCATGCACTTCCCGCCAGGCGGACTCCCGCCGAACAATGCATTCTGGTCGCTGACGATGGGCGATGCGCAAAATCGCTTCGTGGCGAACCCGATCGATCGGTACAGCGTCAGTGATCGCACCAGCCTCGTGCAAAACGCCAACGGCTCCGTTGACATTTACATTCAGAATGCCGCTCCGGCGGGGCATGAATCCAACTGGTTGCCCGCGCCCTCGGGCAATTTCATCCTCTGGCTGCGCGTGTATGTGCCCGGCACGGCCATTCTCGACGGCGAGTACGAAGTGCCGCCGGTTGTGGAGGCAAAATGAAGGCATACGAGCATTTACTTTTATTTGGTTCGATCATGGTCGCAACATGGTTCCTTTTCATCTACTTTTGGCCGCGCCTGATGCTGTCCGCGTACAAGAGAGCGATCCTCGTCAAAGGAGGAGGCGACGGTCCCATCCCGGTCAATACGCTCTATACGGAATCCCAGGCACTCTTTGCAGATCCTCTCCACCCGCCCGCCTCAACTTCAAAATTGATGACTACCGGTGTGAACCACGACACGCTTCCTACAGTCGGCTGGTTAGACCTTAGTAAAGGATCGCAAGTCTTGCATGTGCCGGACTTTTCCGGCCGTTACTACAGCGTGCAGCTCACTGATCCGTCGAAAAACACGAATTTTGCCTACGTCGGCACGCGCGCCACAGGCACGCAGGCAGGAGACTATCTCATTACGGGACCGGGTTGGAAAGGACAGGTTCCGGACGGCATGATTCAGATATCGTCGCCGAGCAACTCGGTGCTCGTCCTCGGCCGCGTACTCGTGTATGGCGACAGCGACTTGTCGACGGCCTATGATCTTTCGAAGCAGATACAACTAACGCCGCTGAGCCAATGAGCACCTGGCCAGTAGCGTATAAACACTCACAGGCGTATAAGGATGGCGGATAACCCTTAGGTGGATAAGCCTCGTCCGTGCAGAATCGGTCCATCAAAAAGTATGTTTACAGAACCCGCGTCCAGCTTATGCTTTATACTGACTGACTTTTAAATAGGTTTTCCCCTGTAATCCGGCTAATTTATGCTTTACGTTACGGCTAAGTTATCCTTCAAGTGATACTCCCATCTTGAAACTTCATCCATCAGACATTAGAGTCAAGCGATATCCTCAGCAAATAATCCTGCCCGCTAGAGTGTTTCCAATGCTCAGGTTGCACAACAGAACCATTCCGGACCGGTGAAAATAAGCCAGCTCTTCTTTGAAGAAGGCTCGACTCTTGATCGTTATCGGTGCGGAATAAAATCCGCGCAATATCGACGCCGGATAAATATCCGGCCTCAGCGAACAAAAATAGTGTGGGGACAGCCTGACAATCCTTTTCGACGGTTCACCCTATATATTGCTTCCAATAGATTAGCGGCAATCCGGCATGGGAGAGCCCGACCCCGTTGATGGCACGGCGACGAAATCACGGGCCGCCAGCTCGTAGCCGGAATAGTGCCGCCAAAAATAACTTTCAGGCTCGAAAACGTACCCCGCATAGATCGCCCACACGGTGACCATCTCATCGCCCGGGATGTAGCTGAAATCGGTCTGGTAGTAGCCATCTGCATCCGTCGTGGCCGCCGGCTCCCCCTCGTAGGAGGCAAAGCCGAGGCAAATCGTCACCCCTTTGACGCCGCTCCCATCCGCCAGACGAACGTGCCCCTGGACGATGAGCCCCGGTTCTGCCGTCGGTGTGAGGGACGATTCCGGAGTCGGTGGCGGCGTGAATACGGCCAGCTCCCTCAATTCCCCATCCACCTGCGCGTACTGTGCCCAGATCCAGCAGTGATCCGGCGGTGCGTGCGGAAATTGAATGTAGAAAAACATGCCGTCTTCCGAGCGGGCGATCACTTCCGCCGTATCGCCCACCAGCAGTTCGCCCAGACTCTCGTAGGCTTCGCCCGGGCCGGAACGGCACGCGCTGTCCACGCTTACGCTCACGCTGACCGCAAACACCTCCGGTTGCGTCGTAGGCGAACCTGCCTGCTCCTCGCCTGGTTGGGCGGTCTCCTTGGCGTAGGCGACGTCCGTCTCCAGGGCGCGTTTCGTCATCGTCGCCTCGGGATCGGCCTCATCGGCGGACGAAGACAGATCCGCAAGATCGCAGGCCAGGACAGCCAGAAACAGGGTCGCGGCCGAGAGGGCGATCCTTGCCAACCTCGAGCGATTCATTGGGATATCTCATTCCGCAGGCCGGCGCCCGATTCGACCGACCGCGCCAGAAGCCACTGTGCGACGTAGTAGCTGACCAGAACCAGGGCGGTCGCGGCCTCGAAGGGCTGCAGGAAGCGGTTCAGCGCAAGCACGGTGTCGGAGAATATGAAGAACAGCGCACCAACGGCCGCCATGCCCGCCGCAGGCCGGCGCAGCATCAACCAGCGCCGCAGCGCGAACCAACCCATCCAGTTGATGATGATGACGTACACGAGTACGGGAATCGTCATCTCTTCCAGCCCGGGGAGGAGCATGCTGTACACGATCACGGCGTAGAGCACATACGGAATCGGCGCCCAGCCCGGACCTCGTCCGTGGGGACTGTCGATCCAGAATGCGGTCAAGTAGACCACGTGTGCCAGGAGGAACACGATCAATCCCGGCAGGAACAAGTCCACCGGCAGCATCAAGAGCA
>DAOUEE010000054.1:0-21148 GCA_034430695.1 Anaerolineales bacterium | reverse complement strand
GCGGATACAGCGAAAAGAGCATCTGCGATAAACCGGCATCGACCCGGGCCAGGCCGAGATAGAAGAACAACGAGCCCAAGCCGTTCAGGCTGCCGGCGATCATACAGCCGACGAATCCGACCGGGAATATATACAGGTATCTACGTTGGAATAGAAGCATCACCACGAAGAGCAGCATCGCCGCTGCAGCGGTGCGAGCGGCGACGACGGAAATCGAGAACATCCCCGCCTGGATGGCCAGCTTGCCGAAAATCGGCGTCAAGCCGATCAACCCCGCGGAACTGATTGCAATGGCAACGCCGCGGCGATTTTGGATGCTCGCATTCAAAGTGATTTACACCGCCATTCCAGCAGGATTTACCCGTTCATCCAAGGATGCGCTCGATTTCAGCCAGCAGCTCTTCACTGAGAAAATCCCCTTTGGTGAGGAGGCGTGCGATTTTCCCGCGCAAGCGCTCTTTCTCGTGGACGCTTAACTGTTTCGCAGTAATGACGATAACCGGGATGTCGATGGTCTTGGAGCTTTGTTTCAACCGTTCGAGGACCGAAAAACCATCCATTTCCGGCATCATCAGATCCAGGATGACGAGATCGGGCGGATTTTGTTCGGCCAATTCGAGCGCCTGCATGCCGGAGGACGCCTCTAACAGGCTATAGTCAGCCTGAGCTTGAAGGATGCGGGAGATCAACAAGCGTGCGTCGGCATGATCGTCGACGATGAGGATGTTGTGTATTCGTTCAGAGTCGAGGTGCTCGAGCGCAGCGAGCAAACCTTCCTCGGGTTGATCCAACGTCGAGTAATCCGGAAGAACGACATCCTGCGCCCATCCATCGGCCAGGAGGCTCTTCTCGATGGGCATCGTATGTCCGGAGCAGTTGACGACGATCGTTTCTTGTGCATCGATCTTGCCGTTGCGCACTAGTTTGATCAACCCTGCGAAGGCGACTGCTGCAGCCGGTTCGATGGATAGACCTTCCATCTTGGCCAGGGTGTGCATGGCCTGATAGGCTTCTTCGTCCGTTACGCTTTCCATCGCCCCACCCGATCCGGCTTGCATGCGTTCTCGCAGCAGGCTGTACGTTCGTCCCGGATCACCGGTGCTCAACGTCGAGATCAGCGTGTTGGGGGACAATACGGGGACAACTTGTTCCAATCCTTTGTGCCAGGCGTCAGCCATGGGCGAGCATCCGGCAGTCTGAATGCAGGCGATTGCGGGTATCTTTTCGATCCGCTGCATTTGCAGCAATTCCGTGAAGCCTTTCAGCACGCCGACAGGTCCAATTCCGCCGCTGACGGATTGGATGTACCAATCGGGTGCGCGCCAGGATGTGGCGGCTTCGTTTCCCAATTGCTCCGCGATCTCAAAAGCCAGCGTTTTCATCGATTCTACGGCCGCGATACTGCGAACGCCGCGATCGATGTAAAGTCCACGTTCCTGGGCGAATTGGGCCGCCAGATGTTTGGTTTGATCGTAAGTGCTGGCTACTTTGATCAGGCGCGTGCCGTAGATGGCGACTTCGTGCATTTTGGGCGCGGGAACCAGGCTTGTGATGAACGCCCATAGTTTTACACCCGCTCTGGCGCAGTATGCGGAAAAGGCGATGGCCACGTTCCCGGTAGAAGCGACGACAGCTTCCTTGAGCCCGGCCTCCAGGAGCACCGAGACGGTCAGCGCGGCTTGCCGGTCTTTGAATGATGCCGTCGGTCCCTGGCGCTCGTCTTTGACGTACAAGTTGGGCAGGCCCAAAAGACGGCCGAGGTTCTGCGCCCGCAGCAGGGGCGATCCGCCTTCGCCCATCATCAGAGCCGGTTGAGGCTTTCGTATGGGAAGTAGTTCGTGATACCGCCAAAGATCGAAGGGACGCGAGGGTAGATTTTCGGCCCAGGATCGACGGGCAAATTCGAGGTCGTATTCAGCCTGACGCCAGGCGCTGCCGCAAGCAGGGCAGGTGTATTCGAGGGGATCGAAGGGAGTGCTCTCGCCGCAATCGATGCAGACGATTTTCAGCCGCTGAGTCATCGGGAGCGATCGACGCAAAGGATACCGGTGTTCCCAATATGCCCGACGAAGATGGTCGCAGCGCGATCGGCCGGGATGAATTGATCAGCAAGATTCGGCACGTTCTGTACTTCCCGGCTATTCCGTGTTGGAATTTGCATCCGCCGGCAGAGGCTCGGAGGGCTTTATGGGCAGCGTGAAAGAAAATACGCTGCCTTCGCCAGGCGTACTGTCGACCCAGATTTCACCACCGTGAAGCTCTACGAGATAGCGGCAAATCGACAATCCCAGGCCCGTACCGCCGGTTTTACGCGTTGGAGAAGCGTCTACTTGCGAGAACGGCTCAAAGAGCTTCTCCTGATCCTCCTCTGCGATCCCTTGTCCCGTATCGGAAACAGAAATCAATAGCTTCTCGGGTTCTTCACCGCCTTCGACCTTTACGTTGAGTCCGATCTCCCCCTCGGAGGTGAACTTGGCTGCATTGGAGAGCAAGTTGAGCAAGATTTGACGCACGCGGATATTGTCCGCCCAGATCAGCGGAAGATCCTCCGGAACGTCCGAGCGGATTTCGATGGGTTTGTCCTTGACCAGGCCAACTGCGGTCGCCAGTACGCCGCGGATGATCTCTTTGACATCCACTTCCGAGAAAGTCAGTTCCATTTTGCCGGCTTCGATCCTGGAAACATCGAGCATGTCGTTGATTAACCCAAGCAGGTGCTGGCCGGCGTTGTAGATGGCATTCAAGTCTTGCTCCTGAGTGTCCGTGATCGGTCCGTCGATTCCCTTCAGGATGACCCGCGAAAATCCAATGATGGAGTTGAGCGGGGTACGCAGTTCGTGACTCATGTTGGCCAAGAATTGACTCTTCAGTTTGTCGACCTCGCGCATTTCATCCAGGGCTTGTTGGGTCAGTTGGTGTGTACGTGCGCTTTGTAAGGCGAGTGCGAGATCATCGGCTACACCTTCGGCGATGTCCCGCTCTGCGACGTCCCAGAGTGCTGTATCGCGCGGTTTTTCCAATTCGATTACACCGAACACGCGGTCTTGATCGCGAATGGGTACGCGCAGGATGTTGTCGCCGGGCGCTTCATCCAAAACAACACTGTCCTCGGGAAGGGAGAGTTTTCTTGTACCCAATTCATCGGCGATGTATCCCGCAGTCTCTCCCCAGAATATGCCGGACGATAGATACTGCATCGCGGCCATTTGGGAGACGTCCATTCTTTCGCCTTCCTGTGCCAGGAGAGGTTCATCGAAGAAGATGGCTTGCGCCACGCCGCGATAACCAAGACGGATACCGGCTGGATCGGCTCGGACCAAAGCGTTGAAAAGCAAGGTCAATAACTTGCCTTGCTCATTACGCGCTTGGACCCGGAGATTGTAGATCGGTTGTCCGGATTCAATGCGATCCTGGAAATCCTTCACCTTCTCGGGAGACAAGGCGATCTCACTGATCGAAGTGCCTGCAAATGCATCGGGCGATCGGCCAAGGATGCGTTCGATTTCCGGGCTACTCCAGATGAATTTCCCTTCCAGATCGGTTTCAAAAACAAAACCTTCCGGTTCCAGTTTATGGGAGGGCGTGATGGTTTCTGCATCGAGGGTGCCGGTTCGAGGCGTAACCTCGAGCAGCCCGGAGAGCAGGTTCTCGAGACGGTTGCGCAGGTTTTCAAGCGAATTCGTGGACATATTTCATGACTTCCTTCGCAAGTGCATTGTATTGTATGGCGCCGCGACTGCTCGGCGCATAAACGGTGATCGGTTGACTGAACAAGGGGCTTTCGCGGAGTCTCGTGTCGGTCTGGATGATCGTCTTGAAAACGGCCGTGCCGAAAGCCTTGTGGATTTGTTCCAGCAGACTACGGTGCATCCGATTGCGCAGATCGACCATGGTCATCAGAACCCTGTAGTGCAGCTGCGGATTTGAATTCTGGCGTACTGAGCGGATCATATTGAGCATGTCGCGCAGTGCATTGGCCGAGAAGAATTCACATTGCGTGGGAATGATGAGTAAGTTGGCTGCGACCAGCGCGGAATGAGTCACAGGGCCCAGCGCCGGTGGGCAGTCGATCACGATGAAATCGTGGGACGAAGTATTTGCGAGCGCTCCCCGCAAGATGAACTCGTAGCCGTCTCGCACGGTAAGATAGCGTTCCGCCATATTCAAATCTTGATTCGACGGCGCAACGAACATCCCGGGAACCCCGGTCTCTTGGGATACCGAATTGATGTCCTGGTTGCCCAGGAGGATGTCGGTAATCGTACGGTGCACGCTTTTGGGTTTGATGCCCAGAGACAGTGTTAAATTTGCCTGCGGGTCGAGGTCGACGACGAGCACTTGCTGGCCACCCTGTGCCAGCGCAGCGCCCAGGGAGACCGCCGTCGTTGTTTTGGCGACACCGCCTTTTTCGTTGGCTATCGTGATTACGCAGGTCATGCCGCTCCTTCTTCTGTGAATGATTCCCCGGAGTCAAGGGAGTCGTCAGCAGGGCGATGGCTTTCACTCGCACCGTCTCCATCTGCATCGGGGTGCAACATTTCTTCAGCCAATTGAATTTTCACGCGCCGGGCGCCGAGGGTTTGCTGCATCTCTTTCGCCGCTGTACGCAGCATGTCATCGATGTTCGCTCTGGAACGAACTTTCATCGTAATATCCATGACGGCCTGCTCGCGTTTCGCTCGGTGAAGCGCTTCCTCGTAGTTTTTAGCGTTCTGGACGGCGACGGCAAGCTGGTCGCCGAGAATCTCAAGTACGGCGATGTCGTCATCGCTGAAGGTGTGTGGGGTGGTGTGCTGAACGTCCATTGCGCCGATAACGTAATCTCCGATACGAAGTGGAATACCCAATTGCGTCCTTGTATCCGGTAGTAGTGGATTGGGGAGAAAATAAGGATCCTGGGTAACGTCGTGCGCGACGTAGGACGTGCCTGCCTGGACGACATAGCCGGTCACCGAGGTCGTTCCAACGGGCAGCGAAAATGCTTCTCGCTTCATGGCTTCACCTGCATCGCCGGTAGCCTCTTTGATGATGACGTTCTCGCCGCTGTCGTCCAGCAAGTAAACGCCGACGTGATAGAAGTCGAATCGTTCACGGATCAGGTTGACGGCTCTTCCGAGAAGGGTGTCGAGATCGAGCAAGCCCGTTGCGTCTCGGGCGACCTCTGCCGCCGTCTGCAGTTGGGTGGCCCGGCGCTGTAATTCTTCCATGAGGCGAGCCTGTTCGAGCGCGCTGGCGACTTCGTCCGCCACGGCTTCGAGGATGGCTTGATCGTCGTCCGTCCAATCGTCCGTACTTTTACGCAGGATGTTCAAGCTTCCGATGATCTCGCCGCGCAGTTCGATGTCTGTCGCCAGCGTCGGTGCGTCTTCCGATAGATCCATGACGTTCTGACCACCACCGTATTCGACGACGGTCCCCTGATCGATCGCCCGCAGCGAATCGAAAAGGTCGTCCCACGCACCGGTCGTCTGCTGCTGCAGCAGCGCATCGACGTGTTGCAGGCTCTGCTGCATCTCTTCCATGATTTTCGTATTTTCGAGTGCAATCGAGACCTGGTCGGCAAGCATTTCCAATATTTCAATATCTCGCTCTCCAGGACGATATCGTTCAAAGGTGACGGCGAGTGCGCCGGAAACCTGGCCGCTCGATAGAACGGGCGCGCATATCGTGGTGGGTGTACCTTCGAGGGAGGCTGTGACGCCAGTGGCCGTTCTCTGCGGCGTACCTACGGTGACCAGGGGCGAATTGGCGTCGATGACGCGACCGTAAATCCCCTGGCCGAGCGGCATACTCATACCTATAGGGGTCTTCAATCTCGCTTCACTGGCGGCGGAGCTCTGAACGATGATCTCCTCTCCTTCGACCAGCGCCAAAGATACCCCGGCGAAATTGAGATTGTCGCGTATGATTTGCGGTATGTCGTTCAGCAGCTGCGTGTAGTCTGTCTGGCTCGACAATCGATTGTAGATCTCGATTATCCTATGAAGCGTGAAAGAATATTTCACTTGATCTTGCAGCAGTTGGGAATTCTCCACCAGTACAGCCAATTGATCAGCGATGGTTTGCAGGATGAGAACGTCGTCGTCGCTGAAAGCGTTCGGTTGTGTGCTCTGAACATCGAGCACACCGATCAATTTGTCGCCTGCCAGCATCGGCAGTGCCATTTCAGATCTCGTATGGGGAAGATCGGGGTTGGCAAAGAAATGCGAATCGACACCGACGTCCGAAGCGATGCGCGGTTTTCCGGAACCCGCAACGTATCCAACGATGCCCACTCTTCCAACTGTCAGACTGTGACCACGATTGAGCATGCGCTGACCGCCTTCGGACGACGCGGCTCGCAATACTACATTTTCTCCGAGTTCGTCGAGCAGGAATACGCCGACGTGATAGTAACCGAATCTTCTGGAGATGAGATTGACGACTTCGACGAGAAGTCGATTAAAATCCCGGATGGAGACGGCGTTTCGCGCCACTTCCGATGCCGAGCGGATTAATTGCGTGCGATCGCGCAGGCGATCTTCCAGCGCGCGATAGGTGTTCTGCAGCTCGTCCAGCATATCATTGAGCGAAAAGCTCAACTTTCCAAATTCATCTTCGGATCGAACCTCGACGCGGTGGCCCCATTCACCGCGAGAAATGTGTTCGATGAGATCCGTCACTTTCACCAACGGGTTCAGCGCTCTGCGAGAAGCAAACAGCGTGACCAACGGGATCAGGACAACCATCAAAACGATGCTGATCAAGTAGAAAGTGGTGGGGATCGTGATAACCCTGGACAAGAGCAGCAGAACGAGCGAAAGAATGAAAACCGTAAGCAGCGACATCAGCGCCATTTTTGTGGCAAATCCGATGCGGTGAATCTGCATGCGTATGCGGGAATAGAAAAGCGCGATTCTTGGAATCATAGGACGAACTCCTCGGAGGACGAGTCGCTATCGCTCGTCTCCTGATCGTCGCCGTTTTCAAGTAATTCATTCGGCAAATCGCTCTTTTTCGATTCGCCCAGGCTAACGGTTATTTTGGCGGCATGCAGCGCCTGACTGAGTTCACGGGCTGTGGTTTGCAGGATGTTGCGCATATCGGGTGCCCTGCGAACCTTGCTGGCGATTTCTCTCGTCAGGCGTTCTCTCCTGGCAGCACGCTGGACCTGGCCAAGCAGACGTTCGTTTTGAATGGCAGCTGCGACCTGGCTGGCAATCGTGCTCAACAACGCAACGTCATCTTCTGTATAGCGATGCTCATATTCGAGGTCCTGTACCGTAATCACGCCGACGACATCGTCACCGATCAGCATAGGAACGCCGAGCCAGGATTTTGCCGGAACGCCGATCTGCGTCGCCCCCAATGCAGAGGCGATCCGTTCCGTGTCTTCGACCAGGAGCAGCGGTTGGCGCGAGCGGATCACGGTGGAGGTCAGCCCCTCGCCCAACGGCATGGGAGGCAATTCAATGTGTTCTCCGCGCTCAACCGTGTAGGGGAAGCTGATGGTCTGGCTTTCGGGATGGAAGATCGCCACCGACATATCGGTATCGCCGAGAATCTGGCGTATCTGGCGATGCACGACTCTGAAAAGCGTATCCAGTTGGATCATTTGCGAGACGGCCTGGCTCACGCGGTTTAGGACTTCGAGTTCGTTCATCCTGCGCTGCTCTTCCGTGCGTTGGCGGGCGTTCTCCATCGAAAGCGCCGCTTGGCCGGCAACGGCTTCGAAGAATGCGACTTCATCGTCGGTCCATCCTTCTTCTCCGAAGGGCTTGCGTGCAGCGATCGTGGCTACAATTTCGCCGCGCACGATGATCGGCACGGCAATCTCACGATCGTCGTCCGTGCGCGCAGGTTGAGCGGTTTCGGTTGCAACAACGATGGAAGGGAAGTCCTCATCTACGAGCGGGGTGATTTCCCCCGACGGGCTGAGATGGATGATGGGAGACAGGCTGCTTCGACTCAGCCGCTGCCAGGATTCTCGCGTTTGCACCCGCATGATGTTTTCGAGGCGCTCCAACTCCTCCGTCATTTCGAGTTGGGTGGTCGAACTCTCGATCGAAGATGAAAGTTCATCTGCGATGACTTCCATGGTGCGCACATCGGCTTCCGAGAAGGCGTTTGTTTCCCGGCTTTGAACGTCGAGAGCGCCCAACAATTGATTACCGATCAACAAAGGCACGGCCATCTCGGAGCGTGTGTCCGGAAGCAGGGGATTGGCGAAGTAGAAGGGATCCTGCGAGACATCGTTGGCCACGCGGGGTAAGCGATTTCCGGTCGCCCAGCCGACGATGCTGGCACTGCCGACGCCTAATCTGTGGCCTCTGGACAGCATCCGCCGTCCCGCCTCACCCGTACTGGCAGTGAGTTCCGCCCAGTTGCCGGTGTTGTCCATGGTGAATACCGAAGCGTGATAGTACCCGAATCGCTCGCGAATTATGTCCACGGTGCGGGAAATGATCAAGTATGGATCGCGAATCTCGTTGGTGATCTTGGCAATCTCGGCGGTCGTCTCCAGTTGCAGCGCTCTTCTCTGCAAATCGGCTGTGCGCTCCTGCACGAGCTCTTCCAGGCCGACGCTGTGAGTCTGTAGTTCTTTGGCCAGGGCGCGTTCACGGGAGAGCGCGTTTTCCATCTCGCGCATCGACAACCAGTTCATCACCACGATCACGACCAGGCCCAAACCCAATCCAACCGCGTCTGCAGCAATAGAAGTGGTCGGGAACATCGCATTGGGAATAAATCCGTTCAACTGGGCAAAACCGGCAGCAGCGTAGGCAGCGACGCTGAGCAGTGTGAAGAGAATGGAGGCGCTCAATCCGATCAAAATACCGGCGGTGGATATGACCATGGCGAAACCGATGATGGTGACGTGTCCGATCCCCACGATGAACGAGGATGCGGCCATCACCAGGAAGATAACCATGGTTGGAATGTAGCCTGCGGCGTTGATCTTGCCTCGTCTGCCCAGCCAATAGGCCAGAACGTAGAAAGGCTGCACGCCCAGTCCGGAGATCGCGCCCGCGGCGGGGGTTAAACCTGCGAACCACAATCCGGTCATGATCAGACCGAACAGAAATCCGGGTCCTGCAAGCCCAAGCAACACGATGTTGAGGATGTACTGCCGGTGCGCGATTTCCGGATTTTCCGATGTGGGTGCGAGTATTTTATTCAATCGATCGAGCATGGTTTTCCTTCCAAATGTGCGCTGGCTCGTTAGTTGGGCTTGCCGAATGCTTCAACAATGGAGTCGTAGATCGCCGGAGTGGTGTACTCCGGTTTCCACCCTTCGGCGCGTAACTTAACGTTACTGGCGATGAACGGATACATACTCATGAGAATCCATTCCGGTGCGGCGATCGTCTTTCTCGTCCGCCACAACAGCCAGAGCAGCGGCTTGATGATGAACAGCGGCAATGCCAGGACGCGGCCGCCTCTCGATCGGGTAGCCTGGCGCAGGCTTTGCGATTCGTCGGCGGTGACGTTGTAGATGCCGGGCAGATCGTTGTGGATGGCCATTCGCAGGGCCTGGATCACGTCAGCCTCGTGAACGAGCTGCGCAGGTGGATCGAAGCCGCGTACGACGATCGCCGGATCGGATATATAGGCGTCGAACTGGTTGGGCGGCGCGTTAGGACCAGCCACGGCGCAAGGCCGCAGAATCGTGATCCGGATCTTGGGATGTTTCTCCTGAATCTCGTGCAGTCTATTTTCGCAGGCCGCCTTCTGCCAGCTGTAGTAAAGCTCCTCGTTCGGCCGCAGCGGATGCTCTTCGGTGAGCGGTATGGGATTATCCGCATGGATACCATAGGCAACCGTGCTGCTGGTGAAAATCAATTTCTTGACCTTTGCTCGCACGGCGGCGTCGAAAACGTTGTAGGAACCACGGATGTTGATCTCCTCAAGATCCTCCGAATCGGGGAGGCGCCAAAGCATGAACGCCATGTGAATCAAGACGTCTGCGCCTTTGATCGCCTTGGCGATTCCCGCATCCCGTACATCCGCCTGGACGAATTCGAACTTTTTCGACTTTGGCGGATCAACCGGTGGTTGAACATCGATACCGATAATGCGTTCGATTTTACGGTCCTTTTGCAGTGCAGGTACTAGTAATTTACCTAGATAACCCGATGCTCCTGTGATGGCGACGATGGTTCGGCTCATGGTCAAATCATTCCCATAGCAGACTTCAAGCTTCTAGATCTGTATCGCTTGATGTGGGGTATTCGGTATAGAGACTAGATTCAGATTGTGCTGTATTCATACGAACGACGATTTCAGGATGGCCCAGGGCGCGATGGAGCGATTTCGCCGTCGTCTGCATAACATCTTCGACCGTCATCTGACGGCTGAGTTCCTGTGTAACCTGGCTCATGAGGCGGGCACGATCGGCGGCGGTGATCGAAGTGATGGCCAATTTCGCGTTCTGGATCGCAGCGCAGAACTGATCGGCCAGCGTCTGTAGGATTTCAATGTCTTGGGGTGAAAACGCTTCTGCTTCGGTGCTCTGTACGTCCAGCGCTCCCAACACTCGTCCCGCAACTTGAAGAGGAACCGCAGCTTCCGAACGAGTCTCCGGAAGCAGCTCGTTGGCTAGATGCAGCGGGTCCTGCGTGACATCGTAGGCAATGCGCGGCTGGTTGTTAGCCGTAACCCATCCGATAATCGATTGCCCTCCGACCTTCAAGCTGTGTCCGCGCGCTTTGAGTGCTTGGCCGATTTCGCCAGACGACTCGGCGAGCTGCGCATTTTCACCTTCTTCATCGATCAAGAAGATGGAAACGTGGTAGTAGCCGAACTGCGATTTGATCAACTCGACACCACGCCGCAGAAGGTCCGCCAATGACGGCGATGAAATAACAACGCGCGCGACTTGCGATGCAATTCGGAGTTGGCGGGTGCGGTCGGAGACCCTGTCTTCCAACGAACGATAGGACTGGCTCAATTCCTCGGCCATCATGTTCAGAGATTGGGAAAGCATGCCGACTTCATCATCGCTCTCCACGGGAACGCGATATTGCCAATCGCCGCGCGCAACGCGCTGCGCGAATTCCGTCAATTTCGAAAGTGGTCGCAGCAGGCGG
The DNA here is from genome assembly GCA_034430695.1 of Anaerolineales bacterium. GTDB lineage: Bacteria > Chloroflexota > Anaerolineae > Anaerolineales > E44-bin32 > WVZH01. The sequence goes on along the minus strand of DAOUEE010000054.1, from coordinate 10,079 downwards.
TTGCTGGCAAACGGCACGACGATGACCGTAAACAGCGTTGCCAGCAGAATTAGCAAGATCGAGAAGGGAGCAAGCGAGTTGATCTCGGAAAGATACAGCCTACGGGGTAGTTCTACTGCCAGTCCAATCCCGGCCGTCGGTATCCAGGCATATGAACCGAGAACGCTTTCACCGAAAATGTCCTTGTATTCCTGCGTTCGGGGTTTAGTTAATGTTGGATGAGAAAGAGCAGGATGGCCGCTGTTGAAGCGCTGCAGGGCGATCATGCCGCTGGGTGAAATCTCGAGGAATATATTCGGCTCAGCCACGATGTATACGTTTACGATTTCTGCCTCGCCGTCTTGCGGCGCAAGCCACTTGCGCTGGATGTCTTCAACGATATCCGTCTTGAAATATTTCGTACTCACACCGATGAGAATGGCTTCATTGAGGCCGCCCTCGCTGGCGCTGATTGGAGCATGGGTAAGGATGGCGAAATTCTCCTCTTCGGAGATTCTGAACAAGGGATGATCGATCGCGGCGTAGGTAAAGGTTTCGGAGAGCAAGAGATCTCGCAGCATGTCCGCATCGATAGATTCACCCTCCCACTGCCGCTGTGTGGCAGCGAGAATCTGGCCATCTGAAGCCCGGGCAACGAGATAATCATCGAACAGGATGTTGGTCATGGAGATGCGTTTGTTCTCCAGCAGGGTGCGCAAATCGTTTTGCCTCTCGTCGAACAGGACGTCGCCTTCCCTCTCATCGAGTAATTCGGAAACGCGGCCGCGAATGGTATTTTCTCCGGCGTCCAATATCAACTGCTCTTCACGAACGGTTATCCAATCCGTGAGGTCGAACAATTTATCGTTGATCCGGGAGGCCAACTCGTCTTCGAGCTGCTCCCCCACGATGTTGCGAGTTTGGAGGTATGCGGCCAGCCCCATGATGATCATGGGGACGAGTACCAGCGGCAGAAGTACAGCGATTAATTTTCGCCCCAGGCTGGTGCCTTCTTCGAATTCGGCAATTCTCTGGCGTATGATATCCTGCAGTCTTTGAAACACGGCTATTCCAACTCCCATACTTGTTCACCGGAGACGATTCGGTGAACTTGTTGTGGAAAACGATCGGCGTCGAGTGGCTTTCCGATAAAGCCGTCGAAGCCGGCTTTTCGTGCTTTCTTCATTTGCGCTTCACTTGCATATGCGGTCACGGCGACCACCGGTATTTCCTTCAAGCTGGATGAACGCAGTTTTTGCAGCGCCTGGTAGCCGTCTTCGTACGGCAGGCGGATGTCCATCAAGATCAGGTCGACATGGGGAATCGTGTCAGCATATTCGACCACTTCGTATCCGGATGATTTCCACTCACAACAGACGCCCATGGGCTTGAGCAACCGTGCCATCAATGAAAAATTTGCCACATTGTCTTCCACGATCAATACAACCAAATCTTTTGTTGTAGTACTCATCGACGCAACTCTCGTCATCACGATTGCGTGGGTTGCTTAATGAAATGTCGGATCTGCGACGGAAACAAATCGACGTCAATCGGTTTTTGGATGTAGCCGTTACAGCCTGCCAGAAGACTTCGTTCTCGATCCCCACGCAGCACGTTCGCAGTCAGCGCGACGATGGGAATGCTTGCGAATTTGGGTTCAGACTTCAGTCGCTGCGTAAACGTCAAACCATCGATTTCAGGTAAATTGATATCGACCAGAATCAGATCGGGCTGCTCAGAAAGTGCGAGTTCCAACCCGTCCTTCGCAGTTCCTGCTTCGAGAACTTTACACCCTTGAGCTTGGAGGATGCGACGCACGAGAATCCGGTTGTCTACAGTGTCTTCGACATACAGAACCGTATAGGTCTCCATCGTCGCTACCGCACCCATAACTCTATTCCCAAGACAAAGGTTAGCTAGATTATAGTGCAGAGAAATTCCTAGGCAAGTGCTGCTTCCGTAAACTTGCTTGAGTGAATAGGTAGAGCCCTCGTGCCAGCGAGGGCTCTGAGGAGGAGGAGAGCAATAAGCCTGACCTTAAAGGTATCTCGAGGACTTGTTGTTTTGAGCGGCCACGGGTTGGATGTGGGTGCCCGTGAGCCTTTACTCAGCCTGAGATGTAATTTTGTAACGTTCTTCCCCTGATACCGACACGGTGGCTATTGCTACTCCATCTTAGCAGTTTAAAAGGAAGCGCCAGCTTACAGAAAGCTTACGATCTGGAGCATAATTATCAAGCTTTCGTGCGGCGATCGAAGAGGGGAATAAAGGTAGACAGGTGTTGTTGAGCGGGGTGTCCAACGACGAACGGCGGCACGAGCTAGTCGATGCCGAAGTAACTCTTCTGGACAACGGGATTGTTCCGTAATGCCTCGGCGGTATCGCTCAAGACGATCTCGCCTGTTTGCAGTACGTATCCGCGATGGGCGACCTGGAGTGCCATGTGAGCATTCTGCTCCACGAGAAGGATGGTTCTGCCTTCACGATTGATCTCTAGAATGGTGTCGAAAATGCTTTCGACAAGCACAGGCGCCAGACCCATGGATGGTTCATCCAGCAGCATCAGGCGGGGATGCGCCATCAGGGCACGGCCGGTGGCGAGCATTTGCTGTTCGCCTCCACTCAGCGTTCCCGCGACTTGATGCTCTCTTTCTTTAAGCCGGGGGAACAAGGTAAAAACGCGTTCCAGATCTTCGGCGATACCGTCAGCATCCGTTCGATGGTAGGCGCCCATGTCCAGGTTTTCGAATACCGTGAGCCGCGAGAAGATGCGCCGGCCTTCCGGTACCAGGGCGATGCCTTTGTAGACGATTTCATGCGTCTTGAAGGGAATCAAATCTTCGCCGCCGAAGAGGATCGAGCCACTGCGGGGCTTAAGAACACCACTGATCGTTCGCAGCGTCGTTGTTTTTCCTGCGCCATTCGTGCCGATCAACGTCACGATCTCGCCTTCATCGACGTCGATCGAAATCCCTTTCAGGGCGTGGATGTTGCCGTAATAACTGTGGACATCTCGAAGTTCGAGCAAAGACATCAAATTGACTCCTGGATCGCTACGTGGCAGGATAAGTCGCAATGCCGGACGCTGCACCGCGGCCGAGATATGCTTCGATTACCCTGGGATTGTTTTGTATGTCTTTCGGCGTTCCTTCGGCGATTTTTTGTCCGTAGTCCAAGACCGTAATCCTCTCGGAAATCCCCATGACCACGCGCATGTCGTGTTCGATCAGGATGATGGTGATGCCCAGTTCATCGCGCAATTTCTGGATGAAGTGCATCGTTTCGGCGCTTTCGCGAATGTTCATACCCGCGGTCGGCTCATCGAGCAGCAGCAGTTCGGGTTTGCTGGCCAACGCGCGTGCGATCTCCAGACGCCGTTGGTCGCCATAGGGAAAATTCTTTGCCAGGTCGTCCGAATGGCGTGGAATACCGACGAATTCCAGCAGTCGAACGGCTTCCGTATGTGCCCGGCGCTCCTCGTTGCGAGTGAATTTTGTGCGCAGCAGTGAACCGAAATACGTCGACCGCAAGTGAGGTTCCATTCCGACCAAGATGTTTTCCACCCCCGTCATATTGGAAAAGAGACGTATGTTTTGATAGGTGCGCGCAATTCCGATGCGAGTGATGCGATCCGGCGAGCGATCATTGAGCAGTTCTCCTTTGAAACGGATCTCTCCGCCATCGATGCTGTAGAATCCGGTGATGCAGTTGAAGACGGTGGTCTTGCCTGCGCCGTTAGGACCGATGATGCTGACGATCGAGCCCTGATCGCATTGAAAATCAAAATCGTTGACTGCGCCCAGTCCGCCAAATCGCTTATGTAAACCGTGAATCTCAAAAAAGGAATCCATGGTCGTCTCATTCATTCCGAAGATGTGGGTTGCTCGGCTATGCCTTCGCCGCGCAGTTCACGTTGTCGGCGTGCTGAGGGCAGCAATCCCTCCGGACGCAGGATCATCATCACGACCAGGAGAGCACCAAACGCTACGATGCGGTACTCGTTCACGCTGCGCAGAATCTCCGGAAGGCCGATGAGCGCGATCGAGCCGAGGATTACACCTTCGATACTGCCGAGCCCGCCGATGATAATCAGCGAAAGCACGTCGATGGATACGAGAAGCGTGAAATTGTCCGGGAAAATATTGACCTGCCTGGAGGCGTACAGCGCGCCCGCTGCCGCGGCGAAGGCCGCGCCGGTAGCGAAAGCGAGCAGCTTGATGACCACCAGATTAAGGCCCATCGCCTGGGCAACGTCCTCGTCCTCGCGCAGCGCGATCCACGATCTCCCCAAACGCGAGTCCCGCAAGCGGATGGTGACAAAGGCTACGATGCTGCTGAATATCATGCCAAGGTAAAAGATGCCCTTCGGGTTACCCAGGTCGATCCCAAAGACGACGGGTGCCGGGATGTTGAGTACGCCGCCCGGACCTCCCGTATAGTCCCGAAGGTTCAAAAAGAGCAGCCGGATGATTTCGCCGAAGCCTAAGGTTACGATGGCGAGATAATCGCCGCGCATGCGCAGCACGGGTATGCCGAGCAGGACGCCGGTGATGACGCCGGCGAGGATTGCAATCGGCAAGCCGCTCCAAAATGTGACTCCACCGAATGCAGGCAGGTTGACGAGAATGTAGGATTCAGGTGCAGAGAGCAGTCCAAACGTATAGGCGCCAATACCGAAGAAGGCGACGTATCCCAGATCGAGCAAGCCCGCATATCCTACGACGATGTTCAACCCCAACCCCATGACGACAAAAATTACGACGGCGCTGAGGACGGCGTTCTGGAAGAGATCGGTGAGTTGTGGCAAGATGATGATCAATGCAAGCAGGAGCAGCGAAATGACTTTGCGTTCGATGCCCGGCCGCGTATCGCGAAAGGCGAACAGCGATGCTGAAATGAAAAGAAAAACGAAAAGCAGTCCAAGGATGTTCTCGTCCGCGCCGCCAAGCTGCACCCCTTCCACTTTCAGCAGCATGAATAAGCCGAAGAAAAGCAGGGGCAAGGCCAAAACGACATAGTGCCCAACGGATGAACCGCCAAGGCGCTGGACTCTTCCGCCAGTACCTTCCGTGAAAAGCAGCGTCGCACTGCCGCCCAAGAAACCTGCAAGCATGAAGGCTAGGCCGATTTTGAACAAGCCCGGCCAGATATTCGCGCCGTCGAGTACTTGCGCTTTACTCAAACCTGTGAGGGCACCCGTATTTTCGGGAAGGATTTGAGCAAAAACCTGATTAACCCGGACGCCGTCGGCTTGCAAGCTGGCAAAGAAGTAGGTGACGGACATCAATCCAACACCGCTGATGGCGCCGATCAATAAGCCGTTGACTATTGTGCTTGAACGCGTACGAGTCTGCCCAGGACGATTGCGTAAGAAAAGCAGTGAAAACAATCCAACCAAAAAGGCGAAGATAACCGTGACCGAATTCCCGGATGTAAGCGGTAAACCGAGCAGGTCGAGATAGAGAATGATTCCAAAGGTTATTAGACCGAAGCGAATACCGTCTTTAGATCTCATGGATTACGCCTTTTCCTCAGCCAGGACTTCACCGAGCAAGCCCATCGGGCGGAAGATCAGTACGAGAACGAGGATCGAGAATGCGATCAGGTCTTTATATTCCGTAGGCAGCCCCAGCGCGCTGGGACCTAATGCTTCGAACACGCCGAGCAGCACCGCACCGAGCATAGCGCCCGGGATGTTGCCAATGCCGCCGAGGACGGCAGCGGTGAATGCCTTGAGCCCCGGGATGAAACCTGTATTGAAGCGCATGACCGTGTTGTGTAATCCGAACATGACCCCACCGGCGCCGGCCAGTGCCGATCCGAGCGCGAACGTAAAGGCGATGACGCTATCGACATTGATGCCCATCAGCGCAGCAGTTTCCTTGTCCTCGGCGACGGCGCGCATGGCGCGGCCCATTTTACTGCGCTGAACGATGATAAAAAGGCCGATCATCATCAGGATGGAAATCACGAGGATAAAGACGCCCGTACGTGTGACGAATATTCCCGTGTCCCCGATCGACCAACCGCCGGCGATGATATCCGGCTTGCGGTAGTTGTGGGGCGTTACGCCGAAAATCCGCAGTGCAGAATACTGCAGGAAGAACGAAGCGCCGATGGCGCTGATGAGCGGCACCAGGCGGGGTGCAGTCCGCAGCGGCCGATAGGCGATGCGCTCCAAGGTGATGCCGATGAGTATCGAGGCGATCATGCCGGCAATGATGACCAGCAGGATTGCGAGCGCGGCCACGACGGGGGATCCCTTCGTCCAGCCAAGCGTAGTGAACAACTGCAGCGTGAAGAATCCGGCAAATCCACCGATCATCATCACTTCGCCGTGGGCGAAGTTGATCATGAACAGAATTCCATATACCAATGTGTAACCGAGAGCGACGAGCGCGTATACCCCACCGAGGATCAGCCCGTTGATAACCTGAAAAGCCCAATACTGCGGCGTGTAGGCGGTTTCCTGAGCGACGACGAGAATGCGCCAGACCAACAGGATCGAGACAATAATGCCGAATGCGGTGATCAGGATTCTACTCTGTATTCTTCGGTTGAGCGCGCCCAGCGTTCTTTTCGTCGACGCCTGTTCCGGGTTTTTCTTCATTGGCGATGACCAATCATGTTGACGGGGTATGGATTGAGAAATCCGGTTTTCTGAACGTTCATGGTGAAGAGACTGGGGTAGTTTCCACTACCCCAGTCTTTGTTTCGATCAATGTGAGATGGCTTTACTCGAACCCAAAGCCTGAGATCTGGACCCAAGCGCCATCCTGAACCTGGAAGATCTGGATACCACCGGCGCCGCAATCACCGATCCCATTGCATGCCATCACGCCGGCCAATCCTTGCAGGCCGGATGTGTTGCGAACGGCATGAATGACTGCCTCGCGCTCGATGATCAGGTAACCTTCGCCTGCGTCATCCGTCACGGCGACGCTCTTGATCGCTTCGGCGATGAGGTTGACCGCGTCGTATGCCTGGGCGTGGAAAGGTCCGAGGTCATCCGGGGCGACGCCGAATTTCTCCATGTACTTGGTGTCGAATGCTGCATTGGCATCCACGAGTTCGTCACCAGCCACGAAGCTGGCGTATGCGCCTTCGGCGGCATCCCCGGCGGTGTCGAGGTACTGCTTGGTATAGGTGCCGTCGTCGCTGAAGAAGATCGCATTGTCGAGGCCGACTTCATCCATCTGGATGGTGATCAAACCGGCTTCCGTGGAGTAACCGCCGAAGAAGATCAACTCGGGGTTGTTCGGCGCAATCTGGGTGAGTACCGCACGGAAATCCGTGTCGCCGACCTGCACGCCCTGGATGTCCGTCACTTCGGCTCCGAGCAGCGCCAATGAATCCTGGATCAGCTCGACCAGGCCGAGGCCGTAGTCCGAGTTGTCGTGCATCAGTGCAACTCTGGTAACGCCGAGCTCGTTGACGATGTACTCGGCATCCACATCAGCTTGCAGTTTGTCGCTCAAAGCAACACGGTTGCAGATGTCGCAGCCTTCGCTCGTGACCGCCGGGTTGGTGGAGCTGGCGGATACGAAGGGGATGCGCGCTTCCTCGAAGATCGGGATCAGGGCCAGGGTCTCGCCCGTGCACATACCGCCTTGCACGGCCACGATCGAAGGATCGGCGGCGAATTTGTTGCCGACGACAGTGCCGGCATCGCCGTCGCATGCGCCGTCCTCTGTTACGAGTTCCCACTCATGGCCCTCGAAACCGCCCGCAGCGTTGAGGTCGTCCACGGCCAATTCGGCAGCTTGTTGAATGTCGAGGCCTGGATCCGGAAGCGGGCCGGTGAGGCCGGTGGATTGGCCGATGCGGATCGGATCACCCGGTGCAATGACGACGTATCCGGATTGGACGAGTTCGTCTGCCGTCATGCCCATGGCGATTACGTCGCCACCTGCTGGCATGGGTTCTTGTACTGCTTCTTCCGGTGTGGCTGAAGGCTCAACAGCGACGGGCGCGGCCGTTTCCGTGACCTTGGCGCACGATGTAAACAGCAAGCTGGCAATTAATAAGAAAACAAGCGGCGTAAGACGTTTCATGGTAGCTCTCTCCTCCTCCACTCAAATTGACTTTGTTCGTTATAAGTCGTTAGCGATGGTTATGTACGGTAGTGCGTTTGATTTGTGGCGCAGATTCCTCCTTTCGAACTTCGTATCGGTGCAATAGGGTAATCTGGAAATTAAAATTTGGTTGAAAAGGATTGTCAAGGATAATTCCCCGTTGGAAACAACGAACACCTCCCGGCAGGGAGGTGTCCCACGCGATCTTTAGCGTTCGTTTCGCGCACCGCCCTGGACACCGGTAAGGGTCTTATGATCCGTCGAGGTGCCAAGTCATGAAGGCAGTCCAATCGAGAAAATCTTCCAACAGCGCTCCGTCGACAATTCCCAAAATTACCAGAAATATATAGCTAATAATCTATCATAGCTTTGATGGATGTCAATAATCAGTGTATGGACGGGCAAATCCGAAGCGATAAAAAAGAGAGCGGGTGATGGGATTCGAACCCACGAATGGTAGCTTGGGAAGCTACTGCCTTACCACTTGGCGACACCCGCGTCTTCGCTGCGGATTATAGAAGTCGTGGAAGGGGTTGTCAAGCAAGATGGCGCCGCAAGCGGTCGAGCGCCACGCTCGCCGCCCAACGCGCGGCGTATGCAGGAGGGCCGCCGTAGGTTCGGTTCAGGGTTTCGTTTCCCACCGGCGAGTTGATCAGGATGGTACTGATATGCCGCGCACCTTCCGCGGTCAAACGCAAGCCCATTCCGAGGCGCGCTTTTTGCGAATGCTGTAAACGAACGAGCGCGGAGGACAGTTTCTCGAAGTCTTCGACCTGGGTCAGTACCTGGCCGCAGATGAATGGTTCCTCCAGGGGCGACAACGCAGCGGAAAGCGCGCCGTTCGTGCCACACTCGACGGTCACGAGCTGCAGCTGGTATGCGGCGACCCGGGCCAACGTGGCGGCTTCCAGGGTATGCCCGTCGATACCGTAAACGTGTTCGCCCAAACGCTGCCGGATGGTAGCCTCGAATCTGCGGATCAACTCGTCTGCCTGCTCGACCGTCTTGGCCTTCGCCGTGATGCGAACGTCGACGCGGCCCGGATGCGCGGCCAGGCCGACGGTCGGGTTGCTGAATTTTTCAAGATCCTCGAGACGGGTGTCTATGGCTGATTCTCCCAGACCCGAAGTGTGAACGATGCGGGTCTTGATCAGGCTCTGCGGGTTGAATTTCTCACGCAGATATGGAATGGCATAATTTTTCAATCCGTGTTCCATTTCGGCCGGAACGCCTTGAAGTGCGAAAACGACCGAAGTGGCGCTTTCGATTAAAAACCCCGGTGCCGTTCCAATCGCGTTGTCGATGGCGATTGCGCCCCGCGGAAGTTGTGCCTGGCGGCGGTTGTTCTCTGTGGGTTGGCGTCCGAAGCGTGCGAATCGTTCCAAGATCTGCTGCCACAATTCGGGGCGAAATTCGAGCGGTCGATCGAGCGCCAGAGAAATGCCTTCCCGCGTGACGTCGTCGATCGTCGGCCCCAGGCCTCCGGTGGTGATGACGACTTGCGCGCGCCGGAGACTCTCTCGAACGACCTCGGCGATCCTTTCCTTGTTGTCACCAACGGTCATCGTGCGGAAAACGTTGATGCCAACCTCGCGCAGCGCTTGCGCGATGGTGTGCGTGTTGGTATCGACGATTTCACCCAGTAGCAGCTCGGTGCCGATCGAGATAATTTCTGCCTGCATGTTTCCTGCTTGAAAGCGTGCTGCCGTCTAGCGTATACGCCTGGCCCCTATACTTATTATAGCCACAAGAATCGGTTTGCGGTTCATGAATCCTGTACAATGGTATCGCTTCGGCAATTTATCGGGAGTTCATCTTTCTATGCGATCACACGAATTGGGCAAACGGGGCGAAGGCGCTGCGGCGGAATATCTCCAGTCGACCGGGCTGGTTATTTTGGATCGAAACTGGCGCTGCGAGGATGGGGAACTCGACATCGTGGCGTTGGACGGTGAGGTTATCGTCGTCGTGGAAGTGCGTACGCGCAGCTCGGACGCATATGGTACGCCTGAAGAGAGCCTGACC
>DAOUEE010000053.1:0-9728 GCA_034430695.1 Anaerolineales bacterium | reverse complement strand
GGAGCCAACGTACGGCGGATGAGATGGAAAAAGCTCGTTAAGCTGGATTCATTCTTGACCATGATCGCATCCTTCATTATGCTGCCCGATTTTCGGACGATGGTTCTCAACGATTCTTATTAGACACTACCATAATATAGATTGACAACAGGAAAAGGGAAAATGGCATCCGATCTGAAGCCCGGAAGAAAAGTCGAACCTCAGTCTCTTTCTGGTTACATATTTATCTGCTTGGGAATGAATCTATCCTGAATCTGCCAGAGTTACTCGGAGAGCGTCTGTGCAGCGCCCCGATTCGCAATCCTCTCCATCGCACTTCCTTGCGTAGAGACGCCCGGAAGGGCGTCTTCCGGTCTACACCCCTTGTTGGCATAGACGCTCCACCGGGGCGTCTCTACGAAAATACATCGCTATTATTTTTCCAAATATTCGCCTGACCTCAGAACCGTCACCAACCGCAGGGATTTCCGGGCCCTCCGCTTTCCAATATCTCCAACTGTCCTTGAGCCGCCGCATATCGATTTTTAAGTTCAATATTATCGGGGTATTTTTCCAGTTGAATCTCCAGAGCGGCAATGCGGTTGGTGAGTAAGTTGCGTTGGAGTACGAAACAATCGCCGCCGTTCATGATACGCTCATCCACCAGCGCCTCTGCGGTAGAAAATGAGTCTTCTGCATCTTCGATTTTCCCGTCGGCCAGGAGCACGGCAGCTTGTTGATCGTGGTAGCTCCAATCCTCCGGCCGCGCTTCGATCGCCTGATCGATCAAATCGAGATCGCCCTCGCGGGCGCCTCGCTCGGCGAGTTCATCGGCCTCCTCCTGGTTCAGCACCACGTCCCCCGCGTCCAGCGCAGCCTGCATCTCGGGACTCCTGTCCCAACTCGTTGCCAATTTAACCCCAGTGATGTACACACCCAAAGCCACCTCGTTCAGGTCATACTCACAATTCGTTTGACCTTCCCCCTCACATCGCAGAGTCATGACGCCTTTTCCAACCGCCCAATCCACGGCCAACTGCGCGAGGGCCTCGGCATCGGTGTCCTCACAGGAGACGAGCAACGGCGTGATGAGCAGGACAAGCGCAAGCAATATTGCCTTTCGTAACGTCGTATTCCGGATTGAAGTCATCATCGTATTGGCCTCCTCATCATTGCCCGGACGCATCCGACAGCAAATCGACGCCGCCAAGCAGGTTGTCCAGGTTGATATCGGTGTTCGACAACAGCTCTTCCCGACTCATCTCACCGTCCGCAAAAGCGGAAATATCTTCCTGGTCCGTCACGACGGTCAACAGCGGTTCGCCGCTTTCACCGCGGTATTCCATTGCCACCGGCCCAATGTTGAGGTTCTGAGAACGGTTGGCTGCATCGAGCTGCAGCAAGGCACCGGCGAGATTCTCTTCTCCGCCCTGGGTAAGGCTGCCCATCGAAAGCCCGCTCGAATCGTCGAACACGATATAGGCCAACTGCTTGTCGCTGCCTTTGATGGGGATAACCGTGACCTGGGCGCCCTGAACGCCTGCGCTGATTAACAACTCTTCCAGCACGGCTTCGGCGAAAGGATCGGAAGCCCCGGAGAAGAGCTTCCTGGGATCGGGGCGCAGCGCGCGCAGTGCCACGAAGGCGAGTATCACGATAGCCAACCCCGCGACGATGATTCCCAGACAACGACCGCATCCCCCAAAGCAGCCTCCACCACGTTTCGATTTCTCTGGCGCCGCGTCTTCGGTCATGATCGCTCCTCTTCGATGATCTTGCTAACGGGATCGGGAAATTTTGCTGAAGTATAGGGGATATGGGAATCCGAGACAATAGTATTCATGTGGGAGGAGTCTCTATTGCAAGAGCGGCAGTAGAAGACCGTCCCCGAGCACGATTTTCATCATGATGAGGGATCGGTCAACACGCGACTGTTGGAATTGGCAAGCTGTCCGGTTGAGGTTCTTCGCCCGTGCGCACAGCGCATGGTGGTTATCAGATCATTCGTTTCCAGGATAAGGGCAATATCCCCCTCCCGGACCGGCGACCACGGAGATCTTGAACTCGAGTGCCTCGGACATCTCGAATTCGTCGTCCAAAACGATGCGAACGTCCAGAGGAACGATCGTATCTTCGCGGATCGGGGTTTTCAGCGCATAATGCATCTCTTGTTCCATCCACACTCGTCCATCTTCATCTATTTCCCATCCTGCTCCCCATCCGCCTCCACCTCCTCCTCCCCACAAAGGCCTGAGGTCATTAATTTGTTCAGAATTGCTCGACCGGATGACGATATCCTTTATCGGCATGAATCCCCTTCGCGGGAAGTCGTCGGTCTGCGGCGTGTACCCCCGTACGGAAAATGTGAGGCTCAGACAATTGGATGCGATAGCCGCGTCGGTTATCTCATAAATGACGCCGTCTAAAGTAACCGAGGAAATCGAGGACCCAACGCCTGCATCGGATGACGAACAGGCCGCGATTCCGACCATGAGCAATGCAATCAAACCAAGTCTGGGGACAGTTTCCATGTGCAAGGGCTCCTTGGCAAACCTTGGACAAACAACAGCGGATCGTAACCGGCAGTGAATTCAAAATGAATTGACCCGGCGGGCTGCATCGGTGAGCGCATCGATGGATACGAGTCTTTCTCGACGCGATTTGAGAAAACCCGAGCAATAAAGCCGTTTCTCACTCCCCTGCCTGAAGCCATCGAACGGCCAGTCAAAAGGCAGCCCGTTTTTCAGTTCCGATAATATACCACCTCTGCATATTTATCCACGATTCTCTGCTTATTCCTGAAAATCAGTACCACGACGTATCCTTCGGACGTCGCTGCATAGATATCGGCTTAAGCGTGAGTGAAGGAAATCTCGACTATTGAATGCCCCCTGGATGGATAGTAGTATGTAGCAGCGGAGACCCGGTGCTGACCGGCGGAGCCGGCGACGAAAAGCGGTATCGAACCACAGCACGAGCAATTGTCGTATAAAATCAATTGTTTTCTGTGACCTTTACGTTAGAGAGGACAACATGGGGAACGGGCATGAAGTCATCCGCACGTACGATCTCACGAAGCGATTCAAGCGACTGACCGCCGTCGACCAGATCTCTTTCGAAGTCCGGCGCGGCGAGGTGTTTGGATTCCTGGGACCCAACGGTGCAGGGAAGACGACGACCATTGCGATGCTGCTGGGGCTCGTACGGCCTACCACCGGCAGCGCCGAAGTTCTGGGCCACGACATCCGCCGTGATTTGAGCCCCGCGCTGCGTCAGGTGGGCGCAATCATAGAAACCCCCGCCTTTTACCCCTATATGAGTGGGATCGACAATTTACGTGTTTTCGCACGCATCGACGGGGGCGACACCGAAGCACACATCCCGTCCATACTCGAACGAGTGGGGCTAAAAGGGCGCGGCAAGGACAAGGTGGGCACGTATTCGCAGGGGATGCGTCAGCGGCTGGGGTTGGCCGCTGCGCTGTTGGGAGATCCCGAACTGCTCATCCTGGATGAACCGACCAACGGGCTCGACCCGGCCGGGATGCAGGAAATGCGCATCTTGATCCGCCGCCTTTCCGAGGAGCAGGGCAAGACCGTCTTTCTTTCGAGCCATCTGCTGCACGAAATCGAGCAGGTTTGTGACCGTGTGCTGATTCTCAACAAGGGACAGGTGATCGCCCAGGGCGAAGTAAAGAGCCTGCTGCACCAGGCGCACGCCGTTGAGCTGCGGATCGAGAAAGTGGAGAAAGCCGCCGAAGTTCTGTCCGCATTGGAATGGGTGCAGGGAACGAAACAAGACGGGGATTGGCTGCGCGTGCAGGCATCCCCGGAGCGAACGCCGGAACTGCTGGCCGCTCTTGCGGCGCATGCTCTCTTTCCTTTCGAAGTTCGCCCCGTCGTGTCTACGCTGGAAAGCGTGTTTCTCGATCTTACGAACAACCACGCCAAGGACGGCGATGCGTAGATTCATCTCTGCCGATTGGCTGCGGATGCGGCGTTTCTGGCTCACCTGGGTTCTCCTGGCATTGCTGCTCGTCATTCTTACTTTACAGATCAACGGCAAACTGAGCGAGTTGGAGACCTGGAAAGCGGAAGTGGAAACGGGTGTCTCTGCCTACGACGGTTCTCCGTTATCGTCTCTGCAGATCGAAGGGAACCGCCTCCTGATCCGGATTCGAACGGCAGAACTGAGTTACCCCGTCTTCATCGGCACCGCGGCTTACACCGCCAACGGAATCGGCTGGTTCTTCGTCATTCTCTTCACGGTCGTTTTTGGAGGGGAGGATTTCAGCCGAAAGACGATCCCGGTCATTCTCACGCGCGGTGTGACCCGCAGGAAATACCTGATCGGACGCACGCTGTCCCTGTGGCTCGCAACGGGGGCGGTCCTGCTTGTAATCGCCGCGCTGGCTGCGGTTTTCGGCCCCTTCATCCACCGCCAGGTAAGCGAAGATCCCATCTCGCTCGTGAAATTGGGAGAGGCGCTGCTTTGGATCGTTCGTTCCTGGCTAACCTATCTGCCGTTCATCGTCATCATCCTCTTCTGGGTCGTCGTGGCGCGCAATATGGGACCCGCCCTGGGAGTCGGAATCGGTACGCACACGCTGGAGTACCTCTACGGCCTGGCGCTGCCGTTTTTCGCCGCCATCTTTTCAGATGTAGAGACGCGTGGGGGATCGGCGCCCTGGTTTTACCGCATACAAATCGACATTTTTAGCCTGACGTTGGGTTACAACTCCGATGTATTTCTGAACTGGGGCGCTCCATTTGCCCGGGAGGCGATGTTCATCAGCGGCACGTTTGGGCTTGGCGGCGAGACTTTGCTGCCCACATCACCATGGAGAGGGTTGACATTCATGGTCAGTTATACCGTCGTATTTCTGGCGTGGACGATGTGGCTGTTCCAGCGGCGCGACGTGAGGTGCGGGGGATGAAAAGAAATGGAAAGGCGACGTACGCCCTTGGGACTCTATCCCGATTGACCCGAGTCGAAATCCGGAAGTTCTGGCGCAAGTCGACTGCCCGTGCGGTTTTGCTGTTCATGTTCGCCGGACCCATCGCAGGAGAAGCGATCTTGGCCAGTATCTCCATACGCGATGCCACCTTTCCACAGATCACGCAATTTTTATTTTCATCCGACATGCTCATGATGATCGCGCTGATGACCGTGGTGATCTCGGTCCTGGCGCTGGGCGACGATTATGAATTGGGGACCGTACGGACCATCATCAGTCGAGGCGCAGAGCGGCGCTTCTATATACTCTCGAAAATCATCGCCACCGTGTGCGCGGCTTTCATCAACGGTCTCGTATTCATGCTCGCGGCTTTTGCCGCCGCCTTCGTGGTCCACATCAGCTACAGCGCCGTGCCATTTTCCGAGGCGGCCGGTGCGGATATCGTCTGGCGTTTATTGGGCGCCACCGGCGTAATCGGCCTGATCAACTTTGTGCTTTCCGGGGTGGTGATGCTGGCGCTGGTGCTGGGGCGCAGTTCCTGGGCGGGCATGCTTGCCGGACTGGGTTACTTTTTCGGGGATTTTATCGTCGGGGGATTGGGATCCGGCAGCCTGTTGGGCGTGAAGGATGCCTACCGCTACACGATCGCCTACCATGCCATCAGCATCAACGAACTGTTCTTTCCCTCCGACCCATCGGTATCGCTGCCCCGAGCCTGGGTCGAAGTTGGATTAGCGAATCCGATAGGCGCCGCGATCGTTCTACTGTTGTACGGTGTTCTTCTCGCCGTGATCGCTATGCTCCTCTTTCAGCGTCAAGATCTGATGGCGAAAAGCTGACCCCGGCAGATGAGGCGAATCCCTCCACCCGATCGATCTCAACTATTCAGTCAGCCAGGTGCTGCAGCGCTTGACTCATCGTGGTCCGGTAGGCATCCACCGCCTTGCGGCCGACCTCGGTCAGCCGTATTCGCGTGCGGGGCTTTTTACCGTCATAACCTTTCTCGATCTCGACGTAGCCGGCAGATTCCAGCTTGCTCAGATGGGATGACAGGTTGCCGTCGGTGAGCTTGGTTATGGTGGCCAAAAACGTGAAATCGGCGAACTCCACCGTGTACAGGACCATGAGGATCATCAACCGCGCGGGTTCGTGCACCAGGCGATCCACCTCGGCCAGATTGCCGAGGCCCGGATCGATGCCTGTCTTATCTGCCATATCAATCCCCCTCCGCAGGCAGCGGATACGTGCGCAAGAAGCGAACCAGCAGGACCAGTCCGATGAGCAGGATGATCCCGGCTGCGACCGCCAAGGGGATCTGAAAAGTCCAGCCCGCGTTGTGCTCCATGTACACCGAGGCCAGGTTGGCCAGCCCGATCATCCAACCGTAGAAGTACAGCCGCGTCACGCCGAACAGGTAGCCCATGGCACTGAACAATAGTCCCATCACCAGGACGACAACGAGCTCCACCAGGTACCCCCGCCCGGATGAAGCCTCAGCCGGAACGTTCGCGGCGAGATCGCGCCCCGGGCCGAGGACGGTCAGCACCACCAGCCCGATCGTTACCGCGACCATCACGAAAGTGATGACAGCGAGAAGCTGCATCTTGGGTGTTCGGCGGGGTGCTGCAACGCCGATCCTCGGTCCGCTGACGCGCCGCCGCACGAGCAGCTGCCCGACAGATAGTAGTAACAACAGGGCCACGAACAAGACGATGTTCCACTCCGGGCCCAGCAGCTCGCGGGTGACCGGGTAGACTGCCAGCGCCAGGAAGATGAGCCCCAGCAACAAATCCCAGAGTCCATCTTCGAAGGACACCAGCTGGAACACCCTACGTTGAATTTGACGGAAGTCTGCCATCTCAGACATGATATTCTCTCCAGATTTATACTCTACATTGCAAGATACTTGGCCTTGCAAAGTTCTTGGTATGAGTATATCAATATTTGCCTTCGATGTCAAGCACATAAAGGAAGAACTACGTGCGTACGAATTTACAGCCCGTAACAGGGGAAAAACATATCCGTACAGAAATCAAGTCAAACGCGTCTCAATCGGGTATTCATTACGGTTTACACCTTCAAAATGACAGATGTCAAAACTTTAATGAAATAATGCACGGCTCTACTATCTGCCTGCCGCATGATCATTCTGGACGAGGTTATTCCCCTTGCGGGGGAGTTGTGGAACTCCACAGCCAAGTCGTCCCTTTTGGGAAAGATATAGAAACATACGGGGCAGCACGAGACACATGCCGCCCCAGCGAATCTCATGCGTGATCTTCGTGGCCGGCGTGCGCCTTCGAATCGATGTATTTTCGGGGATCAGCATCGAAGGATTTTTTACATCCGGGACCACAAAAGTAGTACGTCTTCCCCTGATACTCGGATGTCCACTCGGCCGTTTTTTCATTCACTTCCATGCCGCATACGAGATCTTTAGCCATCACCTTCCTCCTTTCCATTCCCATCCGCGTGTTTCTCAAGCCGCGATCGTCTGCCCGCGCAGCAGCTGGGCGTTGACAGCCACGATAATGGTGCTCAGAGACATCAGCAATGCGCCGACCGCCGGCGAGAGCAGGATGCCCAGCGGCGCCAGGACGCCGGCGGCGAGCGGCAGAGCGATGACGTTGTAACCCGTGGCCCAGATCAGGTTCTGCTGCATCTTGCGGTAGCTCGCACGACTCAAGGAAAAGATCTTCACCACGTCCAAGGGATTGCTCTTGACGAGGATGATTCCCGCCGATTCGATGGCCACGTCCGTGCCGCTGCCGATCGCAATGCCCACATCCGCACGCGTGAGCGCCGGCGCATCATTGACACCGTCTCCCACCATGGCCACTTTGCGGCCGCGAGCCTGCAGATCGGACACCTTCTTGTCTTTGTACTCGGGAAGCACCTCGGCGAAGTACTCGTCGATGCCCAACTCTTCAGCCACGGATTTCGCCACGGCTTCACTGTCACCGGTGAGCATGGCCACCTCGACGCCCATTTCGTGCAAGCGATCGACGGCCTGCTTACTCTCCGGACGTACGACGTCGGCCAATGCAAAACTGGCCACAATTTGCTTTTCCTGAACCAGGTAAACGACACTCTGACCCTTCGCGTTTGCCCGGTCCGAGAACTGCGCCATGTCGCCTCTGAGGGGAAGCTCCAGCATTTCCAGCATCCTGGGTCCACCCACGAACACCGCATGCCCGCCGGCGTTGGCTCGCACTCCGCGTCCTTTGAGCGCCTCGAACTGCGTAACCTCCGGCAGTACGGCGTTTCGCGCCTCCGCGGAGGTTCGGATGCCGCGTGCAATCGTGTGTTCCGAGTCGCCCTCGACGGCGGCCGCCAACGCGATCGCATCCTCCTCGGACCAACCATCTGCTGCAGCGACGTCGACGACCCCGAATTCCCCCTTCGTCAGGGTGCCCGTCTTGTCGAAAATAACGGTGTCGACCTGGCGCGCCTCTTCCAACGCCAGGCGATCGCGCACCAGTATCCCGTTTTTTGCACCCAGCGAGGTCGTTATGGCGACCACAAGTGGAACGGCGAGCCCGAGTGCGTGCGGGCAGGCGATCACCAGAACCGTCGCCACCCGGGCGATGACATCGACGTTGAACCCGACGGCAATCACCCAGGCGATGGCGGTAAGCACGGCCACTCCGATGGCGACGTAGAAAAGCCAGCCGGCGGCTCTGTCGGCCAAAATTTGCGTGTTGGATTTGCTCTGCTGGGCTTCTTTCACGAGGCGCATGATGCCCGCCAGCGCCGTCTCGTCGCCGGTGGCCTGCACGCGCACCCGCAGGCTTCCGTCGCCGTTGATCGAACCCCCGATGACTTTATCGCCCGGCGCTTTCGACACCGGTTTGGATTCACCCGTGATCATGGACTCGTTGACCTGCGAATCGCCCGTCTCCACTTCGGCATCCGCCGGAACGCTGGCGCCGGGCCGTACCAGGATCAGGTCCCCCGTTTTGAGCTCGCTGGTCTTGACCCGTTCCGCGTCTCCGTTCGCATCGATCCGCTCCGCGGTGTCCGGCATCAACTTCGCCAGTTCGTCGAGCGCGCCCGACGCCTGCCGTACGCTGCGCATCTCGATCCAATGACCGAGCAGCATGATGTCGATCAGGGTGACCAGTTCCCAAAAGAAGGTTGCGCTCGTCGGCAGGAACAGCGCCGCAACGCTGTACACGAAAGCGACGCTGATCGCCAACGAAATGAGCAGCATCATCCCCGGGCGCCTGTTCTTCACCTCCGGCACCGCCATGCGCAGGAAAGGCAGACCGCCGTAGATAAAGACGATCACGGCAAAGATAGGCGTGATCCACTCACTTCCCGTGAACTCCGGCATCACGAAGCCGAGTGTGTCTTGAACGAACGGGCTGAACAGGATGACGGGAATCGATAAGATCAGACTGATCCAGAAGCGTTTGCGGAACATCTGCTCGTGGCCGGTATGATCGACGTGGTGCTCGTGGCCGCCGTGTCCCGCGGACATCATCCCGCCCTCGCCGTGTTCCATGGGGGATTCCATGCCGTGGTGAGATTCGTGCCCGCGATCGTCTTCCGACATGGCACGTTGATGTTCGTGGTTACGTCCTTCGTGTTCCATATTCATATTCATGTTCGTCCTCCCTACTCAGTACATCGATGAACGAATTATTCAACTCGATCGTCTTCTTGCATACATGTCGCGGGATTCAGACCGAGCAAATTGGAGTGGAGTTTTGGTGGTACGCAAATCGAACGACGGCTTCACGCGTACACTCCACGCTTCAATTGCATCTCTATGGGCAGGCGTGATTTC
>DAOUEE010000052.1:0-14628 GCA_034430695.1 Anaerolineales bacterium | reverse complement strand
ATGCGCGCCTACGTCGATCGCACCAACAGCGTCGTGGGCATTCGCGGCGAGGGTGAAAAGGAGATCGTGCTGCTGGGCCACATCGACACGGTACCCGGGGAAATCCCGGTACGCGTCGACGGCCGGGTGCTCTACGGCCGGGGCAGTGTGGACGCCAAAGGCCCACTGGCGGCATTCATCATCGCCGCCACGCAGGTGGAACCACCCAGCGGCACCCGAGTAATCGTCATCGGAGCCACCGGTGAGGAAACGGACAGCCGTGGCGCTCGAAACGCCCTGAACATCTTTCAACCGAAGGCCTGTTTGATCGGTGAACCAAGCAGCTGGGACAGAATCACCCTGGGCTACAAGGGTCATCTCATGCTGCGTTGGGTTTTTACCGGTGCGCTGGCGCATTCCGCTGCGCCGCTCCAGACCCCCGCAGAATGCGCCTTTCGTTTCTGGCAAGAAGTGCAGCGCTACGAAGACGATTTCAACCGCGACCGCCCCGGAGTCTTCGATCGTCTTGACGCTTCGCTGCGCAGTTTGAATACCCATCAAAGGGGCTGCTATGGCCAGGCCGATATGCAGTTGGTGTTCCGTTTGCCGCCCGACCTGCCGCTCGAGCGAATCGAAAGCGACCTGCGCGCCTTGAATGAGGCTGCGCGTCTCGAATTTTCGAGACGCGAGGTCAGTTACGTGGCCGAAAAGAACAGCTTCCTCACGCGGGCTCTGCTGCAGGCGATCCGCTCCAACGGCGGCCGGCCGCGTTTCGTAAACAAAACCGGAACGTCGGACATGAACATCGTCGCACCGGTTTGGAACTGCCCCATCGCAGCCTACGGACCCGGAGATTCGAGTTTGGATCACACACCGCATGAACATCTCGATCTGGATGAGTTCCAGCGTTCGATCGACGTCGTTCGAGTCACGTTGGAGAAATTACTTCAGGAGTGCTGAAGCGCGTTGGACGCTGCGTTTGACAATTCAGACCCCTTTCGGTAGACTTTGAATTAAGGGACTGCAATCGAATAATGAAAAACAAACCTACCCTGAACCTGATCGCTCACGTCTGCTCCTGTCTTTAGCAGGCATTGTGCCGGCCAAGCGCCGGGCTTGCCTGCTTTCTATTGAGCCGAGCGATGAGCATCGCAGGGTAGTTTGTTATTAAGAAAACAACAGAATATGGGCTGGAATTCACAGGCATCAATTTCCAGCACGCCCGATTAAGAAACCCGAGACTCATCGAATGGAACACTTCAGATGAGTCTTTGTTTTTCGTAGCGCTTTACCGAGGTATCGACCCAAAGGGAGAAAAGAAAATGTCAGCCATTGCAGATAATGTTACAGAACTCATCGGCAACACCCCGCTCGTGCGCCTGCACAAGGTGACTGAAGGTGCAAAGGCCGAAGTGCTGGTGAAGTTGGAGTTTCAGAATCCGGGTTCGAGCGTCAAGGACCGCATCGCACTGAGCATGATTACCGCCGCCGAGAAGGCGGGGAAGATCAAGCCAGATACGATCATCCTCGAACCTACGAGCGGAAACACGGGCATCGGACTGGCCATGGTCTCTGCCGCGAAAGGCTATCGATGCACTCTGGTAATGCCGGACACGATGAGCATCGAACGCAGGCTGCTGCTGAAAGCGTTTGGGGCGGATTTGATCCTCACGCCCGGGTCGGAAGGCATGAAAGGGGCGATCAACAAAGCCCAGGAATTGGCCGCCGGGGATAAACGCTATTTCATTCCGCAGCAGTTCGAAAATCCGGCGAATCCGGAAATCCACCGCCGTACGACGGCAGAGGAGATCTGGCGCGACACCGAGGGAAAGATCGACTTTTTCGTCGCGGGCGTTGGGACCGGCGGCACGATCACCGGCGTTGGCCAGGTGCTCAAAGAACGCAACCCTGACGTTCAGATCATCGCAGTTGAACCGGAGGGATCGCCGGTGCTCTCCGGCGGCAAACCTGGTCCGCACAAGATCCAGGGCATCGGCGCCGGCTTCATCCCCAAAGTGCTGGATACCAGTTTGATCGACGAGGTGGTGACGGTGTCGAACGAAGAGGCTTTTGCCATGGCCCGGCGCATGCCGAAGGAAGAAGGCATCCTGGTGGGAATCAGCTCGGGAGCCGCCGTCCACGCTGCGGTGAAAATCGCTTCACGTCCCGAGAATGCCGGGAAACGCATCGTCGCCATCGTGCCTTCCTACGGCGAACGCTACTTGAGCACCCCGCTCTTCGCCGATTTGCGTGAGTGACCGGAGATAGACCATGTTTAAAACGCTTCGCGAAGACATTCGCGCCGCTCTGGAGCGCGATCCCGCAGCCCGCAACGCCCTGGAGATCGTCCTCTTTTACCCGGGATTCCACGCCATATGGCTGCACCGGCTGGCGCACTGGCTGTGGGGTAAAAAATTGAAGCTCGTCGCCCGCGGCCTGAGCGACTTCAACCGCTTTCTGACGGGAATCGAAATCCACCCTGCGGCAGTCATCGGTTCCGGCTTCTTCATCGACCACGGCATGGGCACGGTGATCGGAGAGACCTCCGAGATCGGTAGCTGCGTCACCTTATATCACAACGTGACCCTGGGCGGTGTCAGTTTCAAAAAAACCAAGCGTCATCCCACACTGGAAGACCACGTCGTCGTCGGTGCCGGCGCGCAGATCCTGGGGCCGATCCGCATCGGCGCCCACAGCCGCATCGGCGCCAACTCGGTGGTGGTCAAGGACATCCCACCCCGCTCCGTGGTGGTCGGCGTGCCCGGCAGGATTCGCAGCCGCAACGGGGTTCAGCTATCCGAACCACAGCCGGAGGACTTGCGCCACGACCGGCTGCCCGATCTCACCATGGAGCGGCTGCAGGTACTATCCGAACGCATCGGACACCTGGAACATACGGTGAACGAACTGCAGCTGGAGGACGACGCCATGATGGCGAACGCCTGGGTCGATTACGAGGCGCAGGACGGCAGCCACATCTGAAGCAATATGATTTTGCAGGAAGGATCTGTAAGGGCGATCCCCGGTGACTGCCCATTCCAGGACCTGATGCGTAAGGGCGACCCGCTGGGCCGCCCTTACTGATCAATCCACTGGTCGCGACTACTGCTCCACGAACGTCACGTCGACAGGCATGCCGGGTTTCAACTTCCCGTCCTGATTCGGGACACTGATGTCGATGGCGAACACGGTCGTCTTGCGGCCGTCGACCGTCTGCACGTTGCGCGGCGTGAATTCGGCCTCTTCGGCGATACGCATCACTTCACCGCTGAAGGCAAATTCGGGGAACGAATCGGAATGGATCAGCACTTCTTGCCCCAGGTGGATACGCCCGTATCGATCCTCCGGAATGTAAACCGTCAAGCGGACCTCACCCAAACGGCCTATACGCATGACCGTCCCTCCGGGAGAGATGATTTCACCGACCTCGAGATTGCGTACCAGCACCACGCCGTCCATGGGCGCCTGCACGCTGACCTTCTCCAATTGGATCGACAGAACCTGTAAAGCGTCCTGTGCTTGCTGCACGTTGGCCTCGGCCCGCTTGATGGTGGTTTCCGCGGCCTGCAACGCGACCTGCGCCGCCTCTACCTGCAGGGACTGCTCTCCGTTTCTCAGCATGTCCAGCGCCACCCGGGCACGGCTCAGTCTTTCCCGCGCCACGGCGACTTCGGCGCGGGCTTCGAGGATCGTTTGTGCCTGGCTCGTGCTCAACAGGCTGTCGTATTCCTGCTGCGCCGATTCGAGCTCGGCCGAAGCCGCGTCGTACGCCTCGTCTGCGGCATCGCGCAGGTTCTTGTTGTCCAGCGCGGCATACGCTTGATCGCGCGTCTGCGCCGCGACGTCGAAGGCGCTTTCCGCCTGCGCGAGGCGTTCCTCTGCCGCCACGAAATCACCCCCGCTGATATCCGCAAGTTCGTGGTCGAGATTGTCCAACTTTTTCTGCAGCGCCGTCTGCGCCGCAGCCACTTCCGCTTCCATGGCCTGGATGCGTTCGTCCTTCTCGAAATACCAGGGAGGCAGTTCCGACTCACCGGTCACCCGCATCTGCCAGTAGGCCGACTGACCGGCGGGGTCCTGCATTCTGGCAGCCTGAAGCGCCAAATCGTACTGAACCTGGGCCTGATCGCGTTGGGATTGCGCCGCCTCGACGGCCGTCTTAGCTGCATCCAGTGCAGACGAGGCTTGATCGTACTGCGCCTGCAGCAGTTTGTCGTCCACACGGAAGAGCAGATCGCCCTGGGAAACCGCGTCGCCTTCCTGGACGAAGATATCGACGACTTTACCGCCGATTTCGGAGGCGAGAGCGACTTCGTCCGCCGCAATCGTTCCCGTCGCCTGGATGGCCGCGATTCCTTCGCCGTTGATGCTGCTGCACCCGCCGACGAGCAAAGCCAGGCAGAGTAGAAACGTCATGGATGTCTTTCGGTTCATTCGCTTACTCCTGTATAAACGATACGCATTCGATGTCGCCTTCATATCCGTTTGCGGAAGGTGAAGACGCTGCTGACGAAATAGATGATGCTGAGCAAGATGAGTGGGACGGTGGAAGACCACAGCGCAGCGGCGGAGACGCCCCGCAGCATGATGCCGCGTGTGATCTCCAGATAGTGCGTTACGGGCAGCAACTCACTGTAGATGTAAGTAACGATGGGCATGTTGCCGCGCGAAAACAACAAACCGGACAAAATGATGGCAGGGATGAGCACGATGAAGATCGCCATGTAGATCGCCTGCATCTGCGTCCGGGAGAGATTCGAAATCAGGACGCCCATACCCAACGATCCGACGATGAAGATCATGCTCAAACCGACCAACTCCCATGGACTGCCCACGATCCTGACCCCGAAAAGCAGATCGCCGAGCCACAAAAGTGCAAAAAGATTGAGTATGCTGACGAGCAAATACGGGATGAGTTTTCCCAGCATCAACTCCCAGGATTTGATCGGCGTGACGATCAACTGCTCCATCGTGCCCTGTTCGCGCTCCTTCACGATCGCCAATGCGGAGAGAATCAGCGCCTGCACCTGAAGCAGGATGGGAATCAAACCCGGTATCATGAACAGGTAGGATATGCCGTCAGGATTGTAGAGCGTCAGCGAGGAAGCATTGATGGGCAGCTGCAGACTCGCCGCGCCCGGCGTGGATTGAATGCGCTTGATGAGGATTTCCTGTGCCGCCATCTGACTGATGGCGTTCAATTTGAGTTGAATGCTGCTCACCTCCGAAGGGTCGGAAGCGCCGTTGACGTAGAGCATCACGCTCGCCGGCTCACCCGTGGCCACCTTGCGGCCGAAGTCCTCGGGGATGAGCAGTCCCACGCTGACCAAATCCTGGTCGATCAAATCCAGGATTTCATGCTCGCTGAGGACGTCGTAGGCACGCTCGAAATCCTGGCTGGCGGTGTAGTATTCGATGTATTCCCGGCTGGCGTCGGTTTTCGAGAGATCGGCAATGGCCGCCGGAATGTTGCGCCGTTCGAAGTTGATGCCGAATCCCAGCAGGATCAAGAGCATGCCGGGGAGAAGCAGGATCAACCCCAGCGTGCGCGGATCGCGCCAGATGTGGAGCAGCTCCTTTTTTACTACCGTCCATAATCGATCCATCATTTACTCCGCTTCGGTCCGCTCTTTCCCGGGCAGGAAAGCAAGCTGACAACGTTTTTCAAGCAGCGGCTTCCACCCGGGATGCCGCCCGTTCTTCTTCGACCAGGGTGAGGAACACGTCTTCGATCGAAGGTTGGATGTCTTCGATGTTGCGCACCTCGATCCCCTGCCGTTTGAGGGATTTCTCCAGGTGAGACGCCCCGCCGTTCGACTCGACGGTGACGTGCAGCAAGGCGCCGTGGAAGGACGTTTCCATCACACCCGGCAGCGACTGGAGCACCTCGAGCGCACTCGCCGGCCGGTCGCAGTCCACCTGGTAGAGCGTGCCCGGCTGCTGCGCCTTGAGTGTGTCCGGACTGGCCACGGCGATCAGCCGGCCCCGGTACATCATCCCGATCGTGTTGCAGTAATCCGCTTCGTCCATGTAGTGCGTCGTGGCCAGCACGCTGACGCCTTCTCCGGCCATGTTGTAGATCAGGTCCCAGAAAGCCCGCCGCGAAACGGGGTCGACGCCGGCGGTCGCCTCGTCGAGGAACAGAATCGGAGGCCGGTGGGCGATGGCGCAAGCCAGGGCCAACCGCTGCCGCCAGGCGCCGGAGAGATCGCATGTGAGCTCGTTCTCCAACCCCTGCAGTTCAGTAAGTTCGATCACTTCCGCCACACGCTTGCGGCGCTGTTCCCGCGGCACGGCGTAGATCGAGGCGTAAAAGGTGACGTTCTCCACGACCGTCAGATCGTTGTACAGCGAAAACTGCTGCGACATGTAGCCGATGCGTTTCTTGATCTGCTCCGCTTCGCGGACGATGTCCAGCCCGAGCACGCGGCCTTCCCCCGAAGTGGGGCGCATGATGCCGCACAGCATGCGGATCAACGTCGTCTTCCCCGCGCCGTTGGGACCCAGCAGGCCAAAAATCTCGCCTTCGGGGATGTAGAAATCCACCCCATCGACGGCGACGAAATCACCGAACCGCTTGGTGAGTTTACTGGTTTCGATTGCATTACTCATCATTACCACCTCTGTCGTTGAGCAGTCTGACTTCGTGCACGAAGACGTCTTCCATGGAGACTTTGTCACGCCGCAGCAGGCGCAGGTCGCATTCTTCCCGCTTGAGGGCAGACTCGAGCCGCTTCATCATCCGGCGCACGACCCGCTCGTCGTCCTCGACGAGCATGCGGATGCGGTCTCCCACTGGACGCCAGCGGATGACATCATCGATGTCCGCCACGATTGTGCGCATCGTCTTGCGCGGTTTCGCCTTGACCTCGATCACGGCGTAGGGCAGTTTCGACTTGAGCGATGCGGGAGTGCCTGCGGCGATCAGGTGACCCTCGTAGAGAATACCTACACGATGGCAGCGATCGGCTTCATCCATGTAGGGCGTGGTCACCACACAAGCGACCCCGCGCTGCACGACTTCCGCCAGGATGACCCACAATTCGCGACGCGAGACCGGATCGACCCCCGTGGAAGGCTCGTCCAGGAGCAGGACGTCGGGGTCGTGGATCAGCGCGCAGGCCAGCGCCAGTTTCTTCTTCATCCCACCCGACAATTGGTGGGCCGCACGGTGCTCGAAGTCTGCCAGATTGGTGAATGCCAGCATGTCCTCGATCCGCCCACGTTTTTCGGCGGCAGGCACCTGATTCAGATCGGCGAAGAACTCCAGGTTCTCCATCACGCTCAAATCGGGGTACAGGCTGAACTGCTGCGGCATGTAGCCGATGTTCCGCCGTATCTTTTCCACGTCTTTCTGTAAATCGAAGCCGGCGACGACTCCTTCCCCCGCACTGACCTCGATGACGGTCGAAAGCATGCGCATGACGGTCGTTTTCCCCGCACCATCCGGGCCGATCAATCCAAAAAGCTGCCCCTGCTCCACCTGCAGGTCGAATTCGGCAACCGCCGGTCGCTTGCGCCGGCCATATCGTTTTTCCAGTCCCTGTACCTGAATCATGGTCTGCACGATGTCGTCGATCTCTCGAATGGTTTCGTTCACGATGCAAATGGTAAAGAATGGCGGCCGGCCTGACGAGATACCGGCCGCCACGACTCGCCGTGACGCCCGCCACATCCGTACGTGACGAGTGTCATGTATGGATCGGGAAGCAGGGATGCTATCATATAGAAGATGATCCATCGTCTGGAACCCGGTTTGCTGCGAATTTTTCGCTACTTTAACGGCATCGCCATGGTCTACTTCGCCTGCCTGGTGGCCTACACCGCACTCGACACGCACAGGTTTTTTTCCGCCTCCCAGAGTCAGCTCTACCTCAACCTGGCCACCAACCTGGCGCTCTTCGGCTACCTATCCTGGTCCTGGCTGCGACGAATCATGCGCGGCAGCTACCTGCCCGTGGCCTTGATTTCGGCGACCGCCGTGCCGCTCCTGAGCAACCTCGTTTTCTTATATAAGCCCACGGTCAGCGATCTGCCGGACATCGTACTGCGCAGCTGGTTGCTGCTGCCTATCCTGGTCGTTCCCGTGGTGATCATGGCCTGGCAATATCCTTTGCGATACGTGGTCATTTTTGCAATTGCAACTGGAGGGATCGAATTGGCCCTGCTCGTGCGTGTGGCGGGCAGGGTAGACATCGATACCCTGCCGGTGCTGGGCGTGCCCATCATCCAGGCTTTCGCCTTCGGCACCGTGGGGCACATCGTCTCCCACCTGGTCACCAGCCAGCGTACGCAGCGTCAGGCCTTACTGGACGCCAACGTCAAACTCGGCCAATACGCCCGCACGGCCGAGCAGTTGGCGACCAGCCGCGAGCGCAACCGTCTGGCGCGCGAACTGCACGACACGCTGGCGCACACATTAAGCGCCCAGACCGTCAATCTCGAGGCGATCAAATTGATGATCCCCGCGGAGCAGGACGAAATCCAGGCTATGCTGCAGCACTCGCTGGACAATACACGCAAGGGCCTGGCCGAGACGCGCCGGGCGCTGAAGGATCTGCGTTCCAAGCAACTGGAGGATTTGGGGCTGAGCCTGGCTCTGCGCCACCTGGCCCAGGACGTTTCCCAGCGCGGCACGCTGCGTCTGGAGATCGACCTGCCCGACCGTCTTCCGGACCTGCCCGCGCAGACGGAGCAGAGCCTGTACCGCATCGCCCAGGAAGCGCTGGAGAACGTGGTGCGGCACGCCAACGCCCGTTCGGTCTGGCTGCGTCTGACGCAGGAAGACTCGCGCCTGTGCCTGTCGATCGCCGACGACGGCGAGGGATTCGACCTCGACGACCCGACCGTCGGCGAGCGGCTGGGCATGCGCGGCATGGCGGAACGCGCCGCGCTGGCTGCGGGAACCATCCAGGTGCAGAGCCGGCCCGGCGGCGGAACGACAGTCCTATTTTCGATCGAGGTGCCCGATGGTGCGCGTGGCGATCTGTGACGATCAGGTCATCGTCTGCGAAGGCCTGCAGCGGATACTGGATTCCGACCCCGAGATCGAAGTCGTCGGCGTGGCGCACGACGGTGAGGAAGCCTGCCGGCTGGTGGAAGAGGCGCAGCCGGACTTGATCCTCATGGATCTGAAAATGCCGCACATGAACGGCATCGTCGCCACGCGCAAGATCCGCATGAGCCATCCCGAAGTGCACGTCCTGGTGCTGACCACCTACGACGACGACGAATGGCTTTTCGACGCCGTACGAAGCGGTGCGGCGGGTTACCTGCTCAAGGACACCCCGCCGGGCGAGCTCATCGCGGCGATCAAGGGCACCGTGGGCGGAAAGGCCTTCGTCGATCCCGGCGTGACGGGTAAACTGCTGTCCGAAGTCTCGAAAAGCGGTCCGGCGAACGGGAGGCCGACGCACTTCTCGCTCAGCGATCGGGAACGCCAGGTGCTGCAGTTGATCGTCGCCGGCTTCTCCAACGCCGACATCGCCGAGCGGCTCTTCCTGGCCGAGGGGACGGTGCGCAATTACACCAGCGCAATTTTTCGCAAGCTGGGCGTCTCCGACCGTACGCAGGCCGCCGTGCTTGCATTACGCCACGGGTTGGTCGATTCCGATACGGAGTCGAAATAGGCGCGTGGGTTGGGTTTCGGTACCCATAAATTCCACCTACGGATTATAGAAGCGGTTTCATGACGGGAGACTGGCAGAACCACATCTGCCCAAAATGGGTTGCGGATGAATATCCGCAGCCAACTTACAGGTGTTGGGTTTTAGTCCCCATCAAACCAACCCACGGAAGTAGGGATGTGGGGTTGCCCCCACATCCCACCACAAACATTCCTCACTCAAACTTGAAGCGCCACACCGCGATGACGAAATAAATCACGCCCATCCCCACCAAAAACCCGATCTCGGGCAGGATGTCCACCAGCCCGGCGTTTTCCGCCATGATGGAATAATACGCTTCGATGGCGTGCGCATGCGGCGTGAAACGCGTCAGGATCGAGATGAAACCCTCCGCACGGGTGAGCAGCAGCGGC
This sequence comes from Anaerolineales bacterium, assembly GCA_034430695.1. Taxonomy (GTDB): domain Bacteria; phylum Chloroflexota; class Anaerolineae; order Anaerolineales; family E44-bin32; genus WVZH01. The sequence continues at coordinate 4,610 of DAOUEE010000052.1, read as the reverse complement.
GCCACGGGGATCGCCCCGCCGATCGCCGCCAGCACGAACGAGGCCATCGTGCCCATGCTGTCCGCCTGACTCACCGATTTGGCGATGGTGGCCATCAGCAATCCCATCGACGTTGCCACCGCAGCCACGATCACGGTCAGTACGACCAGCGCCAGCGGATGCTGCCCCAACGGCGTGTCGAAGAACAGGTGCGCCACGCCGAGCAGCACGATGGTCTGCAGGCAGGGGATCACCATGAAGGCCAGCGTCTTGCCGCCGATGACCGCCCCGCGCGGGATAGGCGAAGCCACCAGGCGCCGCAGCGTCCCGGCCTCCCGCTCCCTGAGAACCGACGTCGCGCACGTGCCGATGACGAAGAAAATGAACATCACCGTGTAGGCGGGGTACATGTAGGCGAAGAAATCGTTGGTGCCCGCATCGACCTCCTCGCCTTCCAGACTCTCGTTCATCACCAGGATCGAGGGATTCTGGCGCAGCTCGTTCAAGCTGGTCATGATCACGCCCAGATTCTGCGCTTCGATGCCGCGGCGCTGTTCGGCGTTAAGATCGCCCAGCAGCCCGGATTGGTCGAACACGCTGCGGATGCCGTACTGCACTTCGCCCCAGATGGTCACCTCGGCCACCACCTGGTTCATGATGCCGGCGACGATGCTGGCGCTTTCCGGTTCCGCCGGATCGACGATGACTTCGATCTCGGTGGGCTCGTAGGCGTCGATGCTCGCCGAAAAGTCCGCCGGGATGACGATCGCCGCGGCGGCTTCGCCCTGGCGCACGGATTCTTCAGCGTCTTCCACAGTCGCAGGACTCGCGATGGCAAGTTCATCGATGTTCTCGATGGCGTTGACCACCTCACGCCCGAAATCACCTGCGTCCTCGTTGACCAATTGCACGTTCAGCAGGATGGCCGCCGCAGCTTCCTCCGAATTGGCGACGGCGTTCGCCCCGCCCTGAATCGTGCTCAGCAGCAGGGGCAGCAGGAAGAAGATCGCCAGCGCGCCGCGATCCCGGGCGATTAACTGCAGCTCTTTCCAGGCAACGGCAAGGATGTTATTCAACATGTTCATGATCGCCCTCCTCCCTACTCGAAGTCGAATCGCCATACACCGATGGCGAGGAACAGCAGCGTGAATCCCAGCAGCACACCGATCTGGGGCAACACGTCGACCAACCCCAGGCTGCGGATCATCACGTTCTCGAAGGCCTTGTTGGCCCAATAATGCGGCACGATCTTCGGCAGCGGACCCAGAAACGTCTCCAGGGCGAAGAGCGGGATGATCGAGCCGCCGATGGCGCCCATGCCCCACAACAGCAGGCTGCTTATCCCGCCGATCTGACTCTCTGTACGGGCTATAGCGGCGATGACCACCCCAAGCGAACTCGAGCAGAGCGCCACCACGATCGCAACCAGGGCAAGCGCCAGCGGGTCGTTCCCCAGCGGAACGGGCGTGAAATCCATCAATTTCAGGCCATAGGCCCCAAACCCGAAGATGACCACGATCTGGATCAGGGCGGTCAGGAAGTTGGGCAGGATCTTGCCCGTGAGCAGCGTGGCCTTGCTCAGCGGTGCGGCCATCAGGCGGCGGAACGACCCTACTTTTCTTTCGTCGTAGATCGAGCGCGCCGTCGTTTGCGCCATGAGGAAAACGAACAGCACGGCGAAACCGGGCACGGCCAGAAGCCCGAGGTTGGGAGTCTCCTCCCGTTCCTCCTCCACAGCCGGGACGGTCTGCACCACCGTCACCAGCGGGCGGCCGCGCGAGTTTTCGAACTGGCTTTGCGCCTGAGCTTGTAAGCGCTCGGTGGAGAAGGCCTCTTGAAACACCTCGGGCGCGTTGCCCTGCATCTCGCCCATCTGCTGCAGGCTGGTGAAGATCTGATTCTGCAGTGTCAGGTCGCGCGCCACGCCCTCCACGACCAGGCGCACGACTTCCGTTTGTCTCGCGTTGGCCGAGGGAGTGTTCACCAGTTTCAGCGTCACGGGAACACTGCGCGCCAAGTTGGCGCCGAAGTCCGCCGGGATGGTCAGCAGGCGGGCGATCTGCTCATTTTCAAGCAGCGTATGTGCTTCCGCCTCGTCGTACTGGACGGTCTCCACACCGCCCGCGGCGTTCAATCCAGAGAGAAGTGCGGCGGACGTTTCTCCGCCGTCCAGATCCACGACCGGCAGGGCGATCTTCACGTCTTCGGCTTCCTCACCGAAGGCGCTGGCCACACCGCTGTAGGCGATGACGAAGAACAAGGGAACCAAAAACAGAAAAAACACCGCGCCGCGGTCCTTGAAGAAGATCTGCAAGTCTTTGAAAGCGATACTCAGGGCTCTCATCGTCTCACTCCCTCAGCTTCTTCCCGGTCAGATGCAGGAAGACGCTCTCCAGGTTGGGTTCGAGAATTTCCAACGAAGTGAGATGGATGTCCTGATCGTTGAGAAAGCCGATCACGTTGACGATCGCCGTCTGGCTGTGCTCGGCGACGATCTTGACCACGGGGGTGGTTGAAACCGGTTCGCGCTCCATGCTTTCAGGCTCTTCCGTCACCCCGGGCGGCGGCGGGACGGGCACGGAAGTCAACTCCGCCGCTTTCACGCCGGGTAAAGCAGCGATCTTTTCGATGAGCGCATCATCCACGACCTCCAGGCCGACGTGAATCACCCCGCCGCCCAGCAGCGCGATCAGATTCTTGATCGTGTCCATGGCGATGATGCGGCCCTCGTCGATGATCGCCACCCGGCTGCAGAGCAGTTCGACCTCTTCCATGTAGTGGCTGGTGTAGACGATGCTCATGCCGCGTTCCCGATTGAGGCGCATCACGCTCTCGAAGATATGGTTGCGGCTCTGCGGATCCACCCCGACGGTGGGCTCGTCGAGGAAGAGCAGCCGGGGATGGTGCAGCAAACCGGCACCGATGTTGACCCGGCGCTTCATGCCGCCGGAGTATTTTTCCACGGCCTCGTCGGCGCGCTCGGTCAGGGCGATGATGCGCAGCACGTCCTCGACACGCTGCTTGAGATCCTTGCCCCGCAGTCCGTAGATTCGCCCGAAGAAGTTCAGATTCGCCCGGGCGCTGAGCGTGGGATAGAGCGCCAGGTCCTGGGGAACCAGGCCGTTGACCTTCTTGGCCGCGTCCATATGGGTGCGAATGTCATTGCCGGCGATGCGCGCCGTTCCTGATGTCGGTGTGACCACGCCGGTCAACATCGAGATGGTCTGGGTCTTGCCGGCCCCGTTCGGCCCCAACAGACCGAAGACCTCCCCCTGCTGGACCTCGAAGCTGATCCCCTTCACCGCTTCGAAGTCCCCGTATTTCTTGACCAGCTGATCGACTTCTAAGATTGCAGGCATGTTTGCCTCCCTTCATGGATTCTCTGGCACGAATCAATACCCCAAAGATTCGTCGTGCAGAAACGATTCAAACGACACTCGCGCAGAAAAGAACCCCCAGCGAATAATTTCGAAACAGCTCATCTTGATATTTGAAGCGAAATTCAAGCTTACGTCCGCGGTGGTCTTATCCCGATTGAGCTAACGGCAATACATCAATACGCAACGATACGATCGTTACAAGGAAATCTGTCAACTGGCTTTCGCAGCGAAAAACGAAAAATGCAGCACACTCACCATTTTACAATAAAAAATCCCGCTGCCGTTGCATCGCTTCGCTTAAAACTTGTTTAGACAAGCGGGTTGGGTTGAGGAACAAAACCCAACGCTTTTCCCTCCCTATACTTCCCCCAACGGAGGAATATGAGCCCACCACCCCCATCTGTCCAATATAGGTCGCGGATGAATATCCGCAACCAGCTTAAAAGGATGCTGGCGCCGGATATGGGTCCGGCGCCGATAATTGGTGGATGTTTATCCGCAGCATGCAGGCGGGGTTTTAGTCCCCTCAACCCATCCGACGGGTGTAGGGATGCAGGGTCTCCCCCACATCCCACCACAAACATTCCCCACTCAAACTTGAAGCGCCACACCGCGATGACGAAGTAAATCACGCCCATCCCCACCAGAAACCCGATCTCGGGCAGGATGTCCACCAGCCCGGCGTTTTCGGCCATGATGGAATAATACGCTTCGATGGTGTGCGCATGCGGCGTGAAGTCCGTAGGTTGGGTTGAGGAACTAAACCCAACACATTGACTACTCGAAACCTACCCCAGCACCGAACGAGATCGTGCCTCCCACTCCCCAATCCAGACTGTAGAATCCCTCTCGGGCATAACGAAGGAAGCTGGAATGTGCCCACTCCTTCGGTGCATCCACCACACCATGTTGTGCGGGATTGTAATGTATATACTCCAAATGCTGGATAAAATCTCTTTCATCCCGAATTTGATGCTCCCAGAAGCGCCTTTGCCAAACCGCCCGTTCACCTTTTCGTCTCCGCGATTCGGACACTGTTCCGCGGATGGCAATATCACAGGTGCGTGTGAAGGTACTTTTAACCAGCCGCCAACGCATTGAATAATCGCTATCCCCTTGGGGTAACGTCCAGATGCAATGCATATGATCCGGGAGCAATACAAAGGCATCCATCTTGAATGTATGGCGTGTCATCACATACTGAAATGCCCCCCATAAGCGGGAAACGTTTTCCTTTTCGCACAATAATCT
>DAOUEE010000051.1:0-3477 GCA_034430695.1 Anaerolineales bacterium | reverse complement strand
TGCCGGACGTCGAAGCGCGCTATGGACGTACGCCGTTTCCTCCGAAGCTGCCCTTCGTACCCGGCTATGCCATCGTCGGCGACGTGGACGCGATCGGTGAAGGGGTCGCTGCGGACCGCATCGGGAAGCGTGTCGCGGCCTTGACCGCCTACGGCGGCTACAGCGAGTATGTGTATCTCTCTGAAGCCGTGTTGATTCCTGTACCGGCCGCGATCGATCCGGTGAAAGCCGCTCCGCTCATCTTGAACTACATCGTCGCTTACCAGACCATGCACCGCAGCGCGAACGTCAGCGCCGGCGACAAGGCGCTCATCATTGGCGCCAGCGGCGGGATCGGGACGGCGTTCTTGCAATTGGGCAAATTGGCCGGGCTCGAGATGTACGGCCTTGCTTCGAAAGGCAAGCATCGCATTCTCGTTGAATACGGCGCGGTTCCGATCGATTACCGTACGCAGGATTTCGTCGAGGTGATCCGCAAGGAGGTGCCCGAAGGTCTCGATGCGGTTTTCGATGGCATCGGCGGCGACTACATCCGGCGAGGGTTTTCACTGTTGCGGCGCGGCGGCGTTTTCGTCGGCTTTGCCAACCCGATCAGTCTTTCACGCACGTTCCGTTATCTGGTCCGAATCGCACTTTACACGCTGCTGCCGAATGAAAGGCGTGCCAAGTACTATGGAACGGGCAATTCTCGACTCGATCGACGCCCATTCCTGGAGGATTGGGCGAAACTCTTTAAGCTGTTGGAAGAAGGCAAGATCGAACCGATCATCATGCAAAAGTATCCTCTCATGGAAGCAGCGCAGGCGAATACGTTGTTGGAAAGCGGACAGGTCGTGGGGAACATCGTTCTCGTGGCGCCGGAACTGCTATTGAAAACCTGATTTCATTAAGTGTCTAATTCACTAGTATCATAAGATAGCCATTCACATGGTTCGGATATGAGATTCTTTATTAAATAGCAACTGATTTCCGTGTCCAGATTTTATGATTGAGGGAGTAAAGCAATGGTGCCCCGAGTGGTTGTCAAATCTTTCCTTTGTATCCTTATGGGAACTCTTGTGTTAGTTGCCTGTAATTCACCACAATCTGATCTCGGCAGTAAGGAAGACAGTCTACTCGAATTGGCTACACCCACCACCTTTTCTTACACCACGCAGGGCGATGATGAGGCGGGAGATGACCAATCCGACGATGAGGATGAGTCCTGCCCTGCTGTGGGATTCCGCATATCTGCAAACCACGTCTTTACTTTCAGTCCCGAAGGAGCGGAGGATCAGATTCAAGTGGATGGCAACACATTGCCGGGGGTGAGTTGTTATTTTGGATTGAGAGAATCGGAAGATCAGCCGGGAAAATGCAGGATTGTATACACCAACGATGGGTATTACCAAACGGATGCAGACAAATGTAATCTCACCGGACAAAGCCAGGCGCTGATCGAATTGGCGGCGGGATGCGAAGGGGAAAACTACGTGCTCGAAATCTCGGATATCCCCGATCCGGATGCCGGTATCGGGGGAGTGCTCGATTGTCCGACGGTCCAGAAAACCTTCCCTAACGTCACTTTCTACCCGCCCACACTTACGGACGTGACGTTTCCAACGTCGGATACATCATATCTCGCATCGGAAAATGGACCCAGCCCATTGGGTTTCGAGTATGTGAAGAAATGGGATATCGAGGTTGTCACCAAGGCGCCGTGCGAGGAGATAAAATTACTGCAAAAGTATGCCGAAGCTACCAAAAAACGTATGGAACTCTATGAAGAGCTTGCAGGTGAAGCAACGAGTGCAAAGGATCTCGATCAGCGTGTTCAAGATGCGATGGACGAATACTTTCAGAACGAGGTCGACGCCGGAACCATCGAGAGTGTTGAGGCTCCGGAATCCGCTGGGCATTATGACCCTTGTGTAGAGAAAAAAGTCCACGTCAATTATTTCTGTAATGGCACAAAGATAAAGCCCCCGTTATGTGGGTGGTTGGACGAAGGCTTCAACACCCACGAGCAGACACATCAAGACGACTCTGCCGCACAGGATATGGATACCTTCACGTATTGTAACGAGGAAAGCCCAGCAGAAGCTAAAATTGCCTCCCGGTGGGAGGTGAACGCCTACGGGAAGCAGCTCGAGGTGTATAACCAACTTCTCGAAATATTCAGGGATCTTTTCCCCGAGTGTTTTGAATAACGCTGATAACGACCGTGTACGAATAGTATGCCAAAAGATCGTTACGGCATTCTCTCAACCGCAACTGAATATCACTTCAGTTGCGGTTTGATTTCGATTCATCTGCGCCTGAGTGCCGCAGCGATCGTCTAAAAAATCTCGACCTTCGAGACCATGCGTGAGAAAAGTCAGCGAGGGATCTGGATCAAGTGGTCGACGACCTTGCAGCCAGCTGTCGATGCGCCAGTTCGACGGACGTCACGGTGACGAGGATGGCCGCACCAAAGAAGAAATACAAGTTGCGACCTCCGGCGCTTTCCAGCAGCGGTCCTCCAACGAGCCCGCCTGCCGCCATCCCGATCCCAAAAACCATTGCGTTGAAGAGGCCCTGTGCCGTCGTGCGCAAACCTTCCGGCGCATTTTCGTCGGCGTAGGACACTCCTGCCACCCACATCGTGGGAAAGGTAATCCCATTCAGAAGCTGGACAATCAAGGTGAAAGATGGAGATGTGGATACCGCGAAGAGGAACATGCGCAAGGAGGTCAGTACCATCGACAAAATCAGCAGCCGATACGATCCGAGTCGTTTGACGAGTCGATTGCTGAAGAACACGATCGGAATTTCCGAGATCGTGCCTACCGCCAGGGCAAGCCCCATGAACGATTCGGGTGCGCCCAGTTCCTTCAAGTAGGGAAAGAAAAAGTTATTCAGCGCGGCGAGCGACAATCCTCCTGCAAAGGCCACAATCAAAAACAGAACCCAGTGTGGATTGGTAAGCAGCACACGGACTCTTCCCCCAACGGGAACTTTGTCCTCTATTGGTCCATACATTAATTTCCGGCTGATGAAAAAATTCAAGAAGAACAAACCGGCGCAGCCCCAGAAGGCGAATTTCAATCCATAACTTTCGACGACTGTTCCTGACAGAGCTGCGGCCAATCCATAGCCAATCGAACCGCCGACACGAACTCGACCGTAGAGTTCTTTTTGGTCGCCCAGCATGTAGATCGTAGCACTGTCCACGAAAGGCGAGATCGGGGCGAAGAACGTGTTGAGCAGAATGGCGATAATCAGAATCGGCGCGAATGTCGTTGCCAGTGGATATACGACCAGCATCGCGATTCCCAGGAGGATTGCCAGACTCATGATCAAGTGGTGCCGGCGCGTCGCATCGGCGAGTGCGGACCACAGTGGAGCGACAAAAAACGTGACCAGTGGCGTGATGCCCGTCAGTATGCCGATTTGTGCACCGCTGAATCCCAGTCTCTGGTAATAAAGTACGATGAACGGCGATACAAACGCCGTGGA
>DAOUEE010000050.1:0-48341 GCA_034430695.1 Anaerolineales bacterium | reverse complement strand
ACTACGTGTTGAACGAGATCCTGACCGTCGCCGATCCGCGCCTGATCAAGATCATCGTGCACGGGGAACTCGTCGTCGGATTCCTCTTCGGCTTTGCGGACGTCTCGGCGGCCATCCAGCGCAGTAAAGGACGCTTGCTGCCCTTCGGGATCTTCGACATCCTCATCGAAATGAAGCGCACCAAGTGGATCGCCCTGAACGGCGCCGGCGTCTTACCGGAGTATCACGGACGCGGCGGGAATGCCTTGCTCTACTCCGAAATCGAGAAGACCATTCGCGAATTCGGCTTCCAGCACGCAGACCTGACCCAGGTGGCCGAGTCCGCGGTGCAGATGCGTAAGGACCTGGAAAACGTGGGCGGTATTCCCTACAAGAATCACCGGGTCTATATTCGCGATCTTTAGGATTGGCGTCACACCACTACAAAAGACTGCGTGCTGCCGAACGGCAGCACGCAGTTTATTCCCCATGCAGTTTTCTTGGAAATCAGTTGGAGTTCGTCGACCAACTCCTCGATAAATTGAATGGGCTCGGTTAACTCACCACAGCGCGAGCAGCAACACCCAGAAGGCCAAGGATGGCACCCGTGATGAAGGTGAACACGAAGATAATGATCCAACCGATCACCACGGTGACCGCGGTTTGGACCCATTCCAGATCCAGGGCTTCCTTTGCCGCCACGAGCCAGGCAGCCAGTCCGAGGATCGCAGTCGCAAACTGAACCAATCCTGTAACACAGGTAAGAATTCCCAGGGCGTGGAAAATTCCAAGTACACCTACGATTTGCCACACATAAGCCAGACCGAGTGTGCGCACCAATTCGTCGAACGTGACCTCGGCGTAGAAGACCGTGCGGCCTACCCAATCGATCACCCAGGCAGCGATGGCGAAGCCAACGACAGAGATGATCGTACCAACCACTGCAGCAACCAACCACTTGAATATGTTGCTCTGTGCGTGGGAGGCGATGTTGACGAGGAAAGAAACGACCGCAACGATCGTCCAGGCCGTTGTGGTGAAGGTCGTATCACTCTCGACTTCGGCGTAAACGCCTTTGCGAAATGTGAACGCGCCGATAATCCGATCCGTAAGCATGTTTTCCTCCGTGTGTTTTACGCTGTAATGAATCCGGTTTTCTTGTCTCGGTAGTAAAAACCCCAAAGCGGTGCTTTGGTTTCCTGTATTCTACGCCGATCCCATACAACCGCAACCGACGTGCGCGCAAGCGATTCAGGCGCGTCCCCGCAACCACTGCAGAGCGAAGTCGACGGCCTTGCGCTGCGAAAAGAGTCGGGAAACCGCCGAGCCCACTTTGCCCTCGAGCACGCTGCCGGCCGCCTCGAAATCCGCACCGATCTGCCCGAACGGATCATCGTCGATTTCGATGTCGTCGAATTCCTTCCAGACGCGCCGGCCGTTCTCGACGATCGGCGCACCCTGCCGTGAGGGCTTGGGGTTGGGCAAGCGATACTCAGCGAGGTGAAACGAGGTATTGCTGTCGTAGCCCACGCCCAGGAGCAGCACCCGGCCGTCGAGATCGTAAACGCGCGCAAGCGGTGATGTCTCCCCCATCTCGTAATCCAGGAGATGGTTTTCCGTTACGAAGGCGGCCTGCGAGCCCCAGGCGGCAAACGACGTCGCCGGATGCGCGCTGCGCTGCACGCCGGGCCACGTGCGAAAAACCTCGACGATGCGCCCCATCCCCCGCGTGGGCGTCGTGCGCGGATCGTATGCGGGCATGGTCTGGCGAATCGTCGGCCACCAGCTTTTGGGGACGGGCGGGTTCTTCCACAGGGCAGGATCGCTGAGGTCGCCGGAATGTGTGGGCATCACCAGCGTGCCGTCGGGCGTGATCGCGTCCATCAACGCCTGGACCACAGCGACCGGACCGCCGCAAACCCAACCCAACGCATGCAGCGAACTGTGCACCAGAACGGTCGCGCCCGCCCGAAGACCCAGGCGGCGCAGGTCGTCCGCCAGGGACGCTCGCGTGCGCGGCCCGGGAGTCGCCTCGATCAGCTTACCTTCACGCATATGCACACTCCTTCGTGTTGCAGTCCTGTATTATAACCGTGAGGCGAGTGCGCATCTGCTTCAACAGCGCGGTCTGCGCTTTCCCCCTCGATTTCTTCTTGTCCGTTCCGGGCGGACGAAGGTCGGCGGATCGCGCTCAGCGCTCCCACCAGCGCACGTCCAGATCGACGAAGAGCAAGCGCAGATCGGCCTTGCTGTTCACGTTGAATTTATCCAGCACGTGACGCACGTGCGTCTTGACGGTTTCGGGCGAGATCACCAGATCCTCGGCGATTTGGCGGTTGGTGTGGCCTTGCGCCGTGAGCCAGGCGATTTCCTGCTCGCGCGGCGTGAGTGTGCCCAGCGCGGCTTCCGCCTGGGCGCGGAACGCCTCCTGCTCGAGGCCGCGCACGAGCAGTTCGCCCACCAACGTCTCCGGGGTGACGTCTTGCAAACGCGCCGCCAACCACAATTGGGTAGAGAGTTCGCTGTCCGTCTCGAAAATCAGGTGCCCGTTGCTCGAGGCCTGCTGCGATACCGGCCGGTCGCTTTTCCCGGCGTCTTTTTGAAGAGCGGATGCCGCTGCTGCACGCTTGTCTTCTACGTCCCAAACCGCCGGTCGCTCGGCGACCCTGTATCGCTCGCGCCGCGCCGAGGCAGGTTCGAGGAAACTGCGAATTCGTTCCGGCCGCAACCAACGATGAAACCACACGAAATACCTCCCGCTACCAGGCGCCGGCGGCGATGGGCCGCGAAGTTCCGCAAAGCGCACTGGTATCCCGATTATATAGAACAAATGTTCTATCGTCAATTGGTCCCTTTGGGGGAGGCCGGATGCGTACACCGCCCATCAGACGCACATTCATGCGCCGACTTGACGCTTAGCGTGCGATTCGCCTACGTCAAGTAGACCGAGGCGGCAATCCCTGTTACACTGACCTGCATGGAACGTCGAATACCGCTTCGCACTTTGAACCCGCTTCAGGGAGCCGATTGAGGGAGAGCATGTCCGGCAGACAAGATCAAACCGATTCGCACAGTTCGCCCGACGGCGCAAATGACGCCGGCCGCACCCCGCGGCTGGTTGCTACCCTGGTGCTCGTTCCCAGCGTACCGATGTTGATCGTCTCCATCGCCGCACTGGCGCTCTTCTACCTGGCGCCAACGCGTTTCGGCAATCTGATCGACCGCCTGCCCGGAGAAACGTTCATCCGCACGGCACTGGTCTTCGCACCGGCGACGTTGTTCGCCATCGTCATCCTGGCCGCACTCTACGCCGTCGAGAAACCCGGCGGCGCACAGGAAGCCGCGCGGAGCGAAACTGCTCCTTCTCGCCCGCGCGCCGCGACGAGCCATGTACGCCTCGCGCTCGGCGGGCAGCGGATCGCCCGCAGCGCCATGGCGCTGCTCGTACCCGCGCTGTTGTTTTCGGTGGGTCTTTGGGCGCTTTCCTTCGTTTCGCCGGGACGGTTCGATCGTTTGATCGAACCCCTGCCGGGAGATCGCTTCTTGCGACCGCTCGTCAGCGTGGCGCCAATCGTGTTGTTCGCGCTTACTTTGGCTGCCCTGCTGTTTGCCTTCGGGCGCGATGGACGCAAGTGGTTGGAAAATGCGCAGGAGCGTATCGTGCGCATCATCGTGCGAGCCGTTCTCGTCTTGGCCGTGCCCGCCTTCTTGCTCACGTTGGGCGCTTTGCTGCTGCTGATTTTCTCGCCCACGGACGTCGCCCGAGTCGTCCAGCGGCTGCCGTATGAAGAATTCCTGCGGCTCGCGCTGGCGTTTGCCCCGGCCCTCCTGTTGACCACGGTGATACTCGCAGTGCTTTTCCTGCGGCGCTCGCAGTGGGAATTGGTTGAGGGTTTGAAAGAGACGGCCAAACGACAGCTCGCTGCGCCGGAAATCCAATCCCTGCGCGCCCGCATCGCGCCCTGGATTCTGGTGGCCGGACTGACGCTGACAACGACTCTGGGTTTGGGCCTACTGGGCGCAGGGATCTACTTGCTGCTCAAATAAGTACCCCGTTAATTCCCGGATGTGTGCTCCAGATGATAGACGACGCCGGTGTGATCGACGAGGTAGACGCCGCCGTTCACGTCTTCTCCGAAGGCGCTGATCACATACCCCGTGTCCCGGAAAAGGATGTCGTTAACCCAATTCCCGTCTGCATTTCGCAGCACGCCCCAAATCAATCCCGTGCAGTAGTCGCCATACAGGTAGACGCCGTTCCACTCTGGGAGCGCGGGGTCGTGCACGACGACGCCGCCGGTAATCGAACAGCCCAATGTGTGGTCGTATTCCGCGACGGGGTCCGTGAGCCCCTCTCCTGTCTGCCCCTTGAAGGGATGCATTCCCTCGCGAATGTTCCATCCATAGTTGACGCCGCTCGGACTACCCGCCGGCCAGAAGTCCACTTCCTCATAGGTTCCCTGGCCAACGTCGGCGATGTATAGATCCCCGCTCACCCGATCGAAGGCGAAGCGCCAGGGGTTGCGCAGACCATAAGCCCAGATCTCGGCTCTCCCGCCGTCCAGGAAAGGATTGTCCGGGGGAATGGCGTAGGGATCGCCTCCGAGCACGTCGATGCGCAGCATCTTGCCGAGCAGGGAGTCGAGATTTTGAGCGTTCCTCTGCGGATCACCCCCCGAGCCGCCGTCACCCGTCCCGATGTACAGATAGCCGTCCGGCCCGAAGACGATGCCGCCGCCGTTGTGGTTCTTGTAAGGCTGCTCGATACCGAGTATCAAACGCTCGCTACTCGGGTCGGCGATGTTCGGATCGCCGGAGACGGAAAACCCGGCAATTACGGTGTTTCCACTGTTATCGGTATAGTCGACGTAAAATTCTCCAGTCTCCTGGAAGTCGGGCGCGAAGGCCAAGCCCAATAAGCCCCGTTCGTTGGCGTCCCTGCTCACCCGGCCCCGGATATCGAGAAAGGGCTCACCGAGAAGAGTTCCGTCCGCCATGATCCAAATCACACCGCGCTGCTCGACGATGAAAATCCGCCCGTCTCCCGCATTCTGCAGGTCAAGCGGTCGAATTAATCCAGCGACGACTTTCGTCCAACGATAGCCCGACGCGTCCGGCAAGGTTTGCACGGATTGCATTGATTCTGTAGCCGTTGCGGTCATCGTTTCCGTTGGAACGGATTCCGTCGTCGGGGGAACCTGATTAGGGATCGACTCAGTCGCGGATGGGGATGCAGTTGAGGCGGAACATCCCACCAACAACAAGAATACCGGCACAATCAAGAATCTGCGCATGTCCACTCCTCCCTCGATGGAAAAATTGTACCGCGCGGGTATTGCCTGCAGTCCGGCCGTCGGAAGATCGAGTACAATGAAGCGATGCCGGTCTGGATCAGCGTGAGGGACGATGTCTGCGGTCATCCAGATCAAGGAGAATGTATGTTCAACGCATATCAAGCGGAAGCCGAATTTGCCGTCAGCGCCGTAGAGACCGCCGCACGCCTCTGCCGCCGGATACAGGCAGAAATGGTGACGGCCGCCCTTTCCAAAGCGGATCGCTCGCCGGTCACCGTGGCCGACTTCGCCTCGCAGGCCGTCGTCGCCCGCATGTTTCAGGAATCGTTCGATCAGGAAACGCTCGTAGGCGAGGAAAACAGCGCTTCACTGCGTGAAGCGGATGCCGCTGAGATCCTGTCCGCGGTGACGTCCTTTGTGGCATCCTCGCGGCCCGAAGCGACGGACGACCTCGTCTGTTCCTGGATCGATTTCGGCGCACGGGAACCTGCGCAGCGCTTCTGGACCCTCGATCCGATCGACGGCACAAAAGGTTTCTTGCGCGGCGACCAGTACGTCGTGGCGCTGGCGCTGATCGTCGACGGTCGAGTAATGGTTGGCGCCCTGGGTTGTCCCAACCTGGACGCCGATCTTGCCCCGGACATCGGCGGATTGGGGAGTGTGGCGGTTGCCGTGCGCGGCCAGGGTGCATACGCACGCAGCATCGAAAGTGAATCATTCAAACGTTTGCGGGTGTCCCGGGTCGACGATCCAGCCCAAGCGCGGATTTTGCGTTCCTTTGAATCGAGTCACACCGACCAGGATAAGATGAACGAATTGGCAGATGTATTGGGCGTGCAGAAAGCTCCGCTGCGCCTGGACAGCCAGGCAAAATACGCCATCCTCGCAGCGGGTGGTGGGGAGCTGCTCTTCCGTCTGCTTTCACCGAAAATGCCGCAGTACACGGAATACATCTGGGACCAAGCTGCGGGTTCATTGATCGTCGAGGAGGCGGGCGGGAAAGTCAGCGATCTGCGCGGCGAACCGCTCGACTTCGGCCAGGGACGGCGATTGAAAGAGAACATCGGCGTGCTGGTCTCCAACGGACTTCTGCATCAGGCGGGGCTGCAGGCAGTGCACTCCGTCGGGGCGGACCGCCGTCCGCAGGCAGCTGAAGGCTAAACACACGGGGTAGATCGCCTCATCGCTGGCGATATTTTTCTCACAACGACGCACTCCCCGTCGAAGAACACCATCCGGCTTAGGCGATACGTTGTATCACCTGTATAATGGTATGTAAATTTATCGGATTTCAAAGTCGGCGCAGGCAGAGTCTCACGCTAGGCGTACTGCCATTCGATTGGCCGCGACTTTAACCGAGAATGCGTCTTGAACAGGGAGAAATGTCGCACATGACATCGAAAGATACAAGCCCATCCTCGAGAGCGATCTTCGATCGTGATTTAAAGGATTTACGCGAGAACGTATTGCAAATGGCTGAATTACTGAGATCTGCCATGGCGGGTTCTCTGACGGCGTTGCGGGAGGGAAACGTAGAACTGGGCGAGGAAATTATCAAGGGGGATTTGGCCATAAATGAGATGCGTTACAGAATCGAGAATGCGTGTCTCCACTTGACCGCCACCCAGCAACCCGCCGCCAGCGATCTGCGCGCCATCGTCGCGGGGATGAATCTCGCAGGCGACATGGAACGCATGGGTGATTACGCTGCCGGCATCGCCAAAGTTTTTCTACGTATGGAGGAGAAAAGTGCGGGCGATTTGCCACGCAGCCTGGACGAGATGGCAGAGCTCGTGCTCAGCATGCTCAAACGGGCTATTAAAGCCTACCAGGAAGCGGATGATGAATTGGCGTACGAAGTTGCTTCGATCGACACGCAAATCGATGAACACTACCGCGCACTTTATTCCGAACTGGTCGAGCGCATAACCCATCATCCCGAGAAAACGACCGACTGTCTCTATTTAATGTTCATCGGGCACAACCTCGAACGCTTTGCCGATCGCGCCACGAATTTGGCCGAGCACGTCATCTTCATGACCAGCGGCAAAATCCAGGAATTGAATCCGGAGGACGGCATCTCGGAGGTAAATTAAGCAACGCAATGCGGGACGAGCATCGAACTGAATCGAGGTGAAATCGGAGACCAGTGCTGCAAGCGGGGCTGGTCTCTTGATATTTTTCGCTGCACGACTGCCGGGTCGATGGCGTCAAGATTCCCCCACCGGTTCACACGACGAGGTTTCATCCGCTGCTGCATCTGCGTCCGTCTGTTGGGAAGGAATTGTCAGATTGGATCGAAAGGCCGCATGCTATAATCCACTTGCTGGGGCAAGCGCCCCAGACTTTCACGTAAGGAGCTGCTCGAATCCGTGAGCGAGGAATCACCCGAACTGCCCGTCAGTCCCGGCCAGCATGCCGATAGAGAGAAAGTCTGGCACGCCCTGGAAGCCGACGAGGTCGTCCGCGCACTGAAAACTTCCCCGAAAATGGGGTTGACCTCGGAAGAAGTTAAGCGGCGCCTCGTCGAGTGCGGCCCCAATGAACTCAGCGAACAACCCGGGACGACCTTGTGGCAAATGGTACTGGAGCAATTCAATAATTTCATCGTCATCATACTTCTCGTCGCAGTGGTTATTTCCGCGCTGCTTGGCGATTACATCGAAGCGGTGGCCATCCTGACCATCGTCGTTCTCAACGCCCTGCTCGGCGTCGTTCAGGAGCGGCGCGCGGAGGAAGCGCTTGCTGCGCTGCGGCGTTTGGCGGCGCCGGAAGCGCACGTGATCCGGGACGGTCACCATCAGACCGTATCCGCTCGCGAGTTGGTGCCGGGCGACGTCGTCCTGTTGGACAGCGGGAACTACGTGCCCGCAGACCTGCGCCTGGTCGAGACCGTCAATCTAAAGATCGAAGAAGCTGCACTTACCGGCGAATCTGTCCCGGTTCAGAAGGACGCGCGCGTGGTGTTAACCATGGATGTTTCCCTGGGAGATCGCCGCAACACGGCGTTCAGCGGAACCCTGGTTTCCTACGGCCGTGGCCGCGGCATCGTGGTCGGCACTGGCATGCGGACCCAGCTCGGAATGATCGCCGCCATGCTGCAAGCCGTTTCGGAAGAGCCGACTCCCCTGCAGCGCCGTCTGGATCAGCTCGGCAAAGTGCTGGGCTGGGCGGCCCTGGTCATTTGCGGCATCGTGTTTGTCGTCGGGTGGATGCGAGGCGTGGACCCGCTGGACATGTTCCTGGTGGCGGTCAGTTTGGCGGTCGCGGCGGTTCCCGAGGGGCTTCCGGCCGTGGTCACCATCACGCTGGCCCTGGGCATGCGCGAGATGATCACGAAGCATGCCTTGATTCGCAAACTCTCCTCCGTCGAAACGCTGGGGTCCACGACGGTCATCTGCTCCGACAAGACGGGAACGCTGACTCAGAATCAAATGACGGTCACACGCCTGTGGGTCGACGGCGTGAAATTCGAGATTACGGGCGGCGGGTACGAACCTGTTGGAGATTTCGTCATCGATGGCAAGACGGTTGCCCTCAAGGATTACCCGGCCTCCACGACCGCGCTTTGGGTCGGAGCGCTGGCGAACGACGCACAGGTAGAAATCGCCGAAGACGAAAACGGGGTGACCGCACCTCGCATCGTGGGTGATCCCACGGAAGCGGCGCTGGTCGTTGCAGCCGCAAAAGCCGGTGCGGATCGCGACAAACTCGAAAGAGCGTACCCGCGCATCGAAGAAATCCCCTTCGACTCGACGCGCAAGCGCATGACCACGGTACATCGAATCCAGGAACCCCGCCCGGATGACGCAAGCCCGTTTTACGATGACAGACTGCAGGAATGGGAAGTCGCGGCGATCAAAGGCGCCCCCGATGTGGTGCTCGATCTATGTACGCAATATCAAAACATCGACGATCAATCCATGCCCTTGACCGACGAGGTGCGGGCGCGCATCCTGCAGGCGAATGAAACCATGGCACAGCAAGCGCTGCGGGTTTTGGCAGTGGCCTACCGGGTGGAACAGGACGTGGCGGTCGATGTTACGCCGGAAGAAGTGGAGCGCGATTTTATCTTCGTGGGGTTGATGGGCATGATCGATCCGCCGCGTATGGAAGTGCGCCCCGCAATTCAAAAAGCGCGCCAGGCCGGAATCCGCACCGTGATGATCACCGGGGACTATCCCGATACGGCGCGCGCCATTGCGGAAGAGATCGAGCTGATGCAGCCCGGCCACCGGGTTTTAACCGGAACCGATCTGAACCAGCTCGATGATGCAGGTCTCCAACGAGAGGTGCTGGAAGTCGACGTGTACGCACGCGTCTCGCCGGAACACAAAGTGCGTATCGTGGATGCGCTCAAGTACAACGACGAAATCGCCGCGATGACCGGTGATGGAGTCAACGACGCGCCGGCCTTGAAACGCGCCGACATCGGGGTGGCCATGGGCATCACCGGCACAGACGTGGCCAAGGAAACGGCCGACATGGTGTTGACCGACGACAACTACGCCAGCATCGTGGCCGCCGTCGAGCAGGGACGCATCATATACGCCAACATTCGAAAGTTCGTTTTCTACCTGCTCTCGTGCAACCTGGCCGAGATCGTCGTCATTTTCAGCGCAGTGTTGGCCGGGCTGCCGTCGCCATTAACCCCCATCCAACTGCTCTGGCTCAACCTCATCACCGACGGCGCCCCGGCGTTGGCCCTGGGGGTGGAAAAAGGAGACCCCGACACGATGACGCGTCCACCGCGTCCCCCGACAGAGTCGATCATAAATCGCGAGATGCGTATACGCATCGCCATTCAGACGGTGGCGATTGCCACAGTGACGCTGCTGGCTTACCTGCTGGGCCTGCGTATCCAATCCGAAGGTTCGATGCTTGCCGACACAATGGCATTCGTGACCCTTTCGGCGTCCGAACTGCTGCGTGCGTTGACGGCGCGATCCGACAGGTATCCACTGCTGCGGACCGGTTTCTTCAGCAACAAGTCGATGTTCATCGCCGTGCTTTCGTCACTGCTCATGCTGCTGATCGTGATTTACGTGCCATTCTTGCAGACCGCTTTCAACACGGTGGCGCTCGAATGGGAGCATTGGCGGACGATTCTTCCTCTTCTCGTAGTGCCGGCCATCGTAGCCGAACTAACGAAGGTCTTCTTTAATCGGTCGCAGTATAAAATGATGAGCCAATCCGTTTAACGCGGCTTTCCGGTAGAAATAGGCAACAGCGGTCAATTCGATGGAATCCGAAAAGACAGTTCTGCATAGAGTCCCGCTTCGCATGCGCTATTTGCGGGTGACGCTCTTTTTTGCCCGCATGATATTGAGCATTTTCCTGTGGGATATCTTGCTGCGTCATCTGGGGTTGCGGATCATGGCGAGGCGTACAGCGGAGCGCCGTTATAAACGCCATGCTCGCCGTTTTCGGATGCTTGCCACCCGCCTGGGAGGATTGTGGATCAAGGTGGGCCAGTTCCTCTCCACCCGCTTGGATGTGCTTCCCGAAGCCGTGACGGATGAGCTCGCCGGTCTGCAGGACGAGGTTCCCTCGGAATCCTTCGAGGCCATGCGAGGCAAAATCGAATCATCCTTCGGCCGGCCGCTGGAAGAATGCTTTCGATGGGTCGATACGCAGCCCCTTGCCTCGGCCTCCTTGGGCCAGGTTCACCGCGCCCGCCTGCCTTCGGGGGATGAAGTCGTAGTAAAAGTGCAGCGCCCCGGCATTCGCAGTTTGATCAAGATCGACATGGACGCACTGCAGACAATCATTCGTTGGATCAAACGTTATCCCCCCATCAGCCGCCGGGCGGATCTGGATGCCATCTTCGCTGAATTCAGCCAAACGGTATGGCAGGAGGTCGATTACGTCGCCGAAGCCGAGAATGCACGCCGCTTTGCCGAGATGTTCGCCGACGACACGAACGTCCGCATCCCAAAAGTGTTCGCCCAACAATCGACGAAGGAAGTCCTGGTGCTGGAAGATGTCTACTTCATCAAGATCACCGATTTTGCAGCAATCGAAGCGGCCGGTGTGGAATTGGATCAGGTCGCCGAGCGCTTGCTGCATACCTACTTCCACCAGATCTTCGACGAGAACTTCTTCCACGCCGACCCCCATCCCGGCAATCTGTTCGTCGAGCCGCTGGGCGAGCGAAAATGGCGTCTGGTCTTCGTCGACTTCGGCATGGTGGGCCGAATCACACCGGAGGCAAAAGCGGGATTGCGCGACGCCTTGATTGCCATCGGGACCGGCAACGTCGACCGGATGATGCAAGCCTACCAACGCCTCGGCGTTCTGCTTCCAAGCGCAGACATCGACCGCATCCGCGAGGTCGAGCAGGCCATGCTGCGCAAAATGTGGGGCAAGAGTATGCGCGAGATCATCCAGACGCATCCACAAGAAATGCGTGAGATCGCACGCGAGTTTCGCGATGTGCTTTACGAAATGCCCTTTCAGGTGCCGTCCGATTTATTGTTTCTCGGACGATGCATCAGTATCCTGATGGGCATGTGTGTGGGGCTCGATCCGGATTTCAATTTTTTCGAGAGTTTGCGTCCATTTGCGGAGGGACTATTGACCGAAGAAACGGGTGATTGGATCAACGAATTGATACCGGCCGTGATGGAGCAAATCCGCGCCCTGGCCATCCTGCCGGCCAGGATGGAAGCTTCTTTATCCAAGATCGAGCGCGGCGAAGTGAAGGTCACGGCCAAATTCGAGCCGGAAGTGGAAATTCAGATCCGCCGCCTGGCGAAGGCCGCCAACCGCATCGTGGGGTCCGTTGTCTTCGCCGCGCTGCTGTTGACCGGGAGCATCTTCTACATCAACGGGGAACGCGCGCTCGGCGGTGTGTGCTTTGGGCTCGGCGGATTCGCGCTGCTGTTGACCGTGCGCGGCTGAAGCGACGAATTGCAAGGGGGATCACGCACGTATGTCGCCCCGGATTACACGCGTCACGAGTCGCCAATCTGCTGTGGAATACCGATAACCAGACGTTTTCGCCTGCACACGATCAGGCTCCATCTCCGTTTTCACGCCGACGCGGCATCGATCAGGATTGTTTAGTATACTCTTGTCCGAATCACGGTAGATCCACAGGCTCGCGAGAGGAAGAGGAGACGCGTTTTGAGCGACTTGATCAATCTCGAACCTTGGTGGCGTTTCGCCGTGGCGCTGCTAATCGGCGCACTCATTGGTCTGGAACGCGAGTTCGTTCAGCAGAAAATGGGCGAGGAAGACTTCGCGGGAATCCGCACCTTTTCGCTCATGTCGTTGCTCGGCGCAATTGGCGCTTATCTGGTTGAAGACTTCGGGATATTGCCTTTTCTCGCAGCCTATATCGGCATTATCTTGCTGGTATGGGCCAGCTACATGGGTGAGATCGTTCGCAAGCACGAAGAGGGGATTACCACTGAGGTCGCGGCCATCATCGCTCCTCTGCTCGGCGCCATGGTGATCTGGGGCGAATTCGAGATTGCTTCCGCGTTGGGCGTTATAACGGCGTTGGTGCTGGCCATCAAACCTGCCATGCGCACGCTGACGAGCCGCATGAGCACCAAAGACCTGCGTGCGATCCTGGAATTTCTATTGATCACTGCCGTCGTGCTGCCGCTGCTGCCCAATCGCAATTTTGGGCCTTTCAACGTCGTCAATCCGTATCAAATCTGGCTGTTGGTCATCCTTGTTTCGGGCATTGGCTTCTTCGGTTACGTGTTGATCAAGGTGCTTGGCGCCGAACAAGGCGTCGGAGTCACCGGCATTCTGGGCGGACTGGTGAGCAGCACGGCGACGACCGTCAGTTTCTCCGGCAGGAGCAAAGCCAATCCGGAGCTCTCTTCGATCCTGGCGCAGGGCATCCTGTTGACCTCGAGCGTGATGTTCCCTCGCATAATGATCGAGGTGGCGATCGTTTACACCCCGCTGCTGCGTGTAATCGCCGTTCCCATGGTTGCCATGCTGTGTGTCAGTTTGGGTTTGGTATTCTTCCTCCGGCGTCGACGAAACGCCCTTGATGCGGAGGAACGAAAACCGGTAGATGTCTCGAACCCCCTGCGCTTGCCGACGGCGATAACTTTTGCCCTGGCGTTTGTCGTGGTCCTGATCGTCGTGCAGTGGGCGAACGAAGCGTTCGGGGAAGCCGGGGTTTACGTTGCCAGTGCGATCAGCGGGGTAACGGACGTAGATGCAATCACACTTGGTGTATCGGAGTTGGCCGCGAACAGTCAGATGGAATCCCAGGTGGCGGGGTTTGCAGTTGTGCTGGCCGCCTTGGTCAACACCGTTGCGAAGGCGGCAATGGCTTGGACCCTGGGATCCGCAGATCTACGTAGAACGATCGTGCGCGCCTTCGGAATCGTAGTGCTGACCGGGCTCTTGAGCAGTCTGATAATTTTCGTCAGCGCGTAGCGAACCTATTCGGATCCGGCGAAATTTCAAGGGTATACGCTCCGACCTAACTCAAACCGACTTACGCTTTTTCCCTGGCGTCCATGCGCTCGATGGCGTGATCGATCAACGTACGGGCCGCCATCAGGAATTCGCGCCTTGCCGCACGGCGGTGCTCGATAAATTCGGGTGGCAGAAGCGTTTTCCACGCTTCGCGCATTTCCTTGCGTGCCGAACGGAGATGTTCGCGCGTGGCCTCCGGCGGGCAACCCCGCTGCTTTTCATCTGTTGAGGATTTCGATTCTTTTGCCATACGATCCTCCCGGTAATCATTCCTATGAGTCCATTATACCTACTTGGCGCGCATCAAACGAGTGCAAAGAAAAAAACCCGCCAGATGATGGTCTATCGGGTTCAACCACTGCTGGGGACGCGTTTAGGCCGTATGTCGATGTAATTTCGATCCCACTATGGTTTAATGTTCTCGTTGAAGTACACTCATGGCTGATCTTCGAGGGGCAAGCGCACGGGTTTTCCAATTTGACGGGAAGAGGAGCCGCATTGTTCGGGATTAAAACTCGAATTCGACCTGGGTCGTTACTGGTTTTCCTCGGTCTGCTTTTGCTCACGGCTTGCGTCGAAGAAATCGAACCCCGGTCGGTTGAGATCGAGGACAAGCAGGATTTCATCGAAGCGCTGCAGGATGCCGGCGTCGATTTGCGCGAAACAGCGACCGAAGGAGAAGTCGTTCTGGGCGGTTCGGCGGAAGTCCTTCAAGTCAATTCAGCGATGATTTACGTCTACGAGTACGAGAGTGTGGAAGCGCGGACCGCGATCTCCGCGAGTCTATCCGCCGACGGGAGCAGCATCGACGCGCGGCCTCTGCCGTGGCCGGATCGGATAAATATCTGGGCAGCCGGACGTCTGATCGTGGCGTACCCCGGCACGGACGGCGGGACGATCATGCTTCTCAACGGGCTGCTCGGCGATCCGATCACGCAGCCGTCTTCGCCCGTTGACGAGCCATATCCCCCCGCAGTGACCGCGGCGGTTGGGTTTCTCGCAGAGAGAATGGACGTGATCCCCGGAGATGTGGAAGTCATCGAATTCACGCCCACTTCCTGGCCGGATTCCTGCCTGGGCCTGCCTGACGAGGGGGAGACGTGCGATCAAGTCGCGACGCCCGGCTGGAAGATCTTGATGCACGTCGGCGCAGAAGAATTCGAGATTCACAGCGACCAGATCGGCGAGCACATGCGATTGGAAGAACAACCGGAATGAGGAGCGGTCCCTCCGGCCCTTAATCCAGAAACTGCAAAGGACTCACGATGACCGACGAAATCAACAACACGAAAACTCCTTCAATTCAGCGATTACCGCGCAACGTTTGGGTCATGACCGCCACAAGTTTTCTAAACGACGTGTCCTCCGAGATGTTACTCAACTTGATGCCGCTCTTTCTTTTCAACGTGCTGGGGGTGCGCACGTCCATCGTGGGCGTGATCGAGGGACTTGCAGAAGCGACGGCCAGTTTGCTCAAGGCGTACTCCGGTTGGTTGTCGGACCGGCTGGGAGAGCGGAAACGACTTGCGGTGTTGGGTTATGCGTTATCGACCTGCGCCAAGCCGTTCTTGTATTTCGCCAATCGTTGGCCGTGCGTTTTGGGCGTGCGATTCACGGACCGCGTGGGAAAAGGGATTCGCACCGCGCCGCGCGACGCATTGGTCGCCGACAGCATCGATGAGCGCCAGCGCGGCCTGGCTTTTGGGCTGCATCGCGCCGGAGATACCGCAGGAGCGGTGTTGGGGCTGATCGTGGCGCTGCTGGTCGTGATTCTGACGCAGGGCAACAGCAATCAACTATCCCGCTCCACATTTCAAACGGTGGTGTTGATCAGCATGATCCCCGCCGTCCTGGCGGTCCTCGTGATTGGATTCGGGGCCAGGGACATAAAACGCCCGCAGAAAAGCGCCTCGGCCAGGGATGAGCCGAAGAAACAATCGCCACGTATCCGGTTGCGCGATTTCGACCGCCGCTACCGCATCTTTCTGCTGGTGATCGTAATCTTCACGCTGGGAAATTCATCGGACGCCTTTCTGATCTTGCGTGCCCAGAACGCCGGTTTATCCGTCAGTGCGGTGCTGGGCGTCATGATCCTGTTCAATTTTGTTTATGCGCTGATCTCCACGCCAGCGGGTGCACTTTCGGATCGCATCGGACGACGAAAGTTGTTGATCGGAGGGTGGATTTTCTACGCCCTGGTTTATCTGGGCTTCGCTCGCTCGAGCACCAATCTACATATCTGGATTTTGATGGCCGCATACGGGGTTTACTACGGTTTGACGGAAGGCGTAGGAAGGGCATTCGTGGCCGATCTGGTTTCTTTCGAGCAGCGCGGCACCGCCTACGGGGTTTACAACGCCGCCATCGGCTTGATGGCCTTCCCGGCGAGCCTCATCGCAGGCATCTTGTGGCAGGGCATCGGGCAGTGGAACGGATTTGGAGCGGGTGCACCTTTCCTGTTCGGTGCGATTCTGGCGCTGCTGGCCGTCGGTTTACTGGCCTTACTGTTGAAAGAATCTGAGAAGAAAGCATAGAAAACGAGATTCGGAACTCGAAATTGACGCCTGCCAATTTCGACTCCCATCTTGCGACTATTTCTATCGCTACTTACAACTTATCTCCTAATTCCCCGTATAGATAATATACATGCCCTGATGTTGTACAACGGACTCGTGTTAAAATGCGCTGTTTGCCGACAGATGAACACCGGCTCAAATGGGCTCCGCGATGCGCATTAACCGGAAGTGCTTTTCTCGGCTGGTGATGTACGAATTTTCCTTGATGTTACATCATCAGGTGTCGTTCCCAGTAGCTGACATCGAAACCCATGATGGTTGTCAGCATTGCGTCAAGGAACGTCTGCAGGGAAGTATTACAATTCACCCGTATCTGAAGGTCAAGAAAAGCCGTTTTCGTTAGCGGGTAATGCAAATCAGAATGCTGGTAGACTTGCCAAACGAATGTTGGAAATCGAGGTTTCCCTCACCGACCCGGATACGCAAAAGCCGCAGTCTTCCTATCTGGTTGATTTGCGAGAACATGACACCGGAGTGCAATCGTAATGAGTAAGCCGAACATCGTGGTGGTAGGGGCGGGCATCGGCGGAATCGCCACGGCGGCCCGCCTGGCACAGGCGGGTTGTCAGGTTACGGTAGTGGAAAAATGCGATCGGGTGGGCGGTCGCTGTGGAACGATCGAAAGAGAGGGCCACCACTTCGACACCGGCCCCACGCTGTATCTCATGCCAGAACTCTATGAGGACACCTTCGCTGCCCTGGGTGAGCGCATCGAAGACCATCTGGACTTGCGGCGCGTCGATCCCAGCTACCAGATCCACTTCGGAGACGGCTTGAAACTGACCCCGACTTCCGATTTGGTGGCCATGCGAAAACAACTGGAGGCGATCGAGCCGGGAAGCTTTGCCGGATTCTTAAACTACTTATCCGAGGCATACATCCATCACAGCCAATCCCAAAAATACCTGGTCAAACGCAACTTCACCAGCTGGCGATCGTTTCTAACGCCTCGCAATCTATTCTTGCTGCTGAGGCTGCGAGCGTTGAAGCGGCATCAAACGTACATTGGACGCTACTTCAAGGACCCACGCCTGAAGCTCGCTTTCACGTTTCAAAACTTATACATGGGTCTGAGCCCTTACGAAGCACCGGCGATCTTCTCCTTGCTGCAGTACACCGAATATGCCGAGGGCGTCTGGTATCCCATGGGCGGCATGTATGCCGTCGTCGAGGCGTTGTGCAAGATCGCCGAAACGCACGGGGTGAACTTCATGCTCAACACGCCCGTTGAGAGGATCGAAGTCAATTGCCGCAGCGTAACCGGGGTAACATTATCCGGAGGCAGGCAGCTTCCGGCAGACATCGTCATCGCCAACGCCGACCTGCCCTACGTTTACAGCCACCTCCTGCCGGATCGAAAACTCGGGGAGCGCCTGGAGAACCGCGAACACGGCTGTTCGGGGCTGCTCTTCTTCTGGGGCGTGGATAAACGCTACCCGCAGCTCGGCTTGCACAATCTCTTTATCGCCGAAGACGTTCGCAGCGGCTTCGAAGCCATGTTCGCTCCCGGTACGGTTCCCGAGAATCCACACTTTTACGTCCACGCACCTGCGCACGTCGATCCGTCCATAGCGCCGGAGGGACAAGAATCTTTATCCGTGGCGCTGCCCCTGGCTCACCTGAGCGACGACGCACCGCTCGATTGGGAGATCGTCGCCGAGAAAATGCGCACTGCCGTGCTGCAGCGGCTGGCCAGAGTGGGGATCGACGACCTGGAAGCGCACATCAAATTCGAGAAGTTGTTGACGCCCAAGGATTGGCGCACCCAGCTCAATCTCACCAAGGGGTCGACGCACGGTTTGAGCCACGATCTTTTCCAGATGGGCTACATGCGCCCACACAACAAACACGACGAATATAACAATCTCTATTTCGTTGGCGCCAGCACCCATCCGGGAACCGGCATTCCTACTGTGCTCGTGTCGGCAGACCTGGTCGTCAGGCGCATCGCTGACGACCACAATATCGCTACGGCGACAAAGACGGGATAAAGCCGGAGCACTAAATACGTTCCGATTCTAATCGGTAACACATGACACAGAGGAAATACGGGAAAGGAAGGTCATCTTGGTTGACACCGCACAACTCGCACGTTCGATAACGCGGAAAAGCAGCAAGCAATCCTATTACACAGCCTGCTTTCTGGCGGACAAATCCCTGGCGGACGACTGCCTGAAGGCCTATGCCTATTTTCGCTGGGCCGACGACGTTGTCGATGAGTTCTCCTCATCCCAATCCGAGCGGATGGCGTTTGTTGCTCGACAGAAGCAATTGATCGCCGATCTCTACGGCATGCGGCCGGTGGACGGGTTGTCGCCGGAAGAAGCGATGATTGCAGATCTCATCCAGAACGACAAGCGCGAAAAAAGCGGGTTGAAATCTTTCATCCACAATTTCTTTGCCATCATCGAATTCGACGCACAACGGAAAGGCCGGACGATCTCAGAGGAAGAACTCAAATGGTACGCCACACGGCTGGGAATCGCCGTGACGGATGCCATCCAGTATTTCGTCTGCAACGAACATGCCTATCCGGATGCGGAGAACCGCTTTCTGGCAGCGACTGCCGCACACATCACCCACATGCTGCGCGACATGCGCTCCGATATTTCCGAAGGATACATCAACATTCCCACCGAATACATCGGCGATCACGACTTGAATCTCGAGGACGTGAGTGATCCAGCTTTCCGAGCCTGGGTACGAGATCGGGTCGAACTGGCTCGGGAGTATTTTTCCAAAGGCAAGCAGTATCTGGATCAATTAATGGTTTTGCGCTGTAAGATCGCGGGCTACTGGTATTGCGCGCGCTTCGAGACGATCCTGAACATCATCGAGCGGGATGATTACGTACTGCGTGCGGATTACGGCCAGCGGCGAAGCTTCTCCAACTGGCTTAGAATTGCCGGATTGGCGATCAGCGTCACGATCAGACACGCGCTTTCGAACATCCACAGACGATCCGAAGTGTGCACGTGTGGAAAGGATTTTCGGCAAAGGGAAGTTCTTTAATAAACTGCACCTCCAATGTTGTGTAAGGTGTCCGATCGAATGACATTTCTAAGGCGATCACGGTACTGCTAATCACATTTGCTGCGCGTCAAGTGGCATTCAAAAGAGTTTCAGCGAGACGATCAGCCGGGAGTTGGCCGTTTCATCCACTAGTGTGCTTCGAACATCTTTTCGCCAGCCTGAATGGGCACGGTCAACCGATTTTCAGCAGGCGTTATGGGACAAGACCAATGCGGGCCATAGGCGCAGTAGGGGTTGTAGGCCATGTTGAAATCGACATGGAAACGCCCATCCGCCATAGGTTCTGGCTCGAGGTAGCGCCCGGCCGGGTAGGTCTCCTTCCCGGCCAGAGAATCGACGAAGGGCAGGAAGTACCCGTTTTGATTGACGTAGACGGTCAACGACGCAGGCTCACCGTCGACCTCGAACGTGAAGCGGCCAAAGCGTTCGTACCGCTGCACATCGCCCGTATTGGTCTGGATTTGAATCTCATCTCCCGCGGGGAAACGTTCGATTGCCACCTCGAGATTCAAAGCCTCGTTCTCAGGAAAGTACACTAGTCCGTTGAACGAGACCTTTTGATCCGCAGTCAGCGGGCTGTGCGGGCTGGTGAGGAAGAATTCGTCCTTTTGTTTGCGAAAGGTTTGCAGATCAGACATCGTAACTCCTCTCGATTATTCGATTATATTGATGCCGAGAGAAGCCGGATTCTTACTTCGACCGCTGTCGTTATTCATTGTACGCTCCGTTTTCTTCATGGGAGACGCCATGATTCAGATCGAGTATACAACCCGGATGCGTTACACTTGTGATGGAAAATGCTCCGAGGCGGACCGAGTTGATCGTACTATCCTATCAGCAAGTCGAGATCATCGTTCAGGCAAAACAAGCGGGGGATCCGCGGGTTGTGGTTTCTCCCGATCTCGGCTTATCGACGGTCGAGGGGCAAATCAAGCCAGAGGGCATCCATTTTCCCTCCGGCCGGGTGTTGAGCTGGCCGGATGCGGACAAGATCTTGAAATCGAAGACCGGGTGCTTTCAACTGCTCGAATGTGGGATGCAAAAAATCCAGGCATTCTCCCAGACAACCGGGCGCGCCGTCAGCCTGATGCCGACCGAAGGGGCGCCGACGATGCTGCTGGCAGGTTTTCCCATGCACCGTATCAAGGACGTCGATCCCATGCAGGACACGCGCCTGAAGGTCAGGACGCTGAAACCACGTGGCGGACAAGCGCTCGACACGGCTACGGGCTTGGGGTACACGGCCGTCGAACTCGCCAAGCGCGTCGATCGCGTCGTCACCATCGAACTCGACCCCGCGGTGGTGGAAGTGGCGCGCCTCAATCCATGGTCTGCCGAACTGTTCCTTGATCCGAAGATCCAACGCAGGATCGGCGACACGTACGATGAAATCGAGAAATTGGAAGACTCTTCCTTCGATTGGATCCTTCACGATCCGCCCACCTTCAGCCTGGCGGGAGATCTGTATTCCCGAGATTTCTACCGAGAGTTGCTGCGCGTATTGAAGTCCGGGGGGAAGATTTTCCACTACGTGGGTGATTTGGCCAGTCGCTCAGGTCGCAGCGCAGGAGATGGTGTAGTCCAGCGATTGAAGGAAGCGGGATTCGTCCGGGTGAAGCGCTGCTTCGATGCATTCGGGGTCATCGCAATCAAGGGAGCGTGAATGGCTTGCCCAGTGTCGCATAACGCGGCAGAATTGTCTCTCGGAAAACAATTTCCAATACGTCTCCAACATCTTGTTAATACTCCTCTTGTGAAAATCGAGTATCATTTCAACGTGAGGACATTTGAAATTGTGAGGTGAAATTCATGTCGAAGATCATAGGCATTGACCTGGGAACGACGAACAGCGTCGTTTCCGTAATGGAGGGCGGCGATCCTGCAGTGATCATCACCGCTGAGGGCGGTAGACTCTGTCCTTCCGTCGTAGCCTTCACGAGCAACGGGGAACGGCTGGTGGGACAAACCGCGAAACGCCAGGCGGTTGTCAACTCGGAGAACACCGTTTACTCGATCAAGCGCTTTATGGGCCGGCGTTACGACGAAGTCGAAACCGAACGCAAGATGGTTTCCTATGAAGTCGTCAAAGGCCCGTCGGACGACGTGCGCGTGAAGATCCCGGCCGCCGGCCGAGACTACACGCCGCAAGAAATTTCGGCCATGATCCTGGCCAAGCTTAAGAACGATGCGGAAGCATACCTGGGCGAAAAAGTCACCAAAGCCGTCATCACGGTTCCGGCATACTTCAACGATTCCCAGCGTCAGGCCACCAAGGACGCGGGCAAGATTGCAGGTTTGGAAGTAATGCGCATCATCAACGAACCGACGGCGGCCGCGTTGGCCTACGGTATGGACAAGAAAGGCAACGAAACCATCCTGGTATTCGACCTGGGTGGCGGCACGTTCGACGTCAGTCTGTTGGACGTCGGCGACGGAGTCGTCGAGGTGCGCGCGACGAACGGCGACATGCACCTGGGCGGCGACGACTGGGATCATCGCATACTCAACTACATCTCCGATGAATTCAAGAAGGAACAGGGCATCGACCTGCGTGAAGACCGCCAGGCTCTTCAACGGCTGCGCGAAGCTGCCGAAAAAGCCAAGATCGAACTCTCTACCGTGACGGAAGCGGAAGTTAACCTGCCCTTCATCACGGCCGACGCATCGGGTCCGAAACACCTGCAGGTGAAGATCACGCGTGCCAAATTCGAGCAGTTGAGCGAGGATTTGGTCGAACGCGTCAAGAAACCGTTCCACGCCGTCTTGAAGGACGCGGGTATCCAGGCGGACAAAGTCGACGAGGTGATCCTGGTCGGCGGCGCAACCCGTATGCCCATGATCCAGGAATTGGTGAAATCCATGACGAGCAAGGATCCGCATAAAGGCGTCAATCCCGACGAGGTGGTTTCGGTAGGGGCGGCCATCCAGGGTGGTGTGCTGGCGGGCGAAGTCAAGGATGTCTTGCTGCTCGACGTCACTCCGCTCTCTCTGGGAATCGAGACCCTCGGTGGCGTGATGACCACGCTGATCGAAAGAAACACCACGATCCCCATCGAGAAGAAAGAGGTATTCTCCACGGCGGATGACAATCAAACGGCGGTAGACATTCACGTTCTGCAGGGCGAACGCCCGATGGCGAACGACAACATGACGCTGGGACGCTTCCGGCTGGACGGTATCCCGCCGGCGCCGCGCGGCCTTCCGCAGATCGAAGTCGGTTTCGACATCGATGCCAACGGCATCCTCAACGTGACGGCGAAGGATAAAGCAACCGGCAAGCAGCAAAAAGTCACTATTACGGCATCGACCAATCTCGACGAGAACGACGTCGAACGAATGGTGGACGAAGCCAAGAAACACACCGCCGAAGATGAGAAACGACGCGAAATGGCAGAAGCCCGCAACGCAGGCGACACCATGGCCTATCAGGCTGAGAAAGCCTTGAAGGAATTGGGCGACAAAGTCCCCGCAGGCGATCGGGAGAGCATCGAAGCGAAGATCAAGGAACTGCATGACGCGCTGCAGGGTGACGACATGGGCAAGATCAAGAAGTTGACCGAAGAGGTACAACAAGCGAGCTACGCCCTGAGCCAACAACTCTACGCGCAACAGGGAGATCCTTCTACGGGCGGAGCGGCTCCGGACGGCGGCGGACCGGAAGAAGAAGGTGACGTCGTCGAAGGTGAATTCCGCGAAGCCTAAGTGGTATCCCGTACGAAATACACCGCTCGTCTTAATGGACGAGCGGTTTTTTTCATTGTTTCACGCGCCGTCTTCCAGATAACACTTCTATCGTGGGCACACAGATCGTAGGTTGGACGTAGCGCGGATCGCTTGAAGTCAGCCAACGCCCGTTCTATAATTTCCTCATCTTATGAAGCTCGAAGATCACAGTTTTGCCAGGAGGAAACAACGGTGGCTCTTCCCAAATATGCGTATTTCGAAGGTAAACTCGTGCCTTATTCGGAAGCGAAAGTGGGCATCATGACCCATGCGCTGCACTACGGAACGGCGGTGTTCGCGGGGATTCGGGCGTACTGGAACGACGAACTGGAACAGCTTTTCGTCTTTCGTCCCATCGATCACTTCATACGTTTGTTGAATTCGGCGAAACTCCTGGTCGCTAAAATCGATAAAACGCCCGAAGAGTTGCGCGACATCGTACTCGAGCTTTTACGGAAGGAGGAACACCGTCAGGATGTGTACATCCGGCCGCTGATCTACAAGGCGGAGGAAGTCGTCGGCGTCAAGCTGCACGACATACGCGACGATATCTGTATCTACTCGGTTCCCTTCGGCCGCTACGTCGAGAAGGATGAAGGAGCACACGTTACCTTCTCATCCTGGCGTCGCATCGATGACAACGCCATACCGGCCAGAGGCAAGATCAGCGGCGCATACGTCAATTCGGCATTGGTAAAAACCGACGCCTTGCGCTCCGGTTTCGATGAAGCGCTCGTTTTAACCAACGAAGGGCACGTCTCGGAAGGCAGTGCAGAAAACGTGTTCATGGTGCGAGACGGCGTGTTGATCACGCCGCCGGTGACGGAAAACATCCTCGAAGGCATCACCCGCCGTTCGATTGTGCTCCTGGCGCGCGAGGAATTGGGCGTCGAAGTAATCGAGCGTCCGATCGACCGCACAGAAGTCTACCTCTGCGACGAATTTTTCATGACGGGCACAGCCGCGCAGGTCACTGCCATCACCCTGGTCGATCACCATCCGATCGCGGACGGCAAGATGGGGCCGATCACGGCCAAGCTTAAAGCGCTCTACGCCGACGTCGTGCATGGCAAAGTCGTGAAATACCGCCACTGGAACGAGCCGGTTTACCGCTGACGAATCGGATTTGGGAACTCCCGAAAAGCGGGATTTTCTCGCTCGAACGATACTCGTTCGTGGAAAAATTCCTGCCATTTTTCAACGGCACACCAGGAATTCCGCGATAAGAAGACGATGATTTTCATACCGAATCGAAAACTCGGCCTGACCTTGGGTTTTACATTCTCGCTGCTCCTTCTGGCGGCTACGGTGCTGGGCGTCGTCCAACTCGCACGGGCCACGATGTCTGCGTGGATCATCCTCTGGGTCCTGCTGCCGGTCATCGGAGTGCCCTTGTCTTTTCTAGTAAGCTACCGCATCTACGGCCTCTTGTCTGCGCGGTACCGTCTGGACCGGGAAGGTTTTTACCTGACGTGGGGGTTTGCGTACGAACAAATTCCGATCGCTGAAATTCGAGGCGTCGAATTGGCATCCGCCATATACGAGAATCTCAATCCCGAAGTCGGTTTTCGCTGGCCGGGTTGTGTCGTCGGGCACCTCGATGCGGAAAGCGGTGCTCCGATCGAGTTTTTCGCCACGCGCAATTCGGAAGGTGTAGTTTTGCTCACCACCGACGAGCGGGTCTTCGCCATATCCCCACCCAATCCGCAGGAATTCCAGAAATACTTCGTCGACACGGTTAGGCTGGGATCTCTTGAATCGATCCCGGCCGTTTCCCAACGGCCGGATTTCATATTCGCGCGCATGTGGAGCGACGCTCGCGCGCGTTTCTTGGTACTCAGCGGAATCGTCGCCTCCCTCTTACTCTTCGGCTATTTGGCACTGCGCGCCGGAACGCTGCCCTCGAGCGTGCCTTTTGGATTCGATGCACTCGGCAACCCCGATCCGTTCGCGCCGCCAGGGCGCTTGCTTCTCCTACCAATGATCGGAGTCTTCTGCTGGTTTCTGGACCTGCTCACAGGCACCTGGTTCTATCGTCGAGACGAAGACCGTCCCCTGGCATACGCAATTTGGGGAACGGCAATCATCGTTGGAGGGCTGCTTTGGGGGGCAACCTTGCACCTGCTGGCCGTGATTTGACACCCCGAAGTTTTCCACACACACGCCGGGCTTTTCCACAGGAAACCACGAGTTATCCACAGATTTTACGCAGAAGATGTGGATTCTCGCCTCACATTGGGTAGAAGGCGCACCATCGTCTCAATGGTTTAGGCGGATGATCTTGCGCTTCAGTGCGGCGGTTACCGCGGCTGTGCGGTCGCTGACCCCCAATTTGGTGAAAATGTGGACGAAGTGAGATTTAGCCGTCGCCTCGGTAATGTGCAACTTGTCCGCAATTTCCCTGTTTGAGTTTCCTTTTGCCGCCAGGTCCAGCACCTCGATTTCGCGCAGGCTTAAGGAGTCCATCGCGGAGCGAGCCAGACGGCGAGTTATTTTATCCGCCACACTGGGTGCAAGGACCACCTCACCCTGCGCCGCGCTGCGCACGGCGCGAAACAGCGATTCGGAAGGCGCGTCTTTAAGGAGATAACCCGTGGCGCCGGCTTCGATGGCGGGCATGATATCCGCATCGCTGTCGTAAGTGGTGAGCACCAGGATATTGACTTCAGGCTGCAGCGCGAGGATGCGTCGTATGGCAGTCAAGCCATCCACCACGGGCATTTGCAGGTCCATCAAAATGACATCCGGATTCTGGGAGACAGATAACGTCGAAGCTTCCTCGCCGTTTGCAGCTTCAGCGACGATTTCAAAATCCGGTTGGGAGGTCAGAAGCGCACGCAATCCGCTGCGGACAACGGGATGGTCGTCGGCGATGATGATCCGAATGGTCATGCCGCCTCCGCCAAGGGTATCGACACGGCGACTTTCATGCCTCTACCCGGTTCGCTTTCAATGCTCAATTCACCCCCGAGTTCCTGCGCACGTTCGCGCATGGACTTGAAGCCAAAGCCATGCCGCTCTTGTGGATGACGGAAACCCCGGCCGTCGTCTGCCACATCCAACGCGAGGGCATCGGACATATAGGAGAGTGTGATGTTGACGTTCTGTGCGCAAGCGTGTTTCTGAATGTTGTGCAGCGCTTCCTGGGAGATACGCAGTAGTGCGACGTTGATGGAAGTGTCAATCGGTTTGGGGATGCCCGTGACGGTTACGGCCACATTGACATCGTTCTCAACCGACCAGCGCGCCACCAACTTTTCCAGGCGTTCGACCAGCGAATCGTTTTCGAGTTGCTCCGGCCGCATACCCCAGATCATACGACGTGCTTCATCGAGTCCGTCACGCGCAGCCTGCTCAGCCTGCTGCACACGGACCTGTGCAGCATCGGGATCACTTAAACCTGCTGCGGACAAGTGCATGATAATCGAGGTGAATTGCTGCGTGAGCGTGTCATGAATCTCACGCGCCAAGCGTTGGCGCTCAGCCAGCTCCCCCGCCTCGCGCTCCATTTTCAGCAGACTGGCACGGGCCTTCGTGAATTCGTCCAGAAGGCGCTGACGTTCCAAGCTTTGATTAACCAAAGCGGAAATAAAAAGCCCGATCAAGATCGCGGCCAGCAGAATTCCGAATGCGATCACCAGGGTGACGAGCCAATTCTCAGGATTGTAAAGAAGCAGGAAAAGAGCGGACAAACCCAATGTCTGGGCAAAAGCCACGGCAATCGCCCAGCGAATGGGAAAACGGCTGAAAATCATGGGATAGAACATCGCCGCCAACATCAAGGAACGTTCGTTCAAGGCAAGCAGACCTGCCCACAATGCCCAGCCGATGAGAAAATACAGCATCCCGCGCCCGGGAGAATTCCACCAATGCGTGATGGGTGCGGCGACAAACGGCAGGTACCAGATCGCCAGCAGCGCCGAAAGTCCGAGAAAGAGCCAGATAGGCTCGGTGGGGAAATCGGCGGCGAGATCGAATGCGACATTCAACCCCAGAAAAGCGTAGGCACACACGTGCCACACCCAATCCCACTGTTCCCACACGTCGCGTTTCGGTTCCGATTGACGATTGGCCATGTGCGTATTATAAATCCATGACCTCTGGGCTCCTAAAGAATCCAGAGGTCAGCTGCCCTCAATCGAGTGGATGGTTATCTACATGCCTGCCGCCATGAAGATCATCATCGTTGCAAACGGCTCGCTGATGAGCACGGCCAAACTGTGCCCCAAAATCACGGGCGTAAGACTGCGTTTACCCCACAGGAACAATCCGCCGAGCAAGAGACCATAAACCACACTGAATATAAATGAATAGATGTTGAATCCCCAAATCGTGTGATACAGGGCGAAAACCAGGGCGGATGCCAGAACCTGTGCCCATTGCGGAACACTGATGCGCTGCATTTGATTCATCAGGAAACCGCGCGTGACGAAGTCTTCGAGCAAAGCGCCTCCGGCCGCGAGCAAAGCGGCCACCACGCGCAAACTGCTGATCTGGGCGATGTCGGCATCGGGATCGAATTGGAAAATACCGGTCAGGAAAAAAGCACCCCATACCAAACCCAACACCAAACCGGCGACGTTCGCTGCCGCACGGGAGGGAGCACCGAGCCCCAGCGAACGCAGTAACTCGCGCAAAGACGTTCCGCCGCTCATACGCAGCATCACGGCGATGATGATGCAAAAGCCGATCCAAAAAGAGGTCAGCAGCACGAGGACCGACGTCTCGATGGATAGATGTCGATGCAGCAGCGAAGGAATTGGACCGAAATTCGGTCCGATGAGTAGAAGCAAAAGAACGGTCACGATCGCAAGGCGGCGTATAACAGTGTTTTTCTCCATTACCGGGCTGTTCATCCTTCCTCCTGGAACGAACAAGATGTGGAAAGTATAGAGCGCCGGTCACTGTGCGTCATCCTACGGTCGATGGATTTTTGAGTACACCAGAAGTAGGAAAGGGGAAAATTCTGGCGTTACTCGAGGCGTCACTCCTTCACGCTGCCCGATGGGCGATTATCCCGTTCCCAACGCTGAATTGCGTTTTGCAGCCAATCGAAGCGCGTGCCTTCGGGCCGTCTCTGCCGCTCGTACGCCAGCAGCCGCTCAACGACCGACTTGTCACCGCCCACTTTCTGCAGGAGATCGTCGTACAAGACGGCCTGATCGATCGCGCTTCCGAAGACTTCGTCTATGCGATACGGCTTACGCAATATTCTGTGCAGAAAATCGTCAATTTTACGAGATAAACCAACCCGGGTCTCATTGGCGTCGTCGATCCAGTCCCGATCCGCATTTTCCGCGTCAAGATCCGGATCGTAGATGTTCACACCGCAATTGGGACAGCGAGTCAAGTGATAGTGAAAATAGGCGCCGCAGCGGGCACATTCCAACTCATTGTCCTCGGGTTGACGATCGAGGCTAAAGGGCATGATTCAACCCATCCACGCGGAAAAACGGATCAGCCGATCGGAGCCGGTT
Source organism: Anaerolineales bacterium (assembly GCA_034430695.1). Classification (GTDB taxonomy): domain Bacteria; phylum Chloroflexota; class Anaerolineae; order Anaerolineales; family E44-bin32; genus WVZH01. The sequence goes on along the minus strand of DAOUEE010000050.1, from coordinate 19,808 downwards.
GTGGCTCAGTCGCACCCATGGGTGTGATGGCGCGCAGAAAGCCCACGAACATCAAAATGGCCCCCAACAATTCACTCAGGTACAAGGCGCCACTCAGTCCCATGCGGCTGAACGTCCCGCCGAACGCGGGCAGCATCGCGCCGGCGGCGATGAGGATGTTGCCGATGGTCCGATGCAGCAGCACGCGCTTTCGCCAGAAAATCCACGCCGACCAGGCCGCACCGCCCACCAATGTCAACGTGCCGTATATGTTGAAGAAAGGCGTCAGCGTTCGCACGCCCGGCGTGATGATGGCGTGACCGCTCATTTCACTGCCGGTATGCAAGCTCGTCGTCATCAGCGTTGGGTCAAGTTCTGCGCCAAAGACACGTATCAATCCGTACAGCGAGCCGAGAGCGAGCACGACCATTAAGCCATTCGCCCAATTTCGCTTCGCCAGCAAGTAGACGGTGCCCTGCCCCAACCAGGCAGCCACCAGGATGGCGCCAAACAGGTACCACAGCCGGAAGACCAGAGTATTCCAGCCGAAGGCGCCGTAATATCCCTCGCAGAACCCACCGATACCATAGAAGATCATACCGATGCCCCAGAGCAGTAGATGCGGACCTCGCCGGGCTGCGTAGCGCTTGAGTATAAGAAATGCGAAGATAAAACTGATGATGCTGGAAGTAAACGGTAGTACAGTATTCACTAAATTCATCTCTTTATAACCTCCCAATGCGGATGAATAAATTCGGCCTTTCTCAATTTTGATCTATTTTCTCGGGAAGAGGTATTAACATTCGATTAAGACCATTCTTCCACTTCCGTCGAATCCAGCGACATTATCTGGAAAGGATCAAATCGACTCCTATTATGTGCATATGTACAAATCAAAAAAAGGTCGAATGGAATGACGGAGGCGGGCAATTTCGTATCCAACACATCTCGGCCAGGGCATCAGCGCAGGGCAACCCGACTTGCATCGGTCGAGTGCGATTCAGTTCAATTTAACGTAGTGAAAATAGCGAATCAGTATCTAATTTGTATGCGAGCAGACGACTCAGATTTACACACACAAGCACTTCTTGGAGAAAGAAACGAGACCAATTCATCTGACATTACAGTCTGGAAAACCCCCAACTGTATCAGCGAATTCACGAATACTCTCAAGTCCTGCCTCGGCACCTTCTTTATAAAGGTCCGTATATACGCTTGTCGTATCGTTCTCCGCTACTAGTGCCACATTTTGGTACCACGTAAATGCACACCCATAATTTCCTCCCAAGCTGTACGTAGAGGCGAGTAAATACACGTTGTAGGTCGAGTGTTCTAGCTGAACCAAATCATGATAGTAGACAGCCGCAAAATCGTAATTCCCCAATGCAAACTCTGCGTCCCCCAGGTACCGATTGACTTTCATAAGCATTTTCTCGTCGCTGATTCCCTTACGCAAAGGCTTGAGCCTATCAATCAACGCTTGATTGTATATCTCTGATCGGTTCGAATCTCCAACAATGTTGGCTGCTTGTACGAGTTGGTAATACGCGAGACCGATTTCCTCCGCGGTGGTAAGGTTATCAAGCATGGGTGAAAGCTGTGTCTCCATTTCCGTAAAGTATTTTTCCGTCTCTTCATATTCCATCACTTCAGATGCAGCTTCGATCAAATTCCGATATACCCGCGCCAATGTGGGAGCCTCGTTAATTTCCCCGATCAGCGACTCAATCCGCGCTTTCATTGCCTCGTATTCCTGCTGCGCTGTATCTAGATCTCCCACCGTCACAGCGGAACGAACGACATACTCGAAAGCTCGGCTTACGTCCCAAGGATCGGAAGACTCGTCGATCGATGGCTGCACGAGATTCTGTACTTGTTGGTAATGTGCAACGGCAAGTTCATGGTCGCCTCTGATCTCGTATGCGAAGACTAAATAGCTATGAGCAAGTGCTTGATCGAGGCTGTTGGAAACGGTCTCCATTGCTTCCTTCAACCCCGAGATCGCAGTTGAAAAATCTTGATATATGAATCTCTGAATCTCATTAATTACTCCGTAATAGTCATCTGGCGACTGGGTTGGAGATAATTGATTGGAATCCACTGTACTCGTAACCCTTGGCTCTTGTAGCTCTCCAACAGTTTTTTGCACCATAATCCAACCCGCTCCGAAGGCTCCAATACACGCTCCGAATATGAATCCCAACATCCCGGGAATCAACAACCTGCGAAGCACTCGAGAACGCTTACTCGTTATCGACATAGCCATAGACAACCTCTGTGCCCTCCGGATCGATCGCCTCGAGACGTATACGGACATCATCAATCACGGTTGGTTCCAAGCCCATATTGATGATTTTTACATACACGTAGCCGGCGGAAGTTACGAAACTTTCCGGATCGGAGATCCGATTCTCTCCTTCGGATAGATATACTGCTTTCCCAAAGTCACCACCATCGATCGGTAGAAAAGATATTCTTAGCGAAGCTGATTCACTTGGATAGACTCCCAGCATGTACACGCTCAGAGACACGACTTCCTCTATCGTGTGATAGCCTTGAGGTCGAAACAAGAACACCTGTGCCTCACCAGACGAGAAGTGGAGAAAACCTGTTCCACTGAAATTTACTAAAATCGGTTCGGGGATTGGCGCCGGTGGCGTCGGAGTGAAGTAGACATAATCGGCAACCACCGGGATTGGTGTACGAGTTGCCACTTCGGTTGGGGAGGGTATTGGATAAAGAAAATTACCGTCTAATTGAAGAATCATTTCTCGAGCGCTCGCTAGTAAAACAGGATTTTCGGTTGGTGATAAAGAAGCCTCAGCCAATTGAAGCCAATACAAACCCATCTCCTCATCCCCCTCATCCAATGCCAATTGGCCCAAGACATAAGCTCGTACTCCATACTGTCCCCAGGTCTGCCCGGCGCCAAATTCGATATCCTCCTGTGCCAACTCCGGTTGACCGAGTGCGTAATGAAGCAGCGCCCGAATGTAATAACGATTCCCACCATAATACGGCATTGCTTCGATCAATACATTCATCACATCCAACGCTTCTTCGTATCTCCCCTGAGCATAAAGGAAACGCGCGTAATCACGCACATAATCTTCAGTTGAGTCCCCTCTAGTGATGGCATTATTTATCGCAACTTCTTTATATGTCACCGCATTTTCGATATCCCCTAAACAGTAATAGGCATCTGCTATGCCACTGGGTATGGAACCGCTGCGTGTTTTATTGCGCCCTCTCGTGCTCCTTTCTTCCTCTAGGCGTAGAAAGTAGTCCAAGGATTCTTTACAATATCCAGCGGTTCGCAAAGCAATCCCGACAGAGCGCGTTTCCCAAGGATTGCTGTCGCCTAGTGCGTATGCCTGGAGACGATCCTCTAAATTCTGTTCAAGATAAGGCAGTTTATCCACATAAAATTCCTGCATGCCCGCTAAGGTCCCGGCGCTAATAGCCCGCATGTAGTAGTACTCGCCTTTCGGCGGCCCCAACTCAATTGCCCTGGTGAAATCGGTGTAAGCTCGTTGAGCCATTGCCAGCGTTTCGTCGTAGATACGTTGGGTCTCTGTAAGCCGGTCGTAGCAGACACCTCGTTGGAAATACGCTTCCGCGTATTCTGGGACCGTCGCTATTATTTCATCCCAAATCAAAACCGCTTCGGTATAGCGGCTTTCCTGCATGGCACGTAAGGCCAATTCGACATCATCGTTAACGATGGTAATCCGCTGGCTCACATCTAATTGCAGCATTTCAGCAAGCACGAGTGTACTCGTCGGACTTGGGATCGAGATTTGCGTTAAAGTGGGAGTAAAGGCATCCGTAACGACTTGTTCGTTGAGATTTTCAGCATCCGGCGATTCAACAATAACTTGTGCTATCTTCTTAAACAACGCAGGGGGATCGGATCTAAAAACAGATAAAAGCCCCGCTCCAACCAACAGAATACCTAAAATTGTGCCGACTAAAAACATCGGGAGTATAGGAATTGAAGCGTTTTGATGAGCTCGCCTTTGACCTTCGGAGTGTCGTTCGATGCTCTCAAGCTTTGAGCTTACTTCATCCTCACTCAATGCAACTCGTTGCCCATGAAGTTTTTGTAAAAAACGCAGAGCGTTTTTATTCTCGGGATCAAGCGCCAGAGCTCGTTTGAAACAAAACTCCTTTTCTGAAAAATCTTTTAAACTACACCCCAGCGCTAACCAACCATCTACAAATTTAGGATCCTGTTTCACGGCCTCTATAAATAGCTTACGTGCCTTTTCCCAGTCTCCCCTCTTTGCTGCGGCTATTCCCTCTAAGTAATTTTCATCATTCATAAACCGCTCCCCACCCAATAAAGAATTTCTGTTATCTATCGAGAAAAGTCAGGTGCACCTAGAGAATATAGCTGACGAACAGAATTATTACAATCTGAGTTAACCGGTGTTTTATGCCCCCACCACACGCACTTCTTTATCTTCTTTTGTGAATCCAAAATCATCTCACTCCTTTATCTTTGCAGCATATATTCCACCCGAAAATATAGAATGCTTCATGACCGTTATTCGGTTGGATATCCCTTCCTGTAGAATCACATATTTCAGGAGTGATTCTTCCACATAAATAGCAGTTTCGCATCCCACTCCTCTCGGCTAGAATATCAGCGCACAGCACCCCGACGCGTATCGAGGCATGAACGTACCTGAACGAGCTGTCAGGAGGCATTATGTTCCAGCGGCATCGAGAAAAGCTTCTCCTGGTTTTCGAGATCTTGGTGATTGCAGCCTGGGCAGTATGGATCGGCAGAGATTATCTTGACTTCAACCCTCAAGTGGTCCCGGCCGGACGCGAGTTCATTTCCAGCATTCAAACTCACAACCTATGGGCGCAGGTCGGAGAGTGTGGCTGGTGTGCGTTCTGGAACGGCTCCACACGCGGAGGCAACCCTGCCTTAGTGGATCTCCATGGGAGTATGCTGCATCCGATCGTCATACTGACAACGACGATCTGGGGCGTAATCAACGGCTCCAAGGCGGCAATCGTGCTCGCTTTCTTCTTCGGGGGCGTAGCTCAGTGGTGGCTGGCGAGGGAAATGAAAGTAGGATGGCTGCCTCGCATGTGGAGCGCGTTGGTGGCCGTCGCGGGTGGGCAACTCGCCGGAAAAATGGAACTCGGCGTGTTCGGTGTGTTATTGTCGATGTCCATGTGCAGCCTGGTATTTCCCGCGGTATTAGCCGTGAGGCGGGACGGCAGCAGGAAGGCAATCGTCTTGCTGGCTTTAGCCGTAGCATCCGCGTTGCTATCCGGCCAAGGTTACATTCAAATCGGCATGGCTGCATCCATGCTGGCTTTGCCCATATTGTTTTTGGATACGGGCCAGGGCATACGCCGGCAGTTACGACCCTATTTGATGGCCGCCGGTTGTGCGCTGCTTCTGGCAGCAGTGTTTCTGGTCCCGCTCTTTCATTTCCTGCCCAACTTCGTGAAGGACGCCGATCCCAATTTTACGACCGCTCAGCCGCTGCAATACTTGCCGCTCAATCTGGTCATCGACGAGCATGAATTCTACTTAAATAGCAGCCTTCAGAAATATCCTTATGCTTATCTCTATACTCTTTTCATCGGCTGGACGGCGGTGATATTGGCAGTCGTAGGGCTCGCCTGGACAAAGAGAGAAGATCGTTCGCGCAACGGCTACCTGGCAGCGGTGATCCTGATCGAATTCCTGATCGGCAGCGCCGTTCTCTTGAAATGGGGAGTTAAATTGTTTCCCGCGCTGGGAGGAATCCGACATCCCGCCCTGATCACAGGGTTGGTCGTTCCTCCCATTCTGGCGCTTGCCGCTTATGGCCTCGATCGTCTTCTCAAGCACCCCTGGCCTTCTCTCAGCCTGACCTACGGCGCCGGACCACAAACCAACAGCCGGTCCCTCTCGATCAAATGGCTTCTCTTGATCCCCTTGATCCTGAATCTGAAGAAGTGCAATGAATTCTCCCAGTATTGGATCTACACCACCGAAATTGGGGATCATGTCTACGATCTGCTTGAGGAACTTCGGACACCTACTTTGCAGTGGGTCGAGCCGCCCTTCGGCGAACACCATTACATCGAGGCGGCTATATCCATGGGACTCAAACTCAGCCCGGGCATTCGACCCTGGAATTGGAAGGACCGTCCTTTTCCGCTGGCCAAATTGGAGGCCAGCCGACCAGGACCACCAGCGGATCCAGCAACACTGGTCGGGGAGGCGGATGGGATTCCAATCTACGAACGGGAATACGTGAATTATGCTGCGGTGACGAGTCCCGAGGGCGATCAAGTTTGTGAAGCCGTAGGCTCGGGCGGTTTCATCCAAGTAACCTGTAATAATCCGGCTCCCGGCGAATTGGTGGTTCAGGAAAACACCTGGTTGGGGTGGCGGGCGTGGCGGGATGGGGAACGCGTGGAGCTGATCGGCGATGAATGGCTCCAGGTCGAGGCGCCTGCCGGCAGACACCTCTATGAATTCCGCTACCTTCCCTGGGACGCCCCACTGGGACTATTGCTGACTCTGATTGGCCTGGGGTTGTGCGGCTGGATGTGGTTTCGCGATTCGGATAGAACGGATCAAAGCGAGATGCACCGAGACGATCAAGAATGAGTCTTCTCCAAGCTTGATCGTGTCTCATAATTGCAATCGACGACTGCTGCAGATCGTTGCATCAGGTATGCGAATCCCGGGCATGGCGCCTTAGACCGGGATTTCCTTCTCCATCAGCGTCACTGCAAATCGATTCTTGAATATCTCTTGACCGATGGTCGCCCAATTCAACGTTCTATAAAAGACTTCCGTGTCAGGCGTAAATAAATACAGCCTATTTATCCCCAGCTTCACCGCTTCGTCTTCAATGCGCCTCATCAAAACCGTACCAACACCTTGGCGCTGGTAATCGGAGCGTACGACGACGGAAGCGACCCAGGGCGACAAATCCGGACGGCTGTTAAGATCGTGTTCGACGAGCGACGCAGATCCGATGGGCGTTTTGCCATCAAGCGCGACCAGTGTGAGGGGAATGGACGTTTTTCCGCTTCGCTTGCAAAGCTCTCGCGCGCGACTCTCGGGCGTCATGTCGGGTTTGAAGCGCCCGAAAAACGCACAATGTATCGAAGCAAGTTCAAGCATCACATCGGTATGATCGGCAAGATAATCGATACGCATGTTGTCGGACCTCATTCTGCCGGAATGTAGCCCATCGATCCGAAGGCGTCTTCCTTGACCGGGTAAACGTCTTCCAACTTGTATTTTCGACTGCCGAGTCCGAGCGCCTCGCCGTACTCCACGACCTTGTATGGGTCTTTGAGCGGGCCATGCAGCCACTGAAAGGGATGTCCCTCTCGAGTGTGGACCTCCATGCTGGTGGGCACGTTTGCCTCGATCAACTGCGTCTCGCCGATCTTGTCCAACACGGCCTGGTCCAGGGCGACGATGTCATCCGAACCGAAGATACCCACATCGGGCAAGATCGGCATGCCGGTAAATCCGAAACAATCACACACGGGGGTCATGTGGGTGGCCAGCACCAGATGGACGTGTTTGCCTGGTTCGAACGTGGAAAGCGTGAGGTCCACGCTGTTTGCGCAGGCTTCCTGAAAAGCGTGGAAATTAACCGCGTCGATCTTCCAGCTTCCCGGCGGAGCTACTTCCAGGCAGCGGCCGCACTGGTTGCAGGGTTCGATGTGAAGGTGCAGGTCTCCCGGGCTTTCTTTGTCTTCGGAAATGGCTTTGTGCGGGCAGGAGGCGATGATTTTCTCGTAGTCACCCTGGCCGGCATTTTCCGGGAACCAGTAGGGATCGTAATGGCAGCTGTCGTGCATAGCGGAGCGGGTGGAGCCGACCATACATCCCAGGGCGATGTTTTTGAAAACACCGCCATAGCCGCACGTAGGGTGCCCCTTGGCGTGGGCGAAATTGACCAAAAAACTGGCGTCCTGAACCATACCGGCGACCTTCCACTCGCTGATGTTCTTGAATTTTCTCTCATGCGCGTAAGAATAATCCCCGTTGGGACCGCCCACGGGAAATACCGGGCATCCCAGGACCTCGGGCGTGTAGCCGCGTTCAGCCGCGCTGGCCGTGTCCCAGGCGATGTCGCAAACGAATGGTTTCCCGCCGCCGTCTTTAACCGCCTGAACGATTTTGCGTACGAACACCGGATGAATGACGGAATAACCGACGTTGTTGCCAAGATGCAGCTTGACGGCGACGGTCTCATCCTTCACTCGTTCGCGGATCATCAACTTTTCGATGATGAGATCGAGTTTGGCGGGCAGGCTTTCCTCCGCTTTGAGCTGTGCCTGCCGCGGGGATCCGTAATAAACAATACTGGTCATCGGCAATTCCTTTCGAAACGAACAATCCAACGTTCACCTTGGCCTCTTTTTCGACATCACGATAAAGCATTCTACTTAAGAACAACCCCATGTTCGCACATATCTTGAACCCGAGCCAGAACGGGCTTTGCATCATCTACGCACTTGCTTTAGAAATGCCTGCACCTTTTCCATGTACGATGGAAACCGCTCTCGATGGATGCTGTGCCCAGCCCCCGGGATGTGTGTGCGTTTCATGTGCGGTATAGATTTTTGCAGCTCAGCTACATCCTCATCCGTCAGGATGGCGCCTCGCTTCGGATCCGAAGTAATTACGAGTACCGGGCAAGCGATGCGGGACAACAGCATTGGGGAATCAAGCGGGTCGGGACCCAAGTTGTCGATAATCTGGGTTATTTTCAGGCTGAAGCGATGTTTCGAATCCGCCCATGGACCCAACTCCGCTTCCGACCAGGTTGGGTTCTCCGAGCGGGCTATTTCCAGCAGTTCGTCCCGGGTCTTGCGTTTCAAATCACACATCCACATACGCATCCCGGCTCGAGCGTCAACTTCTTCGGGCGAGAGCGAGTGTTCACGCCAATATGGAGGAGGATCTTCAACAATGACCGCCAGCGGCAAATCCGGTGTGCGGCTGGCCAATGTTAATACAACCATTCCACCTAATGAATGGCCGATTAAAATCGGTTTTTCAAACCCCAAACGAATAATGAATTCCGACAACTCCGCAGCCATGGTCACCCGATCGTAACCTTCTTCCGGAGCGTCTGATTTCCCGTGCCCGCGCAAATCGACCATGACCACGTCATACTCGCCAGACAACACCTCGGCAACAGGCGACCAACACAATCCATCATCGGTTATGCCATGGGCCAACATCAAGGGCGGCTTCGAATCACCGCTGCGGTAATAATGAAGCTTCGTTCCGTGGATATCGATATAACCTGTTTTCCATTGATGCATTCGTATCACCTTTTTATCAACGGCAAAAATGATGTTGCGGCATTGAAGTACTGTTCCCTCTATAACGCTGATTTCTCGCCATCATCACCGAATTATACCTTTGGCTTCGACATGCGTTGGGCAGCGAATGTATCGCCTCCCCCTCATAGACGAGAAGAAGACGCCCGATTCAAACTGCCGGAACCAGCGATCTTTCTGAATGCGTCATTGCTCTTTGCCGTGCAACTGCTTCAGTAAGTCATCGACGATCTCATCAGCGGGCATGGGTAATGCGCTTTGCTGGAACCTTAGAACGCTCACAAGCGTCATTTCACCGAGCATGGCCATCAAATCCATACTGGCATCCTCGTCATCGCCCGTGCCGAAGAGTCCTCGACTCCGGGCCTGGATCTGATCGTAAACCGGCATCAAGACCACATTGCTGCGCGGATCGGCCATCCATTCGCGGATCGTAGATTCTCGATCGATCAAGCACGGCAGTTCCAGGGTCGATTCCATAGTCACGGTCAACGAGCAGCGGATATCCGCAGCCGAGGCGCCGATGAGAATATCGAAATCCCCATCCTCGGTTATCCACTGCTTGTATCTCGGATGGTAGTAGGCAAAGGAACGGAAATCCAGATCGATCGAAACGGATTTGGTCTCGCAGGGTTCAAGCTCGACCTTCGCAAAACCTTTCAATTCCTTTTCCGGACGCATCAACTCAGATTCGTGATCGCGCACATAAACCTGAACGATTTCCTTCCCGGCCACACTGCCCGTGTTGGTGACATCCACCGACACCGTCACACCATCGATATCCTTGAAGGATGAGGCTGAAACCCGGGGATTGTCATACGCGAACGTCGTGTAGCTCAGTCCGTGGCCGAAGGGGAAGAGCACAGGCATTTCTTTCGCGTCATAGTAACGATAGCCGATGAAAATCCCCTCTCCGTATCGGACTTCACCAGCGCTGCCCGGCCAATTGATGTGCGCCGGAACATCGACCGCTTTGATGGGGAAGGTTTCTGCCAGTTTACCGCTGGGGTTCAGCTTGCCAAACAGAACCTCAGCAATTGCACCGGCACCGGCCTGGCCCATCATCCACGCTTCGAGTACGGCGGGCACATCGTCGATCCATTCGCTCATGACCACCGGCGCGCCGTTATTCAAGATGACGACGGTGTTGGATTGTGCCTCCGCAACCGCTTTGATCAACGCCAACTGCGGGGCGGTTAGATCGAGTCCCGTCCGATCGTAGCCCTCAGACTCTGTATTGGGAGGCGGCGCAATATAGAGCAATGCCACGTCTGCGGATTGGGCCAGCTCCACAGCCCGGTCGACCAAATCCTGGCGGAAAGTTTCATCGGCGAGGTAGCCTTCAGCATAACTCAACTCCGCTTCACCCGCCTGTTCCTGCAATTCCTTGAACGGAATGGCCACCTGCGTGGGGTTGACGTGCGAGCTGCCGCCTCCCTGGAAATACGGCTCCTCGGCCGATCGTCCGATTACGGCGATATGCTGCTGCCTTTTCAACGGTAAGATGCCGTCATTCTTGAGCAAGACCATTCCCTCGCCGGCTATCTTGCGCGCCATGGCATGGTGCGCTTCCGCATCGAAATTGCCCCCTTTGGGAGTTTTCTGCGCCTCGAAGACGACCTTGAGAATGCGTTCCACCGACTCGTCCAGGGTGTCTTCATCCAATTCACCCGAACGAACGGCCTGAATGACGGCTTGAACGCGGCCGTCCTGTGGACCGGGCATTTCCAGATCAAGACCATTCTTGAGTGCGGCGACTCGATCGTGAACGGCACCCCAATCCGATACAACCAATCCTTCGAACTCCCATTCATTTTTAAGGATGTCCACCAGCAGTCTGTGGTTTTGAGAACAATAGGTGCCGTTGAGCTTGTTGTAAGCGCACATCACCGTCCAGGGTTGGGCTTTCTTCACGACGGTTTCGAACGCCGGCAGATAGATCTCGTACAACGTGCGGTCGTCGATTACAGCATTGATACTCAGCCGCTGGGACTCCTGATTGTTTGCAGCGAAATGCTTGACCGAGGTGCCCACACCTTTCCCCTGAATGCCGGCGATCAGGCCGGCCGCCAATTCTCCGGCAAGGAAAGGATCTTCGGAGAGATATTCAAAGTTCCGGCCACACAACGGGGAACGCTTCATATTCACCCCGGGACCGAGAATGACGTCTACATTCAACGCAATGCCTTCTTCAGCCATGGCCTCACCCATTTTGCGGAGTAAATCGACATCCCAGGTTGAAGCCAAGCAGGAAGCCGTAGGGAAGCAAGTGGCCGGCAGGCTCGACAGCACCAGCGATTTGCCATCAGGCACCCTGCGTACACCATGAGGGCCATCTGACATGGTTATTGCAGGAAGACCCAGCCGTTCGATTTGCACGGTCGTCCACGCGCTGGCTCCAGTGCAGAGCGCGGCCTTTTCTTCGAGGCTCATTTGTTTGATGACTGTTTGCGCTTGTGACATGGCATTTCCATCCTTTGAAATTTACGAATTCCGAACAAGACCGATGGTCAATTCAATTCGAGTAGAACATACCGATACCGCTGCCGGCGGTGGGCTTTTGGAAGCTGGCATTTTAGCCCGGATGCAGAAAGACGGCGATCCGCTCAATGTCCCCATCGCGCCTGAAGATGTGCTGACTCGCCTCAACATCCAGGCAGCGTCCATGGATCTGGCGCAAGCGGCCGTCCGAATAGGCGATTTCAACTTCATCGTCGTCGGAATAGGTACAGACGATGGGCACCTGGCAGAACGTAAACGCCAGCGAGCGGGGCGGCAGATCGATCGAGCGCACATCGCCAAGTACGTCGATGTATGCAAAGGCGAGCTCCTGCGGCGCGAATTCTTCCCTGCGCAGCATCAGCGGATCGAAAGAGAGCTTGCCTTCCCGCACGAAAACGCCCAATTCCGCCCATCGCGCCAGTAACTCCTCCTTGACCTGCCCGGTCATACCCGGCTGCTTCGCCCCTTGGCCGGCCGGCGTGTGAGAATACGGATCGGTCGGGAAGGCGCCGTAGACTTGCGGCGGCTCGTTGAAGCCGATACCGCTGCGAATATCATCGTAGATGTCGACCAGAGCCTGGACGGTCGAGCCCGACTCGCCCCGGGCACGCGCTCGAAGCAGTGATTCCTGAACGGCGAGCAGCAGCTTCGAGACCATGTGCCAGTAGATGCTGCCCAGCCCTTCGTAGGCGAAGAACGTCCCCGAACGGCCCGTGAACGAGGCGTGGTCGAACACAGCCTCAAACAGCTCCCGGATCGAGTCGTAATCCGCATCGACGAGGCCGGCGTATTCCTCTTTCTCCCTCAAATCGGCCAGGGCGCGCTCGACGTCCTTCACGTTCCTGAAATCTCCCGGAAAATGGAACGTCCCATTCTCGTCTCTCACGATCAGCGTGCGATCTCCCACCTCGACGAGTCTGGTGAGCAAGACGGATTCTTCCACCCATTCGGGGGGCAGGCGGTTCTTGGACAGGAAGCCGGGTAAATCTCGATCTGGATAAAGAATGTAGCTGTGCTGGTCGGCGCGATACAACTTGCTTTCGCGCAAGGACCGCAGCAATTCGAGTGACTCTCGGCCAGACAACAGGCCCGAGGACAGGATCGCCACCTGCCCTTCCAGCATCTCGTACAGATGGCCGACCGATGCACTGCCGCCGCCGATATGCAGCACGTTGTAGGCATGATACAGACCGTCCTCGCGCCGGTTTGCCTGCAGCGTGTGCTCGATGTAGCGTTGGGCCAACGCCAAGAAAGCCGACAAGTCGTCCAAATCCAGGCACTCGAAATCTTCAGCGAAGCTTCCCCGATAAACACGCTGCCTGTAGTCGCTGCCGGCCTCTCCCAGGGCGTCCATCACGGCCCGGCGCCGGCGATCGTCGAAACCGGCATCGAGCGCCTCCTCGTGCTCGTGCAGAATCTCCCCGATCGCATCGAAGACCCTTCTTGTTTCCCGGGTCACCTCGACACTGTCCGCGTCATCGTCCGACAACAATTTCTGGAAGAAAGCCACGTAACGCCGCAGGTAGCACAGGGTGACGACGGACAAACCCCTGCCCACCAGTGCGTTATTGGCGTCGTTCCACTCCGGACGCTGCGTGTTCATCCAGATGCCGCCCTCCGGCACGAAGTTGGCCAGTTTTGCCAGCAGCAGGATGATCAGCTTCTCCGCCAGGCTGACGTGGAAGACACACCCATCGGCGCCCAGAACCAGCCTGCCGTCTGTGCCCATTTCATCGACGAGTGCGGCGATCCGCTCGTCCAGGATGCGGTCGAAGACGATGGTGTCGTACCAGTCGGCCAGAATGGCGCGGTACGGTTTGATTCGGTACGGGACGTTGGCGTGGCTGAAGATCCTGCGCTTCAGCAGGACGTGAAGCCTGCCCGGATGGAACTTGTCCGAGATCTCCATGAAACGTTGCAGATAGACGATCTGGTGGTCCCCCCAGTAACCGATGTTGGCCCAGGCGCTTCCCGGACTCGGTTTTTCCCATTCGATGCCGGAGTGGGTCACTCGATACGGATTGTATCCATCGGCGGTCGTGGCGCAGACGAAACTGCAGATCATGCTCTCCACGAACTCGGGATAGCTGTAAGCCAGTGCCTCCCAATTCTGAAAGATGTCGCGCCAATTGCCCTCATAGTCCAACGCCCGAGTTCCGTCCGGCCTCTTGACGTTGATCGAAAACTGGTTCCAAGGACGGCTCGGGTCGCCGTGTCTGCGGCTAAAGGTGAGCGGCAGGTATTGATAGCACAAGCGCTCAAGGCCAGCCTTCCCGCTGCCGACGGCGGAGGCCAACAAGGTGTTGAGGTCGGCCTCTTCCGGCAGGCCCGCGAAGAACGCCTTACAATCCTCCAACACCGGCCGGTTGCGCACTTCGAAGAAATCCAGCAGGTCATCCTTGCCGATCGTGTAATTATCTGCGAAGACGCCGCCGCGCATGACGTTGAAGAGCGTGTTGGAAAAGTGATGCACCGCGCTCAACCGGTCCCCCGACGCCTGCAAACCGTCTGCGCCGGCGACGATGGAGACGAGATCCTCGGTGCCGCTCTCGATGTCATCTTCGAGCTTTTTACACAACACCGTTTTGCTGCGGCGGAGCATGTTCTCGAGTGAGACGATGCAGCCATGATCCTGGTTGACCTCGGCTACGAAGTGCCATGATCGTTCCCCGGCGGGGGCCAGGTCGAAAGCCGCATGGACCAGATAAGCCCCCGGACGGCCGCGCATGTCGGCTTCCCCAACGACTTCCGCGCCGCGCTCGAAGGCCGCCAATTGACGCGAGCACAGGAGATAGCGGACATCGTTCAGCCCGACCTGCCAGACGGTCGTTGCCCGCAGCGATTCGCTCGGTTCCGCCAGGTCCGTCAGACTCGAGCTGAGGGCGAAAATGCCCAGCCCGGTCTCCGCATCGACCTCGTTCCTTTTATAGGCGTTGAGCAGATTGCTGTACGACCGCTGCACCTGCACGTTCGCGCCGTAGGGCAGGATGTTCTGCAGACCGTCGATCAGCGTCACGAAGCACCCGCTGCCCGATATGTCTTTCAGCCAGGCCGTCTTGACGAAGCCGAATCGATCGCTGGTTCTCCAGGCGTAGCGGTAGGTCAACCCCAGGTCCTGATTGGTTTCCTCGAAAACCAGCTTGTCTCCGTAGACGTTTTTGTATAAATCCCTTTCGACTCGATACACTCCGGGGTATCTCTCCGAGAACGGCTCCCAGAGATACGTCCGCTCGCCCTTCGTGATCAGCAGAATCGCTTTGTGTCCCGTATGGGAACTGCTCGTCGCGATCTTGTCATCCGTGTCGTAAGGGAACAGCGCCGAATCGGCGCTGCGCCGGCCGGCGGTCAGGCCGCCGGTGCTTGAAACGAACAGCCAATGATCCGCGCTGCTGACCAGGCTCATGAAGAACGGTTCCATGCGGTCGTAATTCTGGATGCGATAATACTGCTCGCCGAGGAAGGAGAGCAACCCGCCGGAAACGCGGGCGCTTCCGGTGCGATACACCTGCTCCCCGATGTAGATTCTGTCTTCAGGCGTACTCACGTTCTTATCTCCTCCTCACAGAAATCTGCCTGCGGGATCCGTGCGCAGCGCCGAGCGATCACCATCATTATACGATGCCGACGGATTCCATCCTGCGCAGAGATACGCTCGAGGATGAAGCCGCGGCTTGCAGCACGAGCTGTTCCCATTCTATTTTGCGTGCCCAGAGTTGACAAATTATCCCATCCTGTCGAATAATGAACGCAGTCCGTTTCCCCACCGCATTATAGAGAGGATTAGCGAACATGAAGATCGCCGAGATCGAACTCTACCACGTGTCCGTTCCGCTGAAAGAGACCTTCTGGCCGACGTGGATCCCGGGATATCCGCAAACCCACAACCGCTTCACACTCGTCAAGCTCACCACAGACGAAGGCATCGAAGGGTATTCGGCGGGCACCGCCCTGGGGGTGGAGCGCGAAGGATTGGGCGACCTGTTGGGCGGGTACCTGCTCGGCACGGATCCCACGGACATCGACCGCGTGCAGAGCCTGCTCAAACAGGCGGGGTTTCTCGGCTGGCGCAATTTCTGGATCGAACCCGCCTGCTGGGACATTATGGGCAAGGCTCAAGGAAAACCTGTCTACGATCTGCTGGGCGGGACGGCGCGGCCGATCCCGGTGTACTGCTCCACGGGGGAAATGCACGAGCCCGAGCGGCGCGTCGACGAACTGCTGGCCATGAAACAGCGCGGTTTCAAGACGGCCAAGCTGCGCGTGAAGAATCACGAATTGAAGGACGACATCCGCCACATCGAGGTCGTACGTAAAGGCATGGGGGATGATTTCGAACTGGGGGTGGACGCCAATCAGGGGTGGCTCGTTTCCATCGTGGATCGCGTGCCCGCCTGGGACTTCGACCGGGCCGCGGAGTTCGCCCGCGCCTGCCAGGCCAACGGGATCAAGTGGCTCGAAGAACCCCTCGATTCGCGCGACTACGACGGCAACGCGGCGCTGAAGAAAATTTCGCCGGTGATGATTTCGGGCGCGGAATTGAATTACGGCTGGGACGAGATGAAGATCATGTTCGAAAAAGACTGCTTCGACATCTACCAGCCGGACGCCACCTTCGCCGGCGGCATCGCCCAGGTGACGAAGGTGATCGAAGCCTGCCGCAGTAAAGGACGTCTGTATTCGCCCCACACCTGGACCAACGGAATCGGTTTCTACGTCAATTGGAACCTCGTCCTCGCCGATGGCGAGAACCGCCTCCCGCTGGAATATCCCCTCGAACCGTCCTCCTGGATCCCGCAGTATCGCGAGGGGATCATCGCACCGATCCTGCCCGATGAGAACGCCTTGCTGCAGCCCTTCACCCGGCCCGGCCTGGGCTTCGAGATCGACAAGAAGCTCCTGCGCAAGTATGGCAAGCGCTTCTTCCACCTGACCGAAACCGGATTGAAGATCAAAGTCATTCGCGAGAAGGGACTCAAGACCGCACTGGCGCTCAAGAAACGGAAGGAGGCGTGATCACTCCTCCTGCACCTGGCCCCCCAGGCCCATACGGATCGCATGCGCGGAAGCGGCGGCGCGGGAATTGACGTCGAGTTTGGCGAAGATCGACTTGACGTGCCGTTTGACCGTGTTCGTGGAAATGACCAGCTTCGCGGCGATTTCCTTGTTGCTCAGGCCCTGGGCGACGAGCGAGAGCACTTCTTCCTCGCGATCCGTCAGACTCTGCGGCAGCGAGGTGAGCGAGACGATTTGATCCACGTTTTCGAGAAACGTTCTGCGCTCGAAGGATTGCTTTTCGAGGTACGCATAAATGTTGTGTTCCGTGTAGGCGCGGTCGATCGAATCCGGATCGGCCGAACCGCTGACGATGATCGTCGGAATGCCGGCCTGGCGCGTGGTTTTCAACAAACGCAGGCCGTCTTCGTTGTGGTTGGGCTGGACCGAGCTGGCCAACGAAATGTCGACCACGGTGACCTGATAATGCGTGCGCTTCAACAAGCCCAGGGCTTCGCCGTAGCTGGCGCTCTCGTGAACCCGGTAGCCGGCATCCTGGAGCAGTTCGGCAAGCAGGCTGCGCCAGCCCGCATCGTCCTCCACCACCAGCGCAAGTCCCGTGATAATCCCAGTGGATTCGCTCGAGTCAGGCGGTGAGGGTCGGTCCACCGCATCTTCGGCCAGCAGTTGCTCGTCCGTATCTCGTTTTGCGTTTGAAGCGGAGAGGGCCTGACGGATCACCTTGCGGAACTCCGCGCGCCGGAAAGTTTCCTTGCGCAGGCAGGTCATGGCGCCGTACTCCTGGATGACCGCCACCGCCAGTTCGACGCTCGCATAGCCGGTCAGCATGACGCTGACGCATCCGGGCGCGTGGCGCTGAACGGCCTTCAACACTTCCAGCCCGTCTTGATTGCTGTGATCCTCACCCTCCAGCGACAGGTCGATGATCGCCAGGCGATACGGCGTACTGCGCAGGCGGTCGACGGCGTCCTTCAGGTTGTCGCTGATATCGATCTTGAGACCGAAATCGGTCAGGATGTCGATCAGGATTTCCTGCCAGGAGGGATCGTCTTCGACGATCAAGGTGAGAATCGGTTCTCCCATCATCACGCGTCTCCCTTCGCGCGGGGCAGTTCGAGGATGAAGGTCGTACCCGAACATCCGTCGCTGTCCACCGTGATCAGTCCGCCGAAACGGGTCATCAGCGTTTTGACCCACCACAGGCCAAATCCCAGATTCTCATGCGACTCGGAGGGTTGACCACTGTAGTTCAACTCGAAAATACGTTCGTGCAGTTCGGGGGGAATGCCGGGTCCCGTGTCGTGGATGTCGATGCGAATCCGGTCTCCGTCCGCGGCGCCGCGGACGCGTATCTCTCCCTTGCCCCGCATCGCCCGCGCGGCGTTGTCGAACAGGTTGATGAACACCAGCGGCAGCCGCTTGGGACAGGCGTGTGCGGGAGGCAGCGACTCCAGATCCCGGCAGACGACCTGGACGCCGTCCGGCAGCCGTGCCGCGCTCAACGCGCTGTCGATCGCCTCCTGGATCTTCACCGAAGAGAAGCGGATCGGGCGCAGGAAGAACAGGTTTTCCTTCAGGATTTCGATGGCCGTGGCCGCGCTCTTCTCGATTTCCGTCAGATTCTGGCTCAAGTAAGGATCCGCCGCCAGGCTGGGGGCACACTTGTCCTGGATGCCTTCGATGCGCACCGGTATGGCGCCGATCTTGTTGTTCAACTGATGCATCAGGTTGGAGGCGATATCACCGATGGCGGCAAACGCCTCCGTCACCGTACGCTGCTCCTGCGCCAGACGGGCGGCTTCCTGATGCGCGGCGTTTTGTATGGCCAGCGTCGCATAATACCCCAGGATGCTGAGCACGTTGCGATCCCATTCGGACTGCTCGAAATCGCGCTCGCGATCGGCCGCACAGTGGATGCTGAAGGCGCCGACGGGGCTGTTCGAGTCCGCTTCTCCGGCGGCGAAAAGGGGTACGATCAGCGACGAGCTGTAGTCGGCCGGATCGTAGAGCTCCGCAGGCAGATCGACCTTCAAATCCGATGAGATCACCGCTTCGCCGGACAAGGCGGCCTTCCCGATCAATGAGTCCTGCAGGCCGATCTGCCGGCCTTCCAGTTCGGGCCGGGTGGCCGCCTGGACCAGCAAGCAGTCGCCTTCCCGCAGCCACAACACGCTCAGGGGCACGTTGAGTAAATCGCAAGCCTGTTCGACGAGTTTCTGGTGGATGGATTTCAGCGGCTGGGTGAGGATGTAGGTCGAAATCTCTTGCAGCGCATCCAGCAGGCGCACTTCCTGAATGGCGGCGACGGCGTGCGTGGCCAGAGTCTGCAGGATGTACAGGTCCTGTTTGCTGAAGGCGTTCAACTGCGGGCTTTCCAGGTTGAGGACGCCTTCCAGGCGCCCGCTGGCCCCGATCAAGGGGACGGCCAATTCCGAACGCATGACAAGCTCGTGATCCAGGGGATAATACATCTTGCTGTAGGGGTCCTCACTCAGGTCCGAGATGATCAGCGGCGAGCGCTTCAAGGCCACCATGCCCATGACGGACCCCTCATCGATGGGCAGCGACTCGGTCGCCGGTTTCACCTGCTGTTCTCCCGCGAAGGCGTGCGTGATGAGGCGCTTCCCCTCTTTATCGACCAGGCGGAAGATGCCGTATTTTGCGTCCGTGACTTCCAGGGCCATGCGCAAAATGGCGTCGAGCGTGTCCTGCAGGCGCGTGTGGGAAGAGATCAGCATGCCCGCGCGGTGGAGCCGGCGCAGCTCCTTTTCCTTGCGCACCTGTTCGTGCTGCGCTTCCGTGAAACGCTGCGCGGAGGCGAGCGTCATGGCCGTCAGGTTGACGATGTTGTCCAGCATGAGCAGCTCGAGTTCGTTGAAAGTCTCACGCTCGTGGAGATACAGGTACAGGGCGCCGATGGGTTCGCCGGCGATGATGAGCGGGTAGCAGACCATGGCGGTCGCGCCGGCGGCCACCTT